>JAAEMV010001063.1 GCA_024225195.1 Planctomycetaceae bacterium | reverse complement strand
TTACACATTTAATGAGCCGACGCCGCCCACTTTTTTTGCTGAGAGAATGAGAGAGTAAGTGGCGAATGACCATCCCAATTTTGAGGAATGGAAACTAAGGTTTCTCTGACTGCCGGTAGGGATTTAGGGGCACCAACGATGTACCATTTGATCGCGATTGTTTTTCCAACATAGGTCGGTTGAGGTACGACAGCTTTTGTTTCCCCCATCGACACTGTCGCTTTTTTAAAAGAATTGACGGCGCTCAACGCAACGATATGAAGTGGGTAACTCGATTCATTGGTCACACTAATGGAAGGAAATGGTTGAGCGCATCCTGCTATCGTTAATGTTGCCAGTAAAAGGACTAAGACCGATGGGTTGTTTCGCATGCGATCGCTCCGAGATTTAATTGAAGGTTGATTTGCTTCCCTGCTGACGCTCAGTTCGTTTAATTACTTAATTTTAAACCAGTCGACGTGTTGACGAATGGAGAGGTGAAATATTTGGCGTTTTCTTTCCAGGAGGTTGGATTCGATCAAAAAATCTTTCAACGCAATCATGGTTTTCGAAGGACGCTGAAAAGGAATACCTAGTGTTGGGTGTTCGGTAGCGTCAAATTCTTCCACACTAAAGTCTATCAACTGTGTCAAAATCAAATCCAGTTTGTCTGCGAGGGGAGCCAGGGTTCGGCTCAGATACCCTTGTTGTGGACATCAGCACGCAATAGGAACGCTGATTAAGTTTGGGTTGTGTCAAATTTAAGGGTCAAAATATCCTTCGCCTAGCTATATGTTGACAAAATACAACGAGCAGATGGCTGCCCTGCAATTGGGGGGGTAACTTTTTGTGCCCCAAAAGATCGGCTCTTTAATTCGTGAAATAAAAAGCGAGAGGTTTAAATCGTCACTGAAAATGGCGGGAGTCCGCTAAAGGTCTTAGCTCAGTGCTCGGTTTCCATTTTGAATCGTTTGATTGAATAACAAATGAAATTTGCCTTACCAATTATCATCTGGATTGGATTTTGCTTGGCCGGTCTATTTCTTGGTTGTCAACCAGGATCAGAGCCAGCGAATCAAACCAACTCCGAAACTGCTCAGTCACTTGAGGGCAGTTCCTCTGCTGCTTCACCTCAGGAATTTGAAAAAGTGAAAGAGGCTCTCGATGCAACAGCGTCTAGTGCTGACGGGAAAGACGCCGCGGCCACGTTGTTGAAAGAGGTTCCGAGTTCCGGAGAACCTTCAGGTTATGTGGTGATCTCAGAGGTACAGCCATCCAATGCAGGTGAGATTGTAGATCAGTCTGGACACTGTCCCGATTGGATAGAGCTTTGGAATCCAGCGGAAGTGAATTCTGATCTCAGTGGCTGGTTCTTAACGGATGATCTAAACAAACCTCGAAAGTGGCAGTTTCCTAAAGTCGTTGTTCCCCCGGGTTCTCGAATACTGGTTTACGCGTCGGGATTAGATGTGAAAGATACGGTTCCATTAGAAACTAATTTTCGTTTGGGGGATTCGGATCAATACGTTGCCCTGATCGAGCCAGATGGGAGGACCACTGCTCAGATCATGACTTTTGATCAGCATTCCGTTCGGCACGGTGTTAGTTTTGGTCTCGTTGAGAATGGCTCGGCTCCGATGTTATCT
>JAAEMV010001062.1 GCA_024225195.1 Planctomycetaceae bacterium | reverse complement strand
TTGGTTAGCGGGCAACTCGGCGAGTTGCACGGCGAGCAGCCATCACAGCACGTCGTTTTGCAACCACGTCGTACCGCAGCAAAACCAAACGAGCGAGATCACCCATGTGGTGTACACCGCCTTCGCGATCGCTCTTTGCAGCAACATTGCTGCGTTTCACTGGAACGCTTCGCTCCACGACACCGTTCCCAGTAACTGCGTTCCCAGCAACCACGCTCTCGGCTTGAAACGATTCTGTAACAGGAAGAATCGCGGCATCGGCTGGAGCATCAAAAAGAAGCATTTGTGTCATGGTTTAGTTTCCCGCAAAGAATGATGTTCTGTCTCTCGAGCAATCAATTGCTCGACAAAACGATTTTTCGCGATGCGGATGACACGTCAGGTCACGAGGCAAAAGAAAATCTTTCCTCATCCGGAAAAATCCTTCTCTCGCCGCACAAAAAGCTGCGATTACTGGAAATCAACGCGAAAATACGAACTTCAAGGCCCCTGCAAACCGGAAGCCTCAAATCGAAGAATTACTGGTCAGCCTGTGGCCAGAGGACCAAAGCAACTTGAAACCAGGCCAAAATCGCCCGGTAACGTCTAACCAAACCCAAAAGCGAACCAGTTCTGCAGCAGGTTTCCTACCCGAGCCATACATCGATCACGCCGTACTGGGATGCGTCACGCACCGTATTTTCTTCCCGTATTGTGGCGTGATCCAGCATTCCTACCGCCCCACGGCCCGCG
>JAAEMV010001061.1 GCA_024225195.1 Planctomycetaceae bacterium | reverse complement strand
CACAACTTCGATGTATTGAGTTGCATGAAACCAATCGGTGTAAATATCCTGTCGAATCTCACCAGCATTGGCGACCAATCGAGACGCCTCACTCTTCCACGCCAAACGGGAACAACCGTAGTGATTATTCGATTTAGAAAATCCTGAAACCGGGGTAATCTCCCCCTCAACTTCGACTTCCGTTGGCCACGGGTTACACGGACCTTCTGCCAATAGTCCGCAATTTTGACGTCGTCATCAAACAAAATGCCACGCGAGGTGAGTGTTCCCGCAATCCGCGACTCCATGGATAAAGTGATCTCATCGGCAGACATTCGGGTATACCGCGCCTTACCACCACCGCGAGGATTCGCAGCATCCTTGGGCAACCGGACTGCCAACTGTTGACTGATCAGGTTAACCCTATTCTTGTACAGCTGAATTGAGCGAATACCTCCGGTATCTTCGTCGACCGACAATTCAAAGAATTCATTCCTCAAAGTGTTGTCTTCACCAATCGATGGGTCGCTCCGCAACAAGTCCTTCGTAGTGACCATATCGCCGTTTAAGCCGACTCTCCCCATTGATGGTAATTCCACCACCCAGTGAGCCTCTGATTCCGAGCTATCACAAACATAAACCGGAGGAGATTTTTTCAGAGTTCCGACTTTCAAACTTTTAGATTTAATCTCAACCAGTCGTCGGCAACCGAGCGTGTTTAGGATCTCAATTTGATCTGAAGCTGCAGAATTCTGTTCGGCACATTCTAAAATTGATTTCAACTCAGATCGCAATCGTTCGAGAGCTGCGTCTAAAGATTCTGCAGTTTCAGATTCCAGAGTTGGTGGATCTCCCGTTGGTTCCTGATCGATCGCCGCTTCAATCCTTGCCTGCAGACGATCAATGCGAGACTCCAGATCCTTACCGCGAACTGCATCGAGCCCACGTAGGTGGCATGCTTGAATGAGTAGCGAACGCAACGCCGAAACTTCGGCAAAGCGGCGAAAATAGGTCGTAAAAGCGGAGATCGGTTGCCGCGACTGAAGTTCGAGCGCTTGTTTAAAATAGGGTGGCTTATATTCTTCCGATGCGAATGTGTCTCCGTAACCAGGATCGTAGACAGATTCAAAATAGTCATCGAGGGTCACGAACTGGCCAAACAACGCACCATATTTTGAGATCCGCACAAGATCTTCGAATGACTCGCAGGTTCGGTCAGGCCAGTGCACGAAAACGGCCGCGGCAACATGAGCCGAATCAATCTGTTCTCCGAGTTTGACGCCAAGTCCCAAAAACGCCCCCGCATCAGCAGCACTCAACGGAACATCGCCGATGGCCAGAATGGATTGGTCATCATCACCTGTCCAGCGAATGTTGCAACTTGAGCTAAGCGGCAATTTCCCCCCGTCCAAGGTCGCATGAACAGCGCCTGAAAAACCGAGCTGTTCAAGGATTGATGGCAACGTCGGAGTCAAACCGAACCGTCGACGCATAAAAACGCTGGGCACGACGCCAAACTGCGACTGCATCATGTCGCGACCACGTTTTAAATTATTCAGGATCGACTCGCTCGCGATTAACGAATCCGGCAACTCATCAGCAAGCCCCCCCACGATACTCAATGTCTTGTCGTTCAATCTCGCAATTGTCGTCTCTCGCAACTGCGGACGCCCCTCTGCAATTAATTCTCCAGTTTCACCGCTGAGCAGTAAGTTGATCGGATGATCCGATGCTAGCTGGTTTGTCATCGAACGCCCAAGTGTCGTGCTGGCAGTCAGCACAACGTCCATTAATTCAGGCTGGACCGGGTAGTAACCGTTTTTCTCTTCTAAGAGCAGATCAAAACAGCGTCCCAATGCATCCCGGGCTTTTACCTGATCTCCGTCGGTCGCAAATCGAGCTGCTTCGGCTACCGTCTCTGAAAAATTGGTTTCATCCAGATTACTCGAATATCTGAGCTGACGCGTCATCAGCTGGACTTGGAGGAAGCCATAACCAAGAGCGCAAAAATCTTGCACTAGCCCATCATCGAGTCCAGCCGCCAACTGCTTTGCCCCAGCATTGGCCTCGATCGCACGTTCCATGATCGCGTCCCTTGACTCGAGGTCGGACAGCACGACCGCCTGTTCGGATTCCAAATTATCTAATAGCTGTGAGTCCATCAGTGATTCAGAGATGAGCGGAATCACAGCCAGCAGTACCCCATTTGAATCCGACGGTGAGGTTTCCTGATCCGAAACGTCTTGGAATTCTTCGTCAAAACCGATGTCAGGGTTATCAGTTTGGTGCCAGCCGGGCATTTTCCCCGCTGACGCGATTAACGCTGGATGCCACAACGCGGTCCAACTCGCCAGAAGATTGGCCGCTTCGTGGCCGCGATGATGAATCGGGAAATCCTCCATCGAGTGACAGGGAAGCACGATCAAGAGTTTTGAATAGTTATTCATACAAGCGTATGTGGTATTTGAACGATTTTATGGGATTATTAGCCCAGAGGCCACGATTCCCCTTCGAGACCCTGATTTTAGGCTCAATTCAAGAAAATCGGGACGGGGCAGTCAAAATTTCATTACGAATTAGCAGTCCAACGTTGTCGCAGGTGATGAAAACAGCAAAGCCCGATTAATCGAATTGGTCGTAATGACCGTCAGGTCAGTCGCTGGTCTAATGACTCTGCCAACTGAACAACTCGTTTTGACCTGCACTTGATGCCGATGACTCACGAAAAGACGGGTTTTATAAACGAAAATTTGACACATTTTGAAGCCATCCGGTAGAGTTACACGTGTTTCCACGGACTTTATGAACGAATTCATCCGTAACTCCTTCGAAAACCGTACAGTCTTGAAGAAAACCACTCGAAACAAACTTAACGAAACAACGTCACTGAACCTATAATAAAGAGTGCTCGTGGACAGCCAATCATTTGGCGAGAGTTTTACCTTATTTTAGTAGTTCCCAGAAATTAGTAGGCAGTAAAGATGGCAAAACAAAATGCCGTTTGGGGTATCGACATCGGACAATGTGCTTTGAAGGCACTCCGTTGTACTTGGGATGCAGATGGTCAGGCCGTCGTGGCCGACAAATATGATTTCATCGAATATCCCAAGATTCTGAGCCAACCTGACTCAGACCCTGAGGAACTCATTAAGGACGCGTTAGAGGAATTCCTTTCCAGGAATGAAGTCCTCGGAGATCGAGTTGCGATTAGCGTCTCGGGACAGGCCGGACTTTCACGATTCTTCAAGCCACCACCGGTCGAGATCAAAACACTGCCCGATATCGTCAAGTACGAAGTCAAACAGCAGATTCCGTTTCCTATTGAAGACGTCATTTGGGACTGGCAGCAATTGGGCGGAGTTGTTGTTGAGGGCCGCGCCATTGACGCGGAAGTCGGACTCTTTGCGATGAAGCGTGAAGCCGTCTACCGAGCTTTACGACCTTTCGACGATATCGGCGTAGAGATCGACATCGTTCAACTCTCACCATTGTCAATCTTCAACGTTGTCTGTTTCGACCAGATTAAAAATCTCCCAGACCCCGAACTGTTCGACCCGGATAATCCACCGCCTTCCGTAGTCGTTCTTTCGATGGGAACAGACACGACCGACTTGATTGTCACCAATGGCATCAAGCTCTGGTTGAGAAATATTCCAATTGGCGGCAACCACTTTACAAAACAGCTTTCTCGGGAGATGAAGCTAACGCAGGCGAAAGCAGAGCACCTGAAGAAGAATGCTCGCGTTTCGGAAAATCCCAAAGCGATCTTCAAAGCGATGCGCCCGGTCTTTAACGACCTCGTAAACGAAGTTCAACGATCCCTGACCTATTTTCAGAGTATCGAAAAGTCTGCGGATCTTTCGGAGATTATCCTGCTTGGAAATGCGGCCAAACTCCCTGGTTTGCGACAATTTCTGAACAAACAGCTAGAAATTGACATCGCAAAAATCTCTGAATTCAACAAGCTAAGTGGCGGTGAAGTCACTACCCAACCCACATTTTCAAACAATCTTCTCTCGTTTGCTCCCTGTTACGGACTTTGCATTCAGGGACTCAAAGAAAGTAGAATCGATACGAATCTGCTTCCTCAGGAAATCGTCGTTGAGAGAATCATTCGAGCGAAAAAACCCTGGGTTTTGGCGTCCGTGGGCCTTCTCACTTTTGGTCTGCTTCTAGGATACTTTTCGATCGCCAACGCGTGGTGGAGCTCTAACGAGAAATTTGTAGACGCGAATAACGTTTCGTGGAAAAAAGCGCTCTCGCAGGTTAAATCAACAAAGAGCAAGAGTGACGGCTTCATCGCCTCCGACGAAGAACAGATTTTGCAACTTCAGCAATTCAATACGATTGCGACCGAGCTGACATCTGCCTCCGAAGGCAAGGCATCCTGGATTGAGTTTTACTCTGCCCTGTCTCAAGCTTTCCCGGAAGATCCTCGGATTAAAGCGATCAAAGACGCTCAGCCTGACCATCGTGCGGCTCCGACTGAGATTCCTTTTAGCGACCGCGAAGAACTTTACGTCGATCATGTCGAATCTGCCTACTTCCCCAACTTGCAGGCATGGCTGAATGAGGTCAAGCCAATTCACGATAAAATGTTCCAGTTGGATCAAGATGAAATAGACAGGATGAAAGAAGGCGGCGCCTCCGCTGAAGACGTCGAAGACTTGCTCGCTGTTGCCGACGAGATGCAAGAGGTGGATGACTATTCAGGTGGAGAAATCGACGCCGGCGATGTCGGCCTCGTTGGACCTCTTGGAGGAAAAAAAGGATGGGTTATCGAAGTCCGCGGCCATCACTTTCACAATAGCGATGAGCAACTTGCAAAACTCAACATGGGTAAGGCATATCTTGTAAAAACTTTGATTAAAACTCTGATTGAGAAGGACGATGTAGTTCTCCCAACCAATGGCAAGGACGAGTTATTCTCATACGCTGACATCGGCATTACGTTTCCAACAGTCACCTTTCAAACTCCACTCGCAGAGAAGACGATCGTTTTTGATCCGACCGCGACCGAGGGTGCTGATGAGGATTCAGCCGCAGGCACAGGAGATGGCCGCGGTAAATTCAGTGGTGGCTCAGGCATGGGTATGGGCATGGGTATGGGGATGGGCGCCGGTGATGGTGCTGGAGACACAGGAGCAGCTTCGGAAACGCTCTCTCCCGATGAAGATCCCAACGTTCAAAAAGTCAATGAGTTTACGTTTGTCGTCCAAATGGCGTGGACACCTCGTTCGGAAAAAGAGCGAATGGAGGCTCGCACAGCCCGACTTGAGAAAATTGAAGCAGATAAAAAGGCGGAAGCTGGCGACGCGATCGAAGAAGAAGGTTAACAACTATGTTGGTTTTTCGATCTAAAGGCTGACCTATCCAGTCGCCGTCGCGAGACTCCAACACCGTCGGTAACCACCGATTCACATAACAACGAACTGGGCAAAGTGCCTAATAAATATTTTTGAGGATTAAATCATGGACCAATTAGCTCCAGTCATTGCTTGGACCAAGAAAAACATTTTCTGGCTAGTCTGCGGATCCCTTTCCATTGCTATGGTCGTCTCTTGGTTTTTAATAACTAGCGGCATTAACGGCGAACGCACCAAACAGGAGGCGGATCTTAAGAAATCAGTCTCCACGGCGAAGGGGATTAAAACCGTAACGGCAAACCCGCTTCTCAAAAACGGCGTGACCGAAACCGAGGAAGAGACAATTGCTGCTCACCCCAATGAGACTTCCAGGCAAGGCATGCAGGAGGAGTTAGCTGCAACAATCGACTCCATCGTCGCGGCATGGAAAATTAGGAAACAAGCTCAAGATTCGATCCTTGTTTGGCCCAAATGCATCCCAAGTGACACTTTTGTGAAATTCTTCAGTAAGTATAACCCGCCGGAAACTATGCCGGACGAACTAAACTCGTCAGCAAGTACCCAAATGGAGCAGATGCTGACGCTTTACCGAGCGAGAATTCCAGAACAAATGTCTTACCTTTGTGGCGACGACGTTTTGAGAGCCTATTGGAAGTACGATCCAAAGTATCAAGATAACTCCGCTCCAATCCCAGACGAAGATGACGGAGATCCTACTGGAGGCGGATTTGGACGTGGAGGATTTGGTGCGGGTGCCGGTGGTGCAGGTGCCAGCGGAGGAGCGCCAACGCTGAACTCCCCAACCATCGACATGAATCAGTTCGCCGTTCGCTGGAGTGATAAAAACCAAGACCTGTGGAACGAAAAATTAACATCGTTTAATGGATACGACGGCAACCAGTTTGATTACCCAAGCCCGTTGCAGTGCTATATGCTTCAGCAAGACCTGTGGCTTTTGGAAGCGATGTTTCGAATTGTCCGTGAGGTCAATGGCGATTCAAGCGCGAACGACCTCTCGGTCATCAAAAACATCGATCATGTTGCGTTTGGAAGAGAAGTTGGAGGAAAGCTGGGTGAACTAACTCCGGCCGACCAGAGGCTTGCGGATAAAACAAGCGCTGGAATGGCTGGCGGCAAGTCGACTCAGGGATTCCCCGGCTTTGGAGACGACGGCGGAGAAGAGCCCTATGACGAAGAAGGTAATTTTGAACCCGATGGCGATTTCTTCAATCGCAGCATGCCCATGGGCGGGGGAACTGACGATGGTGGCGGATCCACTAGCAACGTCCCCTATGACAACCGTTACGTTGATGTGAACTTTGAGCCACTACCGGCAGCAGTCGTCAAAGGTGTGATTACGGGCCAAGAGCTGCCTGAAACCAATCTCGAGCTGATCGTTGCCAAACGCGTACCAGTCAGAATTGCTCTTAAGATGGACGAGCGAAAAATTGCTGATTTCATGGCAGCCTGTGCGAACTCACCGTTTGCCTTCGAGATTCAGCAAGTTCGCTGGAACCGACACACCCCCGGGGGTGACGATATCGCTCTTAACGGCGGTGGCGGAGCCGCGGGAGCTGCAGCGGACAAACGAAGCGGAATGGGACAAAACCTCGGCATGGACGGATTTAATATCACCGCCGCCGAAGTCGTGCCTGTTGAAACAAGAACCAACTATGACGTGAATGTCGAATTTTTCGGAATCGTAAAAATTTACAACCCCGTCCGTGAGAATGAGTTGAAACGAGCTGCGGGACTAGAAGAAGATGCCGACTCACTCGACGATTCAGCAGCAACTGCCAACCCAAGAAGCGATAACCCAGCGAAACCGTAGAGCAGGTTAGAAATTTAGTTGATCGACACCCAAGTCAGCTGACCAACTAACCGCGGCCACTTAGACCACTGCTCAAATTTAAAACAACGACACCCAAAGACGAATAACAACCCAATTTCAGCATCGAAATACCCTGGTTTCAGGGACAAATTTACGAGTCTGAACAGGAGATTTTGAATATGATGAAGCCAGATTTCAGCAAAGCCGCCATGCAAAAATTCTTTTTGTATCACACAGAAAAGCTGATCATCGTCGTTGCATTAATCGCGATGGCAGCCTTCTTTTGGATTGGCTTTGGGATTAAACCATATTCCGACAAATCGCCTGACGAATTGGTGAAATTGGCAAAAGAGGCCGAACGATACATCGATTCGGAAACCAGTTGGGATGAAATTAAGTCCTATCGAACTGGTCGGAAAAACGTTGACCAGATCGTCCGTGACGGCAGCAAAGTCGATGCTTCTATCTACGAAGTTGATCCGTTCACTGGTATCGCTGCTCGAACACTCGACGCGCGTTTGGATCCCAGTATTTTTGGAATCATTGAACCGGAAGCGGTTGTTTTCACGGCACCATTGTTAGTCGACATCGGAGCTTCAGTTGACTTGTTTGCCGCCTATCCAAACGCGCCCAGCGATGGCTTAGATGAGACCGACAACGGCATGGGTGGGTTTGACTCCGGTTTTGGTCTCGGTGGCGACGACGGAGGAGAAGAAGAACCAGGTGGAGGCGAGGAAGACGATTTCGGACTCGGCGGTAGAGGAGGTGCGGCAGGAGGACTCGGTGAAAGCGAGCCAGAAGACGAAGACGAAGTGAATCCAATTCCCGTCATCGACGGCGTCGGAACCAAAACGCAAACCGTAAACGTCCACACTTCAAAAGGTGTAAGACCAACTCATCACAACTTCCCTGCTACAACAAGATCAGCGATCTTCAACATTGTCTGTGTAACAGGCTTGGTCGACGTCGAACAACAGTGGAAAGAATACGAAAACAGTTTCGCGTCAGCCATGGGTTACTACCCTGATCGCGATAAGCCGACTTACCAATATCTCGAAGTCGAACGCCGTGAAGTTGGTGAAAAAGAGTGGACCAACATCACTGACAAGACCTCTTACTATTTCCCGTCACTTTTTCCGAGTATGCACCGAATGCCTAAGGCGTTTCACAACTCGGCACCCGACATCGTTGCCCCTCAACATTTTGACCCAGTTCTAACTGGCCCTATTCCGGCAATCTTTGATTTCGATTACCGCCCATACATTAGCCATTCAAAACTTGCTGAGAATCGACGAGAATTCCCCGAATTCACAGCAGCCGAAGAAGAGGAAGAAGTCAACGACAATGACATCCTCAATGCCACCATCAAGAAACCCGGAAAACCGGGAGCGACCGGTGGCTCTGGCAAATTTGGGGGCGGCATGGGCATGGGTATGGGTATGGGTATGGGCGCCGGAGGCTTGGGCGACCCATCTGGCGGTGGTGGACGCGGCGGATCTGCACCCGGTGGTTCTGAGGGAGACTTCGGTCTCGAAGCACCTGAAATCGTTCAGTCCCGCGCTGGAAGCGATTTTACAGATCACAAGAAAGCGATCGACGCCGACAAAGCTCAACATCAATTCCGCTTAGTTCGGTTTTTTGACTTCCACCAAAAGGATGTCGGTAAAACCTATGAGTACCGCATGCGATTATGGTTGGGAGATCCGAACAATGAAGACCTGGGAAAGCAATTTGCCAACCGGCAATCAAGCGGAATGACTGATTTGGCGGGCATGGGCGGCGGAAACAGCGACATGGGAAGCGGTGCCGAGGGCTCTGACGAAGATGATAGCGCCGATCAGGAAGATCCCGATGGAGACGGCGACTACACGGCAAACCAACCGACTGGCACAGACAACACTTCCGACAAGCCTGAAGCAAAGTACGTGAGAATTACTAGCACGATGCGTAACCCAGATGTTCGCAAACGGCTGAATCGCATAAAAGAGGTAAAAAACCCCAAGACCAATCTCATTACCTATGTCGTGACAGAAATTCGTGGCAAAGACGAAAATGGTAAGGATAAAATTGAGGAGATCGCCGTACCACGAGTTGCAGTTGCCCCAAGCAACACGCAGAACGGGGAATTTATTTACCAAGACTACCTGCAACACGCTCGACCATCTGAGTGGAGCAAACCAGTCTCGGTCAAGGTCAAGCAAACACGTGGTCGAGTTGCCGCGGGTAGCGTAACCCCCGGCAAGACTTTACGACTTTCACAAAACGGAACAAGTTATGAGCTTCCCGTTGGCGAACCGAATGTTGAAGTAGCCGCATCTGCATGGTGGCAGGCAAACCTTGGAACTTCATTGCCAACTAAACAAAACGTTCATCGTGGAGACGCCCTGGACTTTATCACAGAATCCTACTTTCTTCATCCAGCAACGCTCGAAGTAAAAGTCGCCAAAAACGCACCAGATGCTGAAGGGCCTAACCAATACAAGGTTCCGATCACGACCGGCATGGTTGTTGTGGACGCAATCAGTGGCGAAGAACTCGAACTCCCACGGACCGAGAAAATGCGTCACCAGACTGCAAGCGAGATCCTGGTTATGGACGAAAACGGTAACTTCCGAGTTAAAAACGACATGGGTGATCGAACCCAATTCAGAAACATGCTCCACCTCGCGGACGAAACCCAAACCGTCGGTAAGGGCAAGAAGCGAAAAAAGAGCAAGGATGAAGAAGAAGGTGGCGGCGGAGGCAAATTCAGTGGCGGAGGCGGCATGGGTGGTGGCGATTTCTAAACTTAAGTCGCCTCTCCAACAAGCGATGTTTGGCCCCTAAGCCCCATCGCCTACATTTCAAAAGAGACCAAGCCGCAATTCGTTGCGGCTTTTTTTGTTGAACCCGAAAATCGACGATAACCGCCTTCTGAAAAACACACTTTCGAAAAACAATGTGGACTAGAAGCACAAGAAAACTCAAAACTACGCTAGCAAACATCTCGCCATTTGCGTCAAAAGCAGGGCTAAACGCCCACTTTCCCCTTCAAAAAACACATCTGCTATCACAGCAACACGTTTCTCATAATTTTTCATCTGATTGATGTTGACGCCTAAAACGCACATCGCTAATTAACCCCATCGAAAAGAATCGTGCGCTGTCTACGGACTCCACCGGTCTGCCGCTTCACTGGAAGCGGTGCTAGTTTCCTAAACGGATTTAGGAAT
>JAAEMV010001060.1 GCA_024225195.1 Planctomycetaceae bacterium | reverse complement strand
CCGGATGTTTCGACATACGATGGCTTCCAGCCTCCGCCCCTTAGGCAGTATCCATAGGCAACCCCACCATCAAGGCTGTTGTCGTGAGCTCGGGTGAGCCACTCGATTGCCGCATCGAGGTGTTGTTGGTTTGTGCCGCTCGCTGATCGAGAGACAAAAACGTCGGCCGTTATCCGCTGAGATGCGGCGAGAAAACTGGAGTTCATGTAAATAAAAACGAGTAAATTAATGGATTTGTACCGACGTTCGGACGCTACGGAAACCTAGGTTACGCGAGTACAAATGCAAGTTTTATTAACCGAACTTAGAGACCTTATAACCCGAATACCCCTCATGCTGTGAGTTTCTACTAGAAGGGAAAGACCTCGAGTGGTGAGGCCATGAGGGCGCATTAAATCGAGCGGCTCTAAAGGGGGGGCAGGCCTTTAAGCTTGCATTCTGATGGAAAGTGGACGTTTTCTCTTTGAGTCGTTTCTGACTGGGACTGCCACTTTGAAAATGAAATTAGAAAGTTTATGCTGCTGAGCTTGAGAGAACCTTAAAACTGGATGATGCCGATTGAATTTTAACGAGTGCTGCGGTTCGACTAGATAGAAATCGTTGCTAGGTTCTGATGTGATTTCCAAAACTTCATAGTTTGAAAATTGAGAGGATAAAATGAGAGCGACTGCAATTGTGACAGCATTGCTGTTGGTAAGTTTGTTGAATTTTAGCCAGTGTTTGCTTGCTCAAGAATCTGGTAAGTCGGAACTGAGTGCCGTTCCCGCTCATGGGAGTGAGATGCCCCCGGGAAGCAAGTGTCCGGTGACTGGTTTAACCATTCCGGTGTCTGTTCCCACGGCTACCGTCCCTGCACCAGTAGTCCAGAGTCGAGCTGCAGATGATGTGATGTCCAATCGTGATTGGTGGCCGGAGCAATTGAACTTAAGTATTTTGCATCAGAATTCGCCAGCGAGCGATCCGATGGGAGTTAATTTCGATTATGCCGAGGAATTTAAGAAGCTCGATCTTGCGGAATTAAAAAAAGACATTGTCGAAGTCATGACGACTTCTCAGGACTGGTGGCCAGCGGATTACGGTCATTACGGTCCCCTCTTCGTTCGGATGGCTTGGCACAGTGCCGGAACCTATCGAATCACCGATGGTAGAGGTGGTGCGTCTTCGGGCACTCTTCGGTTTGCCCCGCTTAACAGCTGGCCCGACAATACGAACTTAGATAAAGCCAGACGTCTTCTCTGGCCAATTAAACAGAAATATGGAAAGCGAATTTCCTGGGCAGATCTTATGGTCTTCACTGGGAACTGTGCACTTGAGTCCATGGGATTTGAGACGTTTGGTTTCGCTGGTGGTCGCGTCGATGTTTGGGAGCCGGAAACTGATATTTATTGGGGACCTGAAAGTGAGTGGTTAGCTGACGAGCGCTACTCGGGTGACCGGGAACTCGAGAATCCGCTGGCAGCGGTGCAAATGGGTTTGATTTATGTCAATCCACAGGGACCGAATGGAAAGCCGGATCCACTGGCATCTGCCCGTGACATTCGTGAGACATTCCGCCGGATGGCGATGAATGACGAAGAGACAGTCGCACTGATTGCTGGTGGGCATACTTTTGGAAAAGCACATGGAGCTGCTGATCCAAGTAAGCATGTTGGCCCTGAACCCGAAGCGGCTCCACTGTCACAACAGGGGTTTGGTTGGAAAAATAATTTTGGAACGGGCAACGGAGATGACACGATCACCAGTGGTCTTGAAGGCGCTTGGACAACGACACCTATTGAATGGTCGAATGGTTATTTTGATAATCTGTTTGGCTATGATTGGGAATTAACGAAGAGTCCCGGTGGTGGTTGGCAATGGACGCCGGAAGATGCCGCTGCTGAGGGGACTGTTCCCGACGCACACGATGCGAATAAGTCTCATGCTCCGATCATGTTCACTACGGATCTTGCTTTGAAAATGGATCCGAACTACGGACCAATTTCTAAGCGGTTTCATGACAATCCAGATCAATTTGCCGCTGCCTTTGCGAAAGCATGGTACAAGCTAACGCATCGCGATATGGGACCGTATTCACGATGTCTGGGGCCTCTCGTACCGGCACCGCAGTTGTGGCAAGACCCTGTTCCGGTTGCTACCTATTCACAGGTTGGGGAACAGGAAATTTCACTGCTTAAGAAACAGTTGTTGGAATCCGGGCTGTCGGTCTCTCAGTTAACATCGACGGCGTGGGCTTCGGCTTCTACGTTTCGGGGAACAGATAAGCGAGGTGGTGCGAACGGGGGAAGACTTCGTTTGTCACCTCAAAAGAACTGGGCTGTTAACCAGCCAAACAAGCTTGAGGAAGTCTTGACGGTCTTGAAAAAGATCCAAAAGAATTTTAATCAGTCCCGAAAGGACGGCGTGCAAGTGTCGCTTGCCGACCTAATTGTTTTAGGTGGGTGTGTGGGAGTTGAAACGGCCGCAAAGAATGCAGGGCATGAAATCACGGTTCCATTTACTGCAGGACGTACCGATGCTTCCCAGGCAATGACGGATGTTAATTCCTTTGCGGCGTTAGAGCCAACTGCCGATGGATTTACTAATTACTTTCGCAAGGGATATTCCCGAATGCCTGAGGAATTATTGGTGGATCGAGCCAATTTGTTAACGCTAACTGCTCCCGAAATGACAGTCCTTCTTGGTGGCATGCGGGTGCTCAATGCGAACTTTGACAAGTCGCCGTTGGGGGTCTTTACGACGCGTCCGGAGACGCTCACCAACGACTTTTTCACCAATCTTCTGGATATGGAGACGGAGTGGAAAAAGTCTTCGACTCAACCTGGTGTGTACGAAGGGCGAGATCGGAAAACGGGTAAATTAAAGTGGACGGGAACTGGAGTCGATCTAGTGTTTGGATCGAATTCACAATTAAGAGCGATTTCCGAAGTGTATGCATGTGAAGACGGCAACGCAAAGTTTGTCCAAGATTTTGCTGCAGTTTGGAACAAGGTAATGAACCTTGATCGCTTCGATTTGAGTTCGGCGAAACCTGCTAAGACTGCTTCTCTTGGAGCAAAGTAGATTGGGTTCGAGTTGCTGGGTAGATTGTGCCGGATTCGTCTTGAAAGACATCTCGACCTTTTGATTGAAAATGATGCACTGATGTTTAATTCAGTGCATCTTTTTTTTTGCAGGTCGAGAGAAGGAGATTATCGGGGGCAATTCGCCGATAAGTCCTGCAGAAAATCGTCGTCGCATTGAGTTTTTCTGGCAAATAGTCTTTTTCTGGAGGCTTGTGTCTTTTTCAAATCTTTGGCTTAGGGGTGTTGCGTTAGTTGGCAAACGAATGCCTCAGGAGGGAAGTTTGATGCGATATCGCGCGCGTCGCAGGGGGCGCACCGAGTGATGTCGCACAGCACTCGCGAATGGAGGCAAGAATTAGTGCAGGAATTCCCGCAAAGTCGCCAGCTTTTTTGTTTTGGCATTCGATTTGCGTAAGGATTATGGCGTAAGCATACTTTTCAACTCTAGGGGAGAAAACAATGAATGCCATTCGGAAAATTCTTGTACCTATCGATGATTTTAAAAATTGCCAAGACTCGGTCGACTTGGCCTCTGCGTGGGCGAAAAAAAATGAGGCGCAGCTAATTTTTTGTCATGTCGCCATTCCTCCTTTGCCTCCTACAACTTATTACGCTCGCCCTGAAATTGATGAATTAATCGTTCAGGAGCAGACCGAGTTTGGTAAAGTCGTTCCGGCGGATTCAGAGGTCAAGTATCGGCATGAATTCTTAAGAGGGAATCCAGGTCCTGAAATTGTAAAATTAGCCGATGAGCAAAATTGTGATCTGATCGTTATGGCGACTCACAATCGTGCCGGTTTAGTCAGGTGGATTCTGGGGAGTGTGTCGGAATACGTTATTCGACATTCGAAATGCCCTGTCTTGAGTGTGAAGGTAAGTGCAAAAGAGCCTGTCGATCAGGATTCGTTTGAGTCGACAACTGATGGGTGGCATGAGCCCGTTAGTGTTGCCGCTAACGGTCTAAGGCACCGGTTTGAAAAATCTCCATTTGTCACGTCGGCAATGTCGCATGTCGTGCCAGTACACGATTACGATCAAATGTCTGACGCTATGGCGGCGCTGACTGCTGCTCGAGCGACGGCTGCTCCCGTGATTAATCGCCTAGGAAGTTGCATCGGAATTTTGACCGAGGCCGACATCCATCGTTACATGGAGTTGAATCAGCGTCTCGCCAACCACGACGAGTCTGTATTAGACGAGATCTTTGAAGTCGATGAATATGGATTGCGTCGCGGAAATCAGACCAAGTTTTATCAAGTCACGAAACATATGTCTTCACCTGTACTAACTGTGCCAAGTGATCTCACTTGTTTTGCAACAGAGCAGTTGTTCGCGAAAGACCCCAGCGTTCAGCATCTCGTTGTAGTCGATGGAAGTAACAAGCCGATTGGTGTGGTGACGCCGGCCCAATTGAGTGTGATCCGGAGATGGAATTTGTCTGAGAACACATCCAATCAGGTGAGTTTAAATTAATGAACGCCAGGTTCATTTGGTAAGCGATGTTTGCGGTCTGTTCCTGAGGACGCTCTAATGCTTCATGGTAGTCATGAGGCATTTTTTTTGGAAAAGACGATGATTCAACTTATCAATTCAGCAATGTGGTTTTGTTTTCGGTCGAATGGGTTGGTTCTTCTGGCAGGGAGCTTGTTGATAGGTTTTGTTTCGACAGAAGCGGCTGACGCTCAGGACACAGGTCGTCAAGTCGAAGCGACGTCAAAGAAAGACCAACTCTTTTTTAACCAAAGCGACCTTCGAGGATGGCACGCCAAGGATATGGATCTATGGTCTGTCGAAGACGGGGCAATTGTCGGGACAGGAGGAGATTCCAAAATTAATGGGAATCAATTTTTGTATTCCAAGATTCCGGTAAAAAACTTTCGCCTTAAGCTCAAGGTAAAACAGGTGCCGTATTCCGCAAATGCTGGAATCCAATTTCGATCAACTGAGCTCAATCCATCGGGGCAAGCTGTCGGCTATCAGGCGGATGTGGGAAAAGGATGGTGGGGGTCGTTGTATCATGAGCATGGTCGTGGCATCTTGGCACGCAATGAGGATTCTGGTGAAGAACATATTCGCCAGGAAGATTGGAATGATTACGAAATCCTTGTCATTGATCATCGAATTTGGCTGGCGGTAAATGGTCGAATCACCGTCGCTTTAGATGATCCCGATGGCGAACTCACAGGATTGATTGCGTTGCAAATCCATGGTGGCCCCGCCCAGCGAGTCGCCTACAAAGATATGGAATTGACCCACAATCCCAGATTGACAATCGCCGGCTTGGGGGCCGAGGACTTGAACAAGAAGTTGAAGCGGTTTGAGTCCAAACAGAAAAAGAATTGAAGCCACTGGGGAACGCGTATTTGGGCATTTGTTTAAGCGTGCTTGCAAAAACCGCGTGGTTGCCCTGTTGAATTGCCGCTCTCGGGTAATCACCAGCAATGAACGATTTGGATGAGATAGCGGATATTCTGCTCATTTCAGTCTGAAGGGAGGGACAATCGGCGTAATTTGAGGCGATCTGGGACGATTTTAAAGAAAATGGGTTCTTTGTCTTGAACTGGGCAGGGGGCAATGCGTACTATTGGGGGGTAGTGTTCGCACAATCTTAACAATTGACAAGCTCGCCGTGGTTTCACTTGCAGCCAACATGACAAAACTACTCATCGTGACATCGATCACGTTGAGCGGACTGTTGGTGTCTAGTCACTCACACGTTTGCGGCGTTCACACGGCCGCTGGTGATGCCGAGACGAGTGACTGTTGCTCAGTTCCGCATGAACACGAACCACAGTCCAATTCGTTAATGCCTGTCCAGCAATTTGTGGACGGCGTTGCACTGGATCATGATTGTGCACTGTGCCGGTTGCTGGCTCAATTCCAAATCGATATCCCGGCGGTCGATCGGCACTCCCTAGAAGATTTAATTGTTTCGGAGAGCATCTCCGTCTCGCCGGTCTTTCTTAAAGAAATCTGTTTCAGGCAATCGGGTCGCGCACCCCCGATGCTATCCGGGTTCTGTTCATAGTTTTTGGTTCTACTGCCGAAGATGTTCGCCGCAATAACATTGCGTTGAAATCTTTGTCGAATCCGAAACGATGATCAGAAATCTCTCGTGACTAGACTCCTAAATTTCTTTTAGGGCAATCAGAATTAATTTTTTGATTCGATTTTTTTCTTTATCATTCGGGTGCGTTATGAACTACAAAAATAAGAAGAGCGGATTTACGCTCGTTGAGTTGCTGGTTGTAATTGCAATTATTGGAATTTTAATTGGCATGCTGCTTCCGGCGGTACAGCAAGTACGCGAGGCTGCCAGACGAATATCATGTGCTAACAACAGTCGTCAGCAAGGCCTGGCGATCATGAATTACGAGAGTGCATTTCAGACGCTTCCTCCAGGGTGGAAAACAGGTAACCCGCTAATTGCGGACGACGAACCTGGTTGGGGATGGTCGGCTTACATTCTGCCGTTTATGGAGCAGAACAATCTTTACAATCAAATTGATTTCAATGTTGCGATCGATGATGGTGCTCATATTCATACAATTGAAACCGTAGTTCCGGCTTACCAGTGTCCTTCTGAAATCGATTTGCCTGTGGTGAATCTTGACGAACATGTTGAACATGACCACGACGATCACGATTTACACGACCAGCCGCCTAGTTCGGACGACGATCATGATCACGAAGAATTGATGGTGGGACGCAGTAATTATTCAGGTGTCTTCGGCAGTTCCGAAATCGAAGACAGTCCGTTGAAGGGAAATGGATTGTTTTACGGTAATAGCGTGATAAAAATGGGAGACATTACAGACGGAACCAGTAATACATTGATGGTCGGTGAGCGAATCAATCTCCTTGGAAAAATTTCTTGGGTCGGGATGGTTCCTGAAGTGGATGAGCCCTTTGCTCGAATTGTTGGGGCGGCGGATCATGCTCCCAATGATCCCGGCGGCCACTTTGAAGATTTCCGTAGTTACCATCCCCAGGGTATTAACGTAACTCTGGCCGACGGCTCAACTCACTTTGTCACTCAGTCAATCAACGAAGTTGTTTTCCAACAGCTTGCAACTCGTGCGGGAGCCGAGGTCGTATCAATCGAGGACTAGAGTTTCTGGCTGATTGTTTTCAATTCTTGACAAACAAATTTTGAACTTTGAGACAGGGGAAGGCGGATTTAAAAACCGGCTTCCCCTTTTTTGTATCGGTCAGGCGATTTGTCTTTGACGCGAATCAATTGGCCCGTGTCTGATTTGCAGGTTTTTGATCGAATTGAAGTTCATTCAATGGCACTGAATGGCGAATCACTGTTTTCCCGTTGACATTTAAGATTTGCATTACTGCTTTTGGGTTTTTCTTTTTCCAGTCGATTTCGATCATGCCAAAATGATTGTCGCGAAAGGCATTTTCTATGCGATATCGATTAGGCTCAAGATTGTGCCAGTCTTCCGTGATGCCACTGGCGGTAACGTCGTAAATTGGATAAAGGCCCTGGAAGTTTCTCTTTGAAATTTCCGCCCAATGGACATCTCCTGATATAAAAAGAACACCGTTGGCCTGTGTTTTTTTAATTAGCTCAACCATTTTTTTCTGTTCATTGGGTAGGTTCGTCCATGACTCCCAGCCATTGTATTCATGGCCGAATTGGATGGATGAACAAATGATTCGGAGATCGGCACGTTGTTGTAAAGTGCTCTCAAGCCACTGCCACTGGGCGTCGCCCAGGATGGTCTTGTTGGTGG
This sequence comes from Planctomycetaceae bacterium, assembly GCA_024225195.1. Classification (GTDB taxonomy): domain Bacteria; phylum Planctomycetota; class Planctomycetia; order Pirellulales; family Pirellulaceae; genus Mariniblastus. The sequence continues at coordinate 2,613 of JAAEMV010001060.1, read as the reverse complement.
TGTCTGGTTGATAGTCATTCTTAAATTTGCCGTCCAAATTATTGGTTTTGGAATTTCGTTTAAGTGGATCTCGAAAAGTACGTGTGTCCAGTAATATCACCTGAAGCGTTTTCTTGCCGTCCGAGAAGGTGTGGACACCGTAAATGCCCGGGTGTTTTCGGCGCGGACTACTCATAGGCACGTTCCAAAAATCCATGAAAAGCTCTTTGGATGCCTCTTTAAAAGGGTATTCCTTACCTGCATCATTCCAGCCGTAGTCGTGGTCATCCCAAGTTGAAAGAACGGTTGTCTTAGCTCGCAAATTCTGGAACTCTTTCTTTCTGCCAAGTTTTTTGTATTTCTGGGAGAGGATATTCATATCTTTGGTGTCGCCGTAGATGTTATCACCAAGGTAGATAAAGAGGTCCGGTTTTTGCGTGACGACCGTATCGAGAACGGGTTGTGGTTTATTTTGATTGCTGCAGGAACCGAATGCGATTTTCGAAGGGAGATGGTTGAGGTCTGCGACAGCTTTGATCGTCAGTGCGTCGGCGTCCTGAGCGATAGCAGGGGTAATTGAGAAGTTCCATGCCGTGAGTGCCAAATAGAAAATGCAGATAGGGGAGAGGCGATTGGCGAAAGGTTGGGGCATGACTGACTCACTGTGAATTTCAATGGTGATGAAGGTAAGTTCTCTCGATAAGTTACCAAAAATCACCTCAGTTGTTTGGGTTTATTCAATTTGCCAATTTCCGCATGAGGTTTAACCTATTCGCGCTGAAAAGCTCGCGTGCGGGATCGCATGTTTTTTATCAAAATTGTTTTTTGGCAAACCATTCGTGAATTTGTGGAACTCTGTTATCCTGTAAAGTGTCCCTGAGTTAGTTTGTAAATTTAACCTTTGCGTGAGAATGTTATGGCGTTTCGAATGATTGTTTTTTGTTTTGCGGTGGGATTCTCAGCATTGACGGCAAGTGCGGGGTTCCACGATGCGAGTGATCTCGAAAAAGTCAAAGATAGTTTGGCAAAATGGCAAACAACTAAAGCGGAAATTGGGAATACCTATTCCTACATGGTTCGTTGGTCGAGTTTCATTGAGTACGGACATGCGACGAGAATTTTTGTCAAGAATGGCAAGGTGGTTCGGAGAACCTTTCGTCCGATTGCTGTAGCGGAAAATCCCTCTGGTAAAGCACCTTTTGAAAAATGGAAAGAAGACGGCGATCAGATTGGGAAACATTCGGAGGGGGCACCGGCCAAGACGCTGGATCAACTTTATGAATCCGCAATCAAAATCGCCTCTAAAGAACTGGAGCCATCCGAGCGTCGTTATGTAAAAACAGACAACCATGGTCTTTTGATAGAGTGTTTCATTGTCGATACCCGTATTGCTGACGATGCTCCAAAAAATGGACTGTCGATCACTAGTATTAGACTGCCCAAGTCTGGAAAGGGTGCCGCGACGAAGCGAAAAAAAGAGATTCGTTTGACTAGCAAAGACAATGGTAAAACGATTACTGTTACTTTGGGCCAGAAAATTCAAATCCAACTGGATAGTAATCCAACGACCGGATTCACGTGGGTTGATCAAAGTAAGTCAAAATCAGTTCGCTTGATGGGAGAGATCAAATACGCGACATCGGGAGACGCGATTGGTAGCGGTGGAGTTTCGACCGCCAGTTTTATGACGACTCAACCAGGGAAATCAGAGATCAAGCTTGGTTATTTGAGAACATTTGAGGACAAGCCCGCAGCAAAGCAATTTCAGGTAACGCTGCAAATTAAAAAAGCTAATGAGAAGGATCTTGGAGAAGTGGACAAGCCAATTTTCACGTCACCCAGCGGAAAGCCTTACCCACAGCACTGGGGAGCTCCCCCTAAATTGCAGACGAGAGATCTGCGTCCGCTCCCGGGTGGGTACGGACAAGGAAGTGGGACACTGGTGAAATGGATCTCAGAGAATCTGGCCCGTGACGAAAAGGCAAAGAACAATAAATAGTTCTACTAATTCAATAGTTTTACCAATTCAATAGTTTTACCAATGCGCTCGTCAAGGTGTTGATTGGAAGAGTTACTTGCAGTCTTACTGCGGTGTCTGGTTACAGATTGATACAGGCGGCAAGTTGACCTCGGTTGTGCGTACGTGAACAATTTCATTGCAACCTCGAATCGAGTTTAGTTGGTTAGTCATGAAATTCCGTTTTTTGTTTTTGTTGTATTGCCTAGTCCTACTGATTGGGGTTTCACCCTCGTGCGTAATTGCGCAATTGATTGCAGGCCCCAACCCTCTTTTCCGATCCAATCGCGTATCCAAAATTACTTTGCGATTTACCGAAGAAGAGTGGAGTAAATTGCAGCCGTCGAAAGATCTTGATTGGGATGTTGGCGGTGCATTTGGGGAAGTTATTTCAGATGCCAGTCAGGGAAAAGAGTTCCGCGCGGGCGAAGAAAGCCGACCCGGATTAGGTGGTTATCTTGGTTTAAATCATCAATATGGTAGGGCTGATATAGAAATCGATGGTGAGCGGATTGCCGATGTTGGTGTGCGTTACAAAGGCAACGGGAGTTTTTTGATTGGTCGGGAGTTTGGAAAGTACTCGTTCAAGATTGACTTCAATGAGTATCAGGATGATT
>JAAEMV010001059.1 GCA_024225195.1 Planctomycetaceae bacterium | reverse complement strand
TTGGTTGTTTCGGTGTACGGACGCGGCTCTACCGTCAGATTGCTAAGATCACTTCTCAGCAACTCTTCCGCCGATCGCAACCGATTGGCCATCTCCATCGTTGCCCGGCCCATTTGCATTTGACCACTGGCGTATTGAAAAGCCTGCATCATCGCGCCGAGAACAATCAAAGTCATTGTCAACGCGATCATGATCTCGATCAAAGTCAAACCACGTCGAGAGAACGAGCGGTGTTGAGACGGGATGGACGGCATAAGATTCTCCTTGGCAGGTTATAGCGTGCTCTTGATTGACAGGAACAGCGCTCCGTTATGAAGATCACAGGACCGGGTGGGATAAATGGCCGGCAAAATTCATCAGGTTATGAGTTGGGATAAGATTACCTAATCTTACAAGAATCAGGGACTTTGTACACGTTATTTTACGTCTCACTTCGGATGGTTCGGCTTTTTTCAGGTCGCAAATCACAAAAGCCCTCCTTTTTAGGATCGTATGGCTCCCGTTTTACCCCGTATATCCGGCAATCCCCTATTTTGGCCACCTCTGCCGCTGGTAAACCCAAACTCCGGAAACTCTCCAAAACGCACTGTAATTTCGCAAAACTGGCCAAGACAGTTTGTTTTCTTGCGACCTGAACACCTCGAAGCGGAGGTTTAAAAGAACAGGGCGTCGCCTCAGTTTACACTGAAATTAGCTCAACAATACTTACCCCCCGTGAACCGTATTTCAATAACTATTTGCCTCCAACGCATTTGATGTCAAAAATAGGCTTTGGGCGGGGATCTAAATCAGCCAGTTTCACTTTCCACTCGACTTGGATTGCTGGAGCGACTGGCTTGGCAACAGCATTCAATTTTTAAATGACTCAACGGCGATAATTTTTCAAGCACTTATCCTCGTTTCCGATTCACTTTGTTTGGATTTCGGGAATGACATATTTGCGGTACGCCAACGAAAACAAATCCATGAACAACGAACACTTCTTAAAAATGAACATGCCTTGGCAATTCAAATTTTTTAGCCGTCTCTTACGAGGACTTACCTTAGTTCTCGTTGTATTTAGCGTGACGCACATCTCGCTTGCTCGACTTCACGCAGCGCCCGCCCAGGACGAATCCGCCGCAATGAAAATTGCCCAGACAGCGTCCGCCGCACAAAATGGCGACGACTTTGAATTCGCGGCTGAACAATGGGAAACGCTAATCAAAGAACACCCAACTTCGAAACTTATCGGCAAGGCACATTACAATGCTGGCGTTTGTTATTTGAAACTTGAGCAACCGACTCAGGCGATCCCCCAATTCAAAGCTTCACTTGAAAAACTAACCGATGCGGAAACTACCAAAAAACCCTTGGCGATGCTCTACCTTGGTTTCACTCAATTTCAAGCAGGACAGAATTTAGCCGGTGAATCTAAGTCAAAAGAATCCAATAAACTTTATCGTGAAGCAGTAAAAACGTTTACGGACTTACTCAAAGAGAATCCGGAATTCGAAAATGCAGATCAAGCCTTTTTCTTTCAAGGTAACGCACTCGAAGCATTGGGAGATCGCAAGAAAGCGCTGGCAACGTATTCCAAAATACTCAAACTCTCAGAACCCGCGTTCAAGCTCGAATCTCTATTTGCCGTTGCAGATCTTCACGATCAATTACAGCAGTATGAACAAGCTACCGATTTTTTTCAAAAAGCCGCCAAAGTCGCTGCTGATCAGAACAGTCCTCTCCTGACCGAAATCCAGTCGAGAACTGCATCCAACCTGGTCAAGCTTGCTCGGAAAGATTCAGATCAAAACAAGTCGCAAGCCGCTACTGACAAACTCAAACAGGCGGAGGCCATTCTCGAATCGATTGTCAGTCAAAACGAACCCGACTCAGACTTGCCATCTGACACCATCATTAACGAGGCTAAATACGAACTTGCCGTTTGTTCCAGAGCGCTAAAAAACTACCAACGTGCGGCGGCTTTATTCGAAGAGATTTCAAATACTCCCGAGTCTCCCCTAGCCACCGAAGCCCTTGCCAACGCAGGACGCAATTACCTTGATGCTGAACAGCCCAAAAGCGCGATTCCATTACTGGAGCGAGCGATCAAAGCCGACCCCGTCAATGGAACGTTGGCAGCCCACTGGCTGGCCGGCATCTATCTTAAATCGGAGGAACCCTCCAAAGCCCTGGCGATTGCCAAAAAACAAATCAACAAAGTCAAATCTATTAAGAAAAAACCGGTAGGCTGGATCAACCTTCTGATGGATCAAGCAGACGCTGCGTTTGCAATTCCCGACAAACGGGAATCGTCGATCGCGCTATTTGACAACATTGCAACCTCTTATCCGGCCAGTGATCTAGCGCCACAGGCACTGCACAGCTCCGCATTCACTTCGCTTGATACCGGAGATTTTCAGACAGCAATCAAAACCGCAAACGCTTTTGAAACCACGTACTCCGCCAACGACTTGCTACCCGACACCATGGAGATCAAGGCAGAGGCACAGTTATTGAACGACCAATCCGATGAAGCCAAAAAAACGTACGATCAGCTAATCACTCGATTCAAGGGGAATGCGAAAGTAAATCGCTGGACCATTCGATCGGCGGTAGCTGATTACATTAACGAAAACTATCCCGAGGCGATTGCAAAACTCCAGCCACTCGCCACCAACCAAGAGGCCGATGCCAACCAACTTTCAGAGGTTGAATTCTGGATTGGATCGAGCCAATTTAAACAGGGGAAATTCGCTGATGCTGAAAAATCTTTGACCAACTCATTCACAGCCGATCAGCAATGGAAACGGACTGCGGAAACCCTTCTTACACTTTGCCGATCTCAGCTTGCCCAGAAAAAAGACAAAAAAGCTACTGAAACCGCCGACACTTTCCTGAAAACTTATTCCAGCTCACCGATCGCCACAGAGCTTCACTATCGGCTCGGCGAATCCGATTATGAACAAGAAAAATACAAGAGTGCTCTCGAGCATTTCCAACGGATTAACAACCTTGAATCGCCAACGAAGTTCACACCTTTCTCCCTTTACAACGCAGCCTATTGCCAACTTCAGATCGAACAAAACCAGGCTGCCGAGAAAACATTTACTAAATTGATCTCTCAATTTCCTGACAATGACCTCGCTAACCTTGCCAGAACCGGCCGCGCAAACGCCCAACGAAAACTTGGCAACCCCAAAGCCGCGATCGAAGATCTCAACGAGTTCCTCGCCTCGAAACCTGGAAATGATCGAAGAGAAAGTGCGTTGTACGATCTTGGACTTGCACAGATCGATGCCCAACAGTGGAACGAGGTTAGCAAGACCTTCCAAACTCTGGTCGATGAATTTAAGACCTCGGAACAAACGGATCGTTACCTTTACGAATTGGCCTGGGGCCTTCGTTCAAGCAATCAAGAAAAACTAGCGATGGACAACTTTCGCACAATCGCGTCCAAGTTTCCCGCCAGCTCCCTTGCCCCCGAAGCTAATTTCCATATCGGTTCTGAGTTCTACGGCCAAAAGAATTACGACGATGCGATTGCCGCCTATCAAGCCTGTCTCGATTCTAAAGTTGAGAACGAGATTATAGAAAAAGCAGCGTACAAACTGGCTTGGTCTTATTACAAACAAAACCAATTCAAAGAGGCAGGCGATCAGTTTTCAAATCAAGTCAAGCGCTTTCCAGAAGGAGACCTGGTTGCCGATGGACTCTTCATGACGGCGGAATCGCTCTACCGTTTAAAAGATTATGAATCGGCACTGACGGCCTATCAGGTTGCGTTACCCGCTGTTTCCAACTCACCTTTGACCGAACCTAAAATTCAATGGTTAGCGCGAGTCCATGCCGCTCAAAGTGCCAATCAGATAAAAAAATATCAGGAAACGCTCACATTACTCGAGCCATTTGAGAACCTCGACCCCAACAAATCACCTGCTGGAATTCCAATGCAGGAAGATGCCATGCTGGAAATTGGCATGGCCTACAACGGATTACGGGATCCCAAAAAAGCACTCAACTACTTTAACCTCGCCGCAAAAAGTGAAGGAAAGACAGCCGCCCGCGCTCGATGCATGATTGGCGATTCGCTATTTGGCAATAAACAATTTGCAGAGGCAATCAAAGAATTTAAGAAAGTCTATTACGGATTCAATGGCCTTCAGGCCGAACCGGAGGTTCGACCGTGGCAGGCGTATGCAATCTACGAGGCGGCTCGATGTTCGTTTGTGCAAATCAAAAATGCCCCTCCGGCTGAGCAGCCAGTGCTAACCGCTGCCGCCATTAAACAATTTGAATACCTTTTAAAAAACTACAGCGACGACAAACTTGTGCCAGAAGCTCGTCGACAACTGGAACAATTAAAAAAAATGAAATCCCAGTAAACCGCTGATGTCGTACACGCATCTCGTTAACTCACCAACTGCTGCAGGCTTTACCATTCCGGAGATCTTATGACGCTCTTTTGTCGACTGAATCAACGATTGACCTACACCGTCGTTTTCGGAATTTTGATGTTTTTGATAACTTCAAATATTTGGCTCACCGAATCCGCAGTGAGCGCAACGGTTTTGACTCCCCCGATTGCACCTGAGTTTATACCGCCGCAAACCGCTCCTCCTGCATCCGCCGAGTCACAACCGAACGCCAAAACAGGAATCAATTTCCTCTCGTTACTCACGCAGGGTGGTTGGTTCATGCTTCCACTCATAGCCCTGTCCCTCGGCGTCGTCACCATCGCAATCGAAAGATTCATGGCACTTCGTCGCGAAAAAATCTTCC
>JAAEMV010001058.1 GCA_024225195.1 Planctomycetaceae bacterium | reverse complement strand
GAGGAGGCATGTGCTGTCAAACAGAGGACGGAATTAAAGAGATTTTGACATAAGTGGTAAAATGAATTGCTAATTGAGTTGCAATTAATGCTTAAGTTTCGAAGATAGGCGGGAGTTAAATCCTATTAACGATTAACGTTGGCAAAGGGCATGACGAGGCGTTGATCAGCGCGATAGGATGCTCGGGGTCATGGTTTTTAGCTTTCACGTGTGTTAGCCCGCACAATCAGTGGTTTCCGATACTAAAGGTTTGAGGCGATGAATTCGAATTTTAAGAAGTGGTTTGGCGTTCTCTGTTTTTGTATTGGTGTGAGTTGGTGTTGGGTTGAAGGAGTGAGCGAAGCACAGGAAAAGAACTCCACTCTGCCGAGTTCGATGCGTTTTCGGGGGAACAATGCTGACGGTCTTGCACCGGATAATTCGGGACTCCCAGAATCGTGGTCAAAAACAAAGAATGTGAAATGGGTGGCGGACGTTCCTGGTTGGGGGTGGTCTTGTCCTGTTGTTGTGGGAGACCGTGTTTTTCTGACGGCGGTTGTCGGCGACGAAGAAAATGTAAAACCTAAAAAGGGACTCTATTTGGGCGAAGGCGTTCGAGATCCAGCGAAGGGTTTGCATCATTGGATGGTTTATTGCTTTGACCTTAATAGTGGGAAACAAATCTGGAAGAAGGAAGCTCATACTGGCCAGCCGTTGATTCCGCGGCATCCCAAAAGTTCTTATGCTGCGGAGACTCCTGCGAGCGATGGTGAGCGGCTATTTGTAGTTTTTGGAGACGTAGGAGTTTACTGTTATGACCTGGACGGTAATTCAATTTGGTCAAAAAAGATCGAGCCGAAAAAAACTCTTAACGATTGGGGAGCAGCGTCTTCTCCCGTTATTCACGATGGAAAACTAATTGTCGTTTACGACAATCTAGAAAGTTCCTGGATTGCATCCTATGACGGGGCAACAGGTAAAGAAATCTGGAACAAGAAACGAGATGAAACGCATACGTGGTCGACTCCCTTCGTTTGGGAAAACGAGATCAGGACAGAAATTGTTGTTCCGGGACAGCGAAAGTATCGAGGATATTCTTTATCAGGCGATGTCCTTTGGGAGTTCGATGGCAAAGCGAATCTTGTGATTTCGTCTCCCTTTTCGGCTCACGGTTTGTGCTATTTAGCTTCTGGATATGTCGGGGCTCCACACAAGAATACATTTGCGATTAAGCCTGGAGCGCATGGTGACCTTGCGCCTAACGCAGACAAGTATACCGAGAACGAGTTTATTGCGTGGCATACTCCGCGTTCTGCACCTTACAACACCACGCAGTTGGTCTATGGGGATTATCTTTACACGCTTTACGATTTTGGTTTTTTGACCTGCCACGACGCCAAAACGGGTGTAGAGGTCTATGGTAAGCAGCGGTTGAAACCGCGTGGTTCATTCACGGCCTCTCCATGGGCCTACAATGGAAAAATCTTTTGTCTGAACGAGGATGGTTTGACCTATACAATTCAGCCGGGACCCGAGTTTAAAATACTTGAAACAAGTGATCTGGCTGAACTGTCTCTCGCATCTCCAGCAGTGGCAGGTGACAAATTGTTATTGCGAACCGCTTCGAAGCTGTATTGTTTAAGCGAGTCTGAGGAGTAGATTTCTGCTTTGCTAGGACAGTCAGGAGAGTGTTGTCGAGTTGACAGTCCGCAATGATTGTTAGAATGCAATGATGGGAGGCGGTTGGCGGCTTGCTCATCTACCCCTTAAGGCAATTATTTTAAGGCAGATTTGTTGGTTTCTAAATTAAGCTGGACAGTAGCTTTGGCGCGTTTAACGAGCGTGGTTTTAATTTTTTGCCTCAGTGCGCTGTCTGCTGGTTTTGCGCTAGCTCAGGATTCAGATTCGAAGTCTCGACGGTATGAACAGGGGCCATTGGTGAAAAAAGATTACCAAGGGGCAGCGCCGGATTCGATCAAGAAATTTGCTGCATCCACAGAAATAGAGGTGCGGTACGAGTATCGTTATCAGTTGCACCAAAAGAATCAGCGGTTTCAAATCTATGTATCGGATCTCGACGTGTACTCGATTATGTTGCCAAAAAAATCATGGAATCGGCAGCTGTATAACGTCCGCCTCCTCGACCATGAACAGGGGCACTTTGATATCGGCGAAATTTTTGCGTTGAAGGCGGAAATTGAGATTGCCAGAAAAATGAAAGACAAGCGGCGTTTCCTGAGTACGGGGAAGAGTAAGGCGAGTGTGCTTGCTAAGCTGGAAGAAACTTTGAGTCAGGAGTTTTCTCATGTTGTGGCTGAGATGAAAGAAGAGCAAATTGCTTACGACAACGTTACAAATCACGGCCTCGACCGGAAGGCACAAAAACTCGCCCGCGATAGCCATTCGGAGAAGCTGAAAGCATTGCAAAAGAAAGTCAAAAGCCTAGCGGGACACCAGTAGCTTGTTTTGCAGTGGTGGATCGAGTTTTTTCAGTAATCTTGCCTGGGTGAAGATAGTTTCCAAATTGCTCAGGTTGACGGTTACGGCGTAATGCCGTATGTTTACGTACGGATTGCGTATTTGCTGGGCCCGGTCTCTATGGTGGATCAGTGGGTGTTAGCAGGCCGCGATTGAGTTTGCTGTCACCTCGTTGAAATGTCGAGGTCGCAGTTTGAGTCTAGTTTGAAATGGTTTCTTAAGGTTTTGGGATAATGAAAATTAATCAAATTCTCGTTTGTTTGTTTGTGTTCGCTTTAGCCGTTCCCTGTTTCGGTCAGGAAAAGGATGGCAAAGAAGGCAAGGGTGGAATGTTCGACTCGAAAGAGGAATATGGAAATTTCATTGGGTCGGCCAAAAGGGCATCCGCTGAAAACCCCGAATTGCGATCTTTGATTCCGCTGATCAATGATATTGCTCAGGGGCAGCCGATTGGTTCAACTGCCGCGCGTTACGGCACGGCGAGTAGCGAACTTGGTCTTTTGTCTAACCCGCGTATTCGCGAAGACATCGAGATGGTTGACGATCAGTATCGGGAGTTTCAGGACCGACAAAGAACTTTGCAAAAAGAAATGGCGGAGCAGTTAAGGGAAATTGATTTCACAGATACTGAAAATCTTGCGAGCCAAATTAAGGAAATCCGCGACTCTGCTGAACGAGAAATGAATGAGTTGTTGCTTCCTCATCAGGTTAAGCGACTGAGGCAGTTGAGAATGCAGTCTTTACTGCAGCGGCGTGACCTCGTGCAAGTTTTGACGTCTGACCCAATTAAATCTGACCTTAAGATCACTGATGAGCAATCCCAGGAATTGCGAGACTATCAAGTACAGATGCAAGAAGACTTGCAGCGAGAAATTGCAAAACTACAAGATAAGGCGCGAAGTCGACTGCTTTCGAAATTGAATCCTTCGCAAAAGAAAGAAGTTGAAGAGATGATTGGCGATACGTTTGTTTTCCAAAATGCAAGAGGCAACGCAAAAGGCAACGCAAAAGGAAAGCTAGAAGGAAAAGCGAAGGGGAAGGGTAAAGCGTTCGGCAAGGGAAAGTAATTTTCAAAGCAAGAATTTAGCTTTTTGTCCCACTGCCAAGTTGAAGTGGGTACAATTAAAACGGAAGAGGCATCGCTGACCGGGTTGGCGGTGTCTTTTTTTGGGGTTACTTGGCTGTTTTTTGTGAGACATGAAAATGTGGATTCTTTATTCAACACGATGTGTCCTGTTAGTTTTAGCTGCGTTGCTGGTAAACAACGTTGCCGAAGCAACTGAGAAGCGACCTAATATCATCTATATTTTGGCGGATGATTTAGGTTACGGAGATTTGGGATGTTACGGCCAGAAATTAATCCAGACGCCAAATATTGACAATCTGGCAAAGACAGGCATGCGTTTTACTGACCACTATTCCGGTGCTCCGGTCTGTGCGCCTGCTCGGTGCGTTTTGTTGACGGGTCTTCACACCGGTCACTGCCCAATTCGTGGTAATCGCGCATTGGAATTTGAGGGCAACGTACCTATTCCCAAGTCGTATGTGACGTTGGGAGAGGTGATGCAGAAAGCTGGTTATGCGACGGGTGCATTTGGCAAATGGGGGCAAGGTTATCCAGGTTCGGTGGGCGACCCTGTGCTTCGAGGGTTTGACCAATTCTATGGTTACAACTGTCAGCGGGAAGCGCACAATTATTATCCGGGGCATCTTTGGAAGAACGATAAAAAAGTAGTCCTCACTGGCAATGAAAAGGGAAAGAAGGAGCAGTACTCACACGACTTAATTACAGAGCAGGCGTTAAGTTTTATTGCGACTCCCCGCGACAAGCCATTTTTTGCTTACGTTCCATACACGATTCCTCACACGAGTTTTCAAGTACCTGATTTAGAGCCTTACCGGGAAAAAAGTTGGTCGGGTAATCAGAAAACACAGGCTGCTATGATTTCGCGAATGGATCGAGATGTTGGGCGAATTGTTAAGCAGGTTGAGGCGTTGGGCGAGCTTGAAAATACACTGATTATTTTTTCATCCGATAATGGCCCCCATGGAGCAGGCAAAACCCTGACTCACTTCAATGCTGCCGGGCCGCTTCGTGGTAAAAAGGGAGCGACTTACGAAGGAGGGATCAGAGTGCCGCTGGTTGTGAGTTGGCCGGGAAAAATTAAGCCGGGAACTGAAAGTGATCTCATTTCCGGATTTCAAGATTTGTTTCCTACCTTTGCTGAATTGGCGGGTGCAAAAGCTCCTGCGAACATTGATGGTATTAGTTTTGTTTCTGAATTATTAGGACGACCCACTCAGAAAAAACACGAGTATCTTTACTGGGAGTTGGGAACTCGCCAGGGATTAAGAAAAGGAAATTGGAAGGCGATTCGCAACAGCACCAAAAAGAAACTCGGCGAGGTCGAAATTTACGACCTGTCTAATGACATCGGGGAATCAAATAATCTCGCGACGCAAAAGCCAGAAATCGCTGCGCAGTTTCTTGAATTGCTGCAATCAGCTCGCAAGCCCTCTGAGCTCTTCCCAATACCAGTTTTGGACAACGAAAAATGAAGTGGATGCAGCCATTAAAGGTCTGGGTTTTTGGTTTGATGATGCTGATTCCGTCTCTTATTGCGCTACCCCTTGCTGCGCAGTCCAGTAAGCCCCCGAGCTCGAAACCGAATCAAGACCCAACACCACAAGAAGTGACTGCTCAGCCATTAATTGTGCCCGTCTTGATGAAGCCAGGGGAATTGGTTTTCTCAGATAGTTTTAAAAAAAGCACGCTTCGGCCCCAGTGGACTCCGCTACATCAAACCAGATGGAATGTTGCCAATGGCATGCTCCACGGAATTCCTGCAACAGAAGAGTTTCAGAAAAGCCGCACTAAGCATAATGGTGGCACGCCAAGTTCGAAGCTGGAGGTGCCAGTCAAAGACTGTATCCTCCAAATGTCTTTTAAACTGACAGGCAAGATGAACGGTGCACACTTTGGATTTAACGATGGAACGTTTCAAAGTGGTACCGGACATGTCGGGCGGGTTACATTTCACAAACGCGACGGCATCTCGCTCATCAAGGATAAAAATACCAAACTAGAAAACGACCAGGTTGAAATACTTACTTCGGATTCATTTAAGATTCAGTCCGACCAATGGTATACCTTTGTACTGGAAGTCAAAGGCGAGCAAGTGGTGATG
>JAAEMV010001057.1 GCA_024225195.1 Planctomycetaceae bacterium | reverse complement strand
TCGGCAACCTGGGTACTGGAAGCGGACATCAAAGGATGTTACGACAACATCAGCATTGAATGGATGTTGAACAACATTCCGATGGATAAAGTCATTCTTCGCAAGTGGCTTCAGGCAGGGTACGTGGAAGACGACCGACTGTACCCTTCCCGAAAAGGAACACCCCAGGGCGGTATTATTAGTCCAACCCTGGCAAGTATAACGCTCGACGGATTGGAGCGGGTCGTTCGCAAAGCAGTTCCCCGTCGGTCACGCGTTAACTTCGTCCGCTATGCTGATGACTTCATCATAACATGCAAATCAAAATGCCTGTTAGAAGAGCGAGTCAGACCAGTGGTTGAAGAGTTTCTTGCAAAGCGTGGTCTTGAGTTATCAAAAGAAAAGACCAAAATAACGCACATTAAGCACGGATTTACGTTCCTTGGACAAACCTTTCGCAAGACTGGTAATGTACTGCACATTACACCGGCTAAAGAGGGAGTTCTCGCTCTCAAACGAAAGATCGGAGAACTGATCCGTAAATACGTC
>JAAEMV010001056.1 GCA_024225195.1 Planctomycetaceae bacterium | reverse complement strand
TAAGTATTGAGTACCTGGGTTGCTCGGGCTTCCAGTTCAATTGGGTCTAGCTCTACAGCGGGTTGCGCGGTCTGGGCAACCATCTGGCCTGTGAAGGGGAACCACAGCAAGAGTGAATACAACAAAATCAAGTGCAGCTTAACAGTGCTGCGAAGACCTAAATCACAACTTTTCAAATTCATACTAGCCTTTGTAAAGTTGTTTTTCCCGACTGCCAATATCGATTCTGTTTCCCGGGCGTCTGTTTCGTCGTTCGTTGAATTCAATTTTCGATACGATGCTTTTTATAGGAGACTGTTTTTTCTTTGATACCTTTCCAGTCTAGCTTAACCAGCCTAGATCAACGTAAGGCTTAAAAGAAAGTCTGCAGTATATAAAATCCGGTCTGTACGGTTTTAAAGTACTGAAGAACAGGGATCGGGACAGCAAAATCGCGAACCAAAGGACGGGGATAGCCCAAGTGTCGTCTGTTGTTTAATCGTTTTGAGAAGTTCGCCCCGATTGATATTTTGGAATAAAAATGGGAGCCGAACAATAACAAAGACACGCGAAAATCAAATCTTCCTAATCGATCGCGATTTAGAGGGAAAGAATGTCCCGACTTTCAGACATCAGTTTCAAGATGGAAGAAACTGGCTCCAGATGAGTATTGTTGCACGCGACACAGCTTACCGACGGCGACGCCTTAAGCCAGCCGCAGCAATTGCGCCAGTAAATAGCACAAAGGATGTCGGTTCTGGGACTGGTGAAAATGCCCCGCTGTTGGTGTACCGGATGTAGTCAACGTCCCAGTCACCTGCCAACCCCCCTGAAAAATCTCCAATAAACCATGCACCTCCAGCATTAAAACTTCCGTTTCCCCCGCCGAATCCCGAGGCTGTTGTGACGTCAATATTTAGTAGCTGATCATCGGCCCAGACGAAGTAACTATTATTACCTTCGTACGCGATTCGAAGCGTGTGGAAGTTGCTGTCCGCAAAGTTGGTTCCAGTTAGATAGTCGGTGTTCGCCCCCGAATTTCTCATGCTAATTCGGTCATCTTCAAAGTTAACCCGAACCGATTGTGAAGAGCCTGGATTTTGAAGGGCGATGCCAAACCAGCCATCTGCCCCCTGAGAGGTCGATGCGTCTTTTCGCACCCGCGTTTCAATTGTCCATGGAGAATTGGCATTCGATAGCGTATTTCTAGTGATACTACCACCGAAATCGGTGCGAAAGAGTATCTCCTGTGGAGACGCACTTTGATTAGACGACGCGAAGCCTCCCGAATAAGTTTGAGGGCTGATCAAGCCTCCTGCGTTTCCGCTAAAGAAGTCGTTTGTTGAGTTTGAATCTAGATCTTGTCCGTCTGGATTTACATCCATTTCATACAGATACGTGAAATCGGCAGAATCTATCGAAACTATGATATCCGCGTGCACTGTCTGCATCGAGAGCGCCGTAAGGAAGCATATGGTCAGTGGCAATAGCTTTTTCATGACAGCTCCTAATGATCCAAAAAGAAATCCTCTCAAAGAAACGTGTCGCCAGTATGTTTAGATGTGGGGAATAGTAAACCGAATATTGGGAAAAATATGTGCGCATATGGTAAAATCGTGCTTCATGGAATGGTTGTTTCATTTTGAATGAGAGAATTCGATGCCCAAGAAGCCACACGAAATCGCAATTTCAATCGAGCCGACATCGGATAACAACCAGAGGATTATTCGCGGCGCGTTAAATTATCTTGCCACTCAACCGGATTTAAGGGTATTTAAGCATTTAGCAATTCCTTACTTGGACTGGGAGTCTTCGCTTAGGTGGAAGGGTGCTGGATTAATAACTGCGGCTGAGACTCCTGGAGCATTGGAAAAGCTGTTTCCATCTTCCACCCATCTTGTCAGTGTGTCATTGCACCAATCCCCTTTGGAGGGCGTTGTTACGGTGGGAGCCGACAATGTAAAAATCGGGTGGCAGGCAGCCGAGCATTTACTGCTGGCAGGATTAAGGCATTTTGTTTTTGTTGGTCGGTTGGATTGGTATCACAATCAGGAGAGGTGGAAAGGTTTTCAACGCCGGCTTCAGACCAATGGATTAGATGTCCGCCAGATAGAACTGGCGTTTGTACGTGGTCAGAATGAAATCCTGACGGGAGCCTACCATAACGTTGGTCATTATGATCTGGAGCAACTGGCAAAGCAGCTCGAGCAATTGAAGTTTCCAGTGGGTATTTTCGCCGCCCACGACGAGTTTGCAGATGCTGTGATTGAAGTTTGCCGCCGTCTCTCCTTACGCGTTCCTTATGACGTGGCGGTAATAGGCGTTAACAATTACCGTCTCGTTTGTGATTCCTGCGATCCACCGTTGACCAGCATTCCTCAATCGGCTGAACGGATCGGCTTTGAAGCGGCGGGATTGCTGCATCGTTTAATTGCCGGCGATTCCATTGAAAAAAAACTGGTACTCTTCCCGCCCCAGCCTGTCGTGATTCGACGGTCTACCGATTTTTTGGCGATTGAAGATGAGGATGTGGTTAGTGCCGTGCGGTTCATTCGTGCGCATTCGCATGAATCGATCACCACAGCTCGTGTTGTAGAAGAGGTGCTCGTGGGGCGAAAGACGCTGGACAACCGTTTTCGAGAATTTTTGGGGCATCCTGTTGCTGAAGAAATTCGCTTGACCAAATTGAGGCGAGCTAAAGGTTTGCTCACCAATACCGATATGCCTATCGCTACTGTCGGCTTTGACTGTGGATTCTCCAGCACCAGCGGTTTTGTGCGGGCATTTCGCGAAGCAACGGGCAAGACGCCTCGACAATATCAGAAGGGATACCGGATACCGAACCAGAAAGACTGAAGATGATCTCAACCAAGAGGTGTGTAGCGCAAAATATCCAAAAAATTAATTATCATACGACTGCTGTTACCCTTTTTGCGCATCGAGGAAGACGTGTTGAAATCAGGTATTCGTCACGAACTCTGTCTTGGATAATCTCTGCGATGAAGATCTCAGTTGCCTTTTTGAGACGTTTTGCTTGCACCGCCGCTGCACAATCTTGTATCGTTGTAACCTTAGGCGGGAACGACAGCTGGAAGTAACGACGCCAATCAAGCTGGTACGCTGAAGGGGCAAAGCCTGAAGGTTGAGATTGGTACTGATCCGTCCCGGCCTTACGGTACTTGGCTCTCACGCAAATGAAATTTTAGCTTCGCTAAAGAGTGTCGGTTAGGGTTGCTCGAGATCATGCTTCGAATTGTCAGTCACGGATGCAATGGATTAAGATAGGCCTTTCAGCTTAATAAAAGGTTGTCTCGATTGACTGAGTCTTTAACTAATATCGTCTCTATCGCTGAATAGAGTCACAAAGTGTAAATGTTCCCCGCGTGGTTTACTTTCCCGTTTCTGGAATATGAAATTTGCAAATCAAACATCCACCCCGGGACCTCATGTCTGCATCGACCTGTTCTAAATCGCCTCTCAAAGTTGGCATCCTGGTGCATGCCAGTCAGGAGCACATGCGACAGGTTGCGTTGGGAGTAGTGCATTACACGCAAGTTAATTCAAAATGGCAGGTGGAAGGCGATGGATTTCATCCGCTGGTGCCTTGGAACCGTCTGAAGCAGTGGGACGGCGACGGTTTAGTCGCAATCGTCAATACGCGCGAGCAACTAAAAACGCTGATTGATTTAGACGTTCCATTTGTTTTGGCCGGCTCACGAATCATTGACAACCGGTATCCAGTTGTGGCTTCTGATAACGTTGCCATTGGAAGAATTGCGGCCGAACATCTAATTGAATGCGGTTTTCGTAGACTCGTCTTTTTAGGACAGACTATCTGGGATGATGAGCGGCAGAGATTGGAAGGGTTTCAGGAGTCGGTTCAAAAACGAGGGATCGATTTTTGTTTCTCGGATATGAGGCTGGAGGAGTATTTTGTCAGGGACAGTTCTGCTCACTACCGTATTAATATCGAAAAGTTGGTAGCTCGATTAGCCGAATTTGAGCCACCATTCGCAGTTTTTTGCCCAAACTCAGTGATTGCTCGTGGCTTGATCAAAGCTTGCAATATCGGTGATTGGAATATTCCGGACGAAGTTGGCATCATTGGTGTCAACGATGATCCGCTTGAATGTGAGTCGATTAGTCCATCGATTTCTACGGTCGCCCAGCAATCCCGACTGATTGGATTTCGCGCCTGCCAGTTACTCAACGAGATCTTTAAGAAGAATAGAAAAAATGAACAGATATTCCTCGATCCTCAAGGTGTCGTGGCCAGACGTTCCACTGATGTACTATTGGTAGGTGATCAGAACGTTGAAAAAGCCATGCGTTTTATTCGCGATCACGTTCAACAAGGGATAGGCATTGAAGAGGTTGTAGCTGCTGTTGGAATCTCGCGAAGAAGCCTGGAAATTAAGTTTCGACAATGTTTGAATCGGACTCCGCTGTCCGAGTTGAATCGAGTTCGAATTGCAAAGGCCCGGGAGTTACTGCGTTATACCGATAATTCGATTACTTCAATTGCCTTGGGTTCCGGGTTTGGAAGTAGCCAGTCCTTTTGTGTGGCTTTCAAAAAAGCATCTGGTTGTTCGCCTACCGAATTCCGTGCAAGCCACAGCAAATTTGATTGACATCTTGCAATAGTTTTTCAAATTTAAGCTGAAGTGTGTGTGCGGACCGCCGTCTGGCATGCGTAATTCGACTAAGGCGAACCCAATCGAGGGGTTGGTGTGTGAAAGGTGTGCGCTATTTTAGGTGTTAGCTGCGCATATTTAAAAGCTGATTGAGGCACACAGGAGTAACATAACGTTCGAGATTTCGTTCCCGTCGTTTTGATGGATTCCCAACTTCTTTTTAAAAAAGGGTGTGATGAAAAAGGCATATCAATCACATTTTCGTTGTGGATTCACTTTAGTCGAATTGCTGGTCGTGATTGCGATTATTGGGATTTTGGTTGGCTTGTTATTGCCAGCTGTGCAGCAAGTTCGCGAAGCCGCACGCCGCACTCAATGTGCAAATAATTTTCGACAAGCTGGATTGGCAATGCACAACTATGAAAGTGCATTTGGGAGTCTACCTCCGGGGATGTATTTTACTTCGACTGCATTTCCTAGCAGTTGCGGACCAGTGGCGGCGCCTTTCTTTAATGGTTGGGGCTGGGGAGCACGAATTTTAGACTTCATGGAACAGAATAATTTGGCTCAAAGTATCAACTTTCGAGCTGATAATTACTTTAACAACGGCAACTGGATTGCGACCTCTACAAGAATTGAAACCTTCTTATGTCCATCCGATCCTGACGCGGGAAAATTACTCGAGTGTTGTAGTGGCAAATCAAACGGATCGACCATCACGGAAGATCGCGCGGGTAGTAACATGGCAGGCGTGCACGGAAGTAATACACTTTTTTGCGGTGGTATCCGCGGCAACCCAGAAGGAAACGGGGTGTTGTTTAACTATAACACCATCAAATTTAGAGATATTCGAGATGGTCAAAGTAATACGTTGATGTTGGGGGAAGTGACTGAGGTCCCGGGTAATCACCCAAGTCAGGGCAAGGCGATGTTTGGTTATTTCTGGAATAATTGGGCTGTGCAATCCACGATTGAGGGGATAAACGGTCCGGGGTCGATGCCCGGGGGACGCGATATCCTGCTCGATCCCATCGACGGTGTTGGTGAAAACCGGCATAACGAATTCTATCGCGAGTCAGGTTTTTCAAGTTGGCACCCAGCAGGTGCTAATTTTGCGTTTGCCGATGGCAGTATTCACCACTTAACAGAAAATATTGATCAAGCCGTTTTGGACAACATGGCAACGCGGTGGGGAGGAGAAGTAAACCATGCGTTTAATTAACGCGTGCGGAGCGATTGTTTTTGTTTGGATTTGTATTTTTCAAATTGGTTGCGGCAATGGCAGACCCTTTGATTCGGTGATTGTTGAAGGTGTGGTTTCTTACGCCGGATCTCCAATTAACAATGGTGAAATACGGTTTTATCCTAAGTCCGGCACCAAGGGTCCGGTTTCAGGTGCACCGATTAAAAATGGTAATTACGTAGTTACCTCAAAAGGTGGTGTGCCCGTTGGCGAGCATTTGGTAAAGATTCAGGCCTTCGAAGCTGGGAAAGTGCTCGATAAGTCGATCCCAAGTGAGATTGCGGAAGATTTTGCTGGTGACCTCGAGCAGTTATTGCCAGCCAGGTTTAACACCGCAAGCGTCCTTTCCGTAACCATCAAAGAGGGGGCGGCTCGCCAGCAAATCGATTTTGATCTTGAGGAAGATTAAAGAAGGTTCATTATTTTGTAATGGTTAATTGCCGTCCTGTTATATGCTTGTGGAGGCTTTGGCTGGTTTTCCATTAACGCGAATCTAGGTGCGGTGAATCTAATGCTAATGCGTTAGGAATCACCGTATTTATTCAACTGATTTATTT
>JAAEMV010001055.1 GCA_024225195.1 Planctomycetaceae bacterium | reverse complement strand
GCCAGAATGGTAATGACTTTATTAAAAACTCGTTCCAAGGTCTTGGCGGAAACAGCAACGATCATCGACGAGATAAATTCTGGACAGATCGGCCCGCGTATTTTAGTGTTGTTTTTGTCGTTCCAGTCTATTTTAGATTTTCCAACACCGCGTTGACTTGTTCCCTGCTTGACTTGATAACCATTGAACCCGACAAGATGCATCAGAGCCTGCGACTTCAGCAACACCGTATCAATGTGATTGAAAAACCGCAGCCCGGCAACAAGGCGCATTAAATAAATGAGCATAACCGCAGAAAAAGGAACTGGACTTTTCCGTTTACGACATGATTTTGGTTCAAGCTGTTCAAGAAGCTCCATGAATCCGAGTTCACGTAAGAAATGAAAAAACATATCAAACAGTCCGGCATCGCCCAGGCCGAACACTTCGTCTGCGGCCTGATTGTCGGCGAGCTTTTTTGCGACTCCTGCCTGATTGCGTGTTGCGATGTTCCAGCAGAGCCGCTTCGCTATGATTTTTGATGCTTTTTCTTTAATATCCATACCTGCATAATACAGAGCACTGTCAGGCCTGTCAAGTGGTCGCGACTTGATAACCTATTGATATTATTAAACAAATCCAGCGAAACTAGGCGCGCTTTTTAGCCGTTTATAGAGAGTACTGCTGGGTGGGGTACGTTGTTGCTTCTGAATGAGTGGGAAATAGGCCACGAGAGGCCTTGCAGGTGGTGAATATGGAGATGGTGTAAAGTGAATTGTATTATCCAGTTTTTGGTTTTTTCTAGATTTTTTTATTTTTTTTAAAAAAACTTGAAGGCTTATATCGAATATCCAGATGGCAATGGGCGAAGATTAATCTTAGTCCGTATGGTGAAAGGTCGGCGAACAAAATATGGATACGGGCGAACCGAACAATTTCGATGGCAACGAAGACTGCGCTATTCAGAACGCGAACGGTCGATGGGATGACGCCAATTGCTCCGGTGAGCACGTATTTGCTTGCCAGAGCGTCGATAGCGGCGCCTGGGCGGTAACTTCCCTCGCGGCCACCTGGGGCGTTGGTGCCGTCGCCTGCGATGCCCTGGGCGCCGACTACCGCTTTCGCGTGCCTCGCAACAGCAGGGAAAACCGGCTTCTTCAACTTGCCAAGGAGGCTGCTGGCCGAAGT
>JAAEMV010001054.1 GCA_024225195.1 Planctomycetaceae bacterium | reverse complement strand
GAGCGTCAACGTGGAATGCCGATCCATCAACTCGCCCGCGAAGTCGCGTTTAAAAAGCTTCCCCTCATGCCCCCGGTAAGGAAGCTCAACCGGGATTGGATTGTAATATTCTGCAACCATGATGTACTGCGAACTAGCCTCGAACATCAGATCATAAACCCGAGGAAGTTCTTGCGGATTTAAGTGAATTAAAACTCCCTTTGAGAAAACCAAATCCCATTGTCGGGCCGGCTCGAACTCCAAAATGGAAGTGCAATGCAACTCCACACGAGGCAGTGTGCGTTCTAAATGCTCGGCCGCCTCTCGATTGATTTCCACCGCCGATAAACTCGCATCGGGCAACAGTTGCTCCATAGCCGCTAGGTTCACACCAATATTTGAACCCAATTCTAAAACGGAACCGGGCTTCGTTGTCTTTGATATTATTTTGCTAAAAAACGCCACACTCGAAGCCACCTCGGCCGGACCTTGATTTCGCAAAATGTAGTCGTTCCCAAACTCTGTTTCCCAGAAAACTTCCTGTTCCGTTTTGCGAGT
>JAAEMV010001053.1 GCA_024225195.1 Planctomycetaceae bacterium | reverse complement strand
TACAGGATGCCTTCGGAAAATACAAATTCTAGTATCTTAAGCACGCGACACTCGCTCCTTAATTAATGATCACTCAAAACAACGCCGACCGAATCAAAGGCATCGAATTTTGATTGCCGCCGAAAATATCTCTATCGCTTCCATTTGCTATCAGTGACCTTGGGTTCGTCCCAACGGAACAAACACAACAACTATCTGTGCAGCAGCACTACTCTCAAATTGATGCCCAGACGTCTAAATCACAGGAATATAAATCCCAAAGCTCACCACGGGGCTTCGAAAAACGAATCCCGCAAACCTCGCGAACCTCGATACAAGCCCCCCTCAAGTGCAAGAATTAGCTATCGCCGAGGATGGTCTTACGGTACCTCAAACGCTATTTGGATGTCGATGGACGAAAGCGGAATTGCTGTAACCTTTCCACAGGAAACAGAAAAGTATCCCCGCTTGTCGCATGGACCAGCACGTAGGTCGGATGGAATTCGATCGAATCCGCCGCGAGTGCACTATTACCAGCGGAACTGCTAGATGACGTCTCGTAGGTATAGCTAACCACAACGTCT
>JAAEMV010001052.1 GCA_024225195.1 Planctomycetaceae bacterium | reverse complement strand
CTTGCGTGATCTTGGGATCGAAAAAAATACATTGTTCATTTATTTGAGTGATAACGGAGGTCTTGTTCGAGAGTCTTCCGGCGGCCGAGAGAAGAAGGGAAGTATCTATGAAGGCGGCTTGCGAGTTCCGGCGATCTTTCAGTGGCCTGATCACTATGAATCTAAAGTCATTGAGACGCCCGCATTTACAAGCGATCTTTATCCCACGCTGGTTGAAATTGCAGGAGCGAAAGTTTCTCCCCAACCACAGCTGGATGGAATCGATCTCGCTCCAATCCTAGATGGTAAGTCGTCGAAGCACCCGGCGATGGGGTTTTGGCACGGGTATCAAAATGGCGAATCGACATGGAGCGACAGAATAATAAAGGCGCTAATGGAAGCGGAGGAGAAGGGCGAGCCAAATCCATTTCCAAGGCGTCTGTTGAAGAACGTCAATGAGTATCCAGAACGCGATCAGGACGATCTCCACGGTCACGCGGCTTGGAATTCATGGCCTTGGAAGTTGCATCGAATTGAGAAAAATGGAAAAGTAAAAACTGAACTCTATCATTTAAAAAATGATCCAATGGAACAGAATGATCTCAGTGGCGATGATCCTGAGCGAGTGGCCGAAATGCTAATTGCACTTGAAGCCTGGCAGCGATCAGTTTTGAGGAGTTGGTCCGGTCGTGACTATTAAAGTCATTATGTTAGCCAATGACGAGTTGTCTCGGCTGAGCAGGCCGCTTGAGTTTTGGTTGCTAGTTCATTAGTGATTAAAAAAATTAGTAAATTGGGTCTTAATCCGTTACGATTTGAAGGTCGAACAAGATTAGTCTTGGTTTCGTTTACTGGCTGCTTTCTACTTTACTGGCTGCTTTCTACTTTGCTGGCCTTATGAAGACTCACCTACCTACTTTTAAATCATTCATTTTGACCCCGCTACTGTTTTCAGTACTGCTGGGGTCTTGCACTTGGTGCGTGAATGAAGTCGGTGGATCAAATTCGAGGCCTGTCGAAGAAGCCGAATTTGAAGTTGAAGAAGCGGTAGTTGTTCGCAGGCAGAAAACAGTTCTGAAAAACTATTTCTTGCTGTTTGTGAATAAACCGGTGCCCGACCGATTTCTTTTTAGGCCGGTAGTACTTCCCCCCAAAGGGCATCGACTCAGTAACGGCATTCTTGCCCCTCTGATTACTTAACAGAGACTCCAGTTCTTTAATACGACAGTTAGTTCTTTTGCGCGCCGCGCGTCCAAGAAGCCTTTGCTTAGTTGTTTCTAAGGCGTCTCGTCGTTCTTGCGGATTCCGATGCCATTCTCTATGGCAGCACCGGTTTCGAATTGGAGATTGCGTATATTATGTCAAATCAAGGTTTAGAACGTACGGGGAGATTTTGTGGTGGGTTGATTGATGATATTAATCGACGGAAGCCTTATTACCTGGACGATTACAAAGAAGGATTGAACCCCAAAGTAATCGCCTCCACGATTTTTATGTATTTTGCCTGCTTGGCTAACGCGGTGGCATTTGGATTGCTGACGGCAGTTGCGACGGGAGGTGAAATTGGCACCACGGAAATGTTGATGGTGACCGCGATTGGCGGAGTCCTGTTCGCGATATTTTCTGGTCAGCCCTTGACCATTTTAGGAGGAACGGGGCCGATCGTGATTTTCACGGGGCTGCTCTACATGGCATGTAAGGCACTTGAAATTCCATTTTTGCCAACTTACGCGTGGGTTGGACTTTGGTCTGGCTTGCTGTTGCTGTTGTGTGCGGTGACGGATCTTAGTTATCTGATGAAATATTTTACCCGGTTCACCGATGAAATTTTTGCAGCGCTGGTCGCGGTCATCTTTATCTATGAAGCTGTAAAAGACGTTTACCATTCATTTACCGAACCTTTGCCCGAGCAGGCCAGTGTGTCGCTGGATACTGCGTTTCTGACTCTTATCTTAGCGCTGGGTACATTCGCTATCGCGAGAAATCTACGGGCGTTTCGGAACAGCCACTACCTGCGTTGGTCCGTTCGTGAATTCCTGGCCGACTTTGGGCCATCTCTTGCGATCGGTGCAATGACGGTTGTGGCGGTTTATTTTGGTGCACTTTCGGCGAAGGTTGATATCTTTGGGTCAGTGTGGAATATCGGAACGACCGAAGGCGTAGGATTAAAAACGGCTGGTGTCCCTGATTCCTTTGGTCCGTCCATGGAACGTAGGTGGTTTGTTGATTTGTTTTCCGTGCCCGTTTGGGTTTGGTTTGCCTCCATCATTCCGGCGATCATGGCGACCATTTTGCTCTACCTGGATCAGAATATTACGACGCGGTTGGTGAATGCTCCCGGTAATAAATTGAAAAAAGGAGCCGGTTATCATCTGGACCTGTTTGTTGTGGGTGTCATTACTTTGGTCGGATCACTGTTCGGGCTGCCTTGGATGGTTGCCGCGACCGTCCATGCACTAAACCACGTCAAAAGTTTAGCCACGACGGAAGTTGTGAAAGAAGACGGTGAACGGCGAGAACGCATCAAAGAAGTTAGAGAGAACCGTGTGTCAGCGTTGTTGGTTCATTTGCTAATCGGCGGATCGCTGTTGTTGTTGCCGTTGGTGAATCTAATACCTAATGCTGTTCTGTTCGGCCTATTCTTGTATATGGGTTTCGCCACTCTGGGTGGGAATGACTTTTTTGATCGAGTTCGTTTGTGGGTTACCGACCCCGCCCTCTACCCGAGAACTCACTACATCAGAACAGTGCCAATGCGAACGATTCATTGGTTTACAGCACTTCAGTTTGGAGGTCTCGTTTCCTTGTGGTTGTTGAAAACTACCAAGATTCAAGGTTTCCCGTTGGGAATTTTATTCCCCTTGTTAATCGCGTTGCTGGTTCCTTTTCGAATGTCACTGGGGCGGTTTTTCGATGAAAAGGATTTGGAGATTCTCGATTCAGAAGAGTCCGAGGAGATCATCGAGCAACAGGATTTACATCCCTAATTGATTGGGCTTTTAATTGATCGGGCTTTTTCGGTGGCGCGATTGTTGTTCTGCCAGGCCAGTGGTTCCCATCCCTTTAACTGGGAGCCGGCCTTGGTAGCGTTCTGGATGATGTGCGTCCACTAATTCGTGTTACAATCGGATTGGCACACGCATGGGTGATGTTGAATTTTGATCGGCCAACTTAGCGACTCATTTTCAGTTTCATTTGAATGTTAAGCGATCGCTTGCGGAGGTGCATTTCAGTCACGTCTAAATCCACGCCGAGAAATATTAATAGATGAATACGCCTGATGAAATTAAGCTTAGACTTGATCTTCCTGGTTTGCCTGAGTTGGCACCGTTGGTCGAAGATTTTGCCAGTCGCGCACTTGGTTTAGCGGAGTTCACTGGAAAGCGTCGCGATGACCT
>JAAEMV010001051.1 GCA_024225195.1 Planctomycetaceae bacterium | reverse complement strand
TACTACATCGTAGCCCACCTCCACTATGTTCTGTTTGCCAGTAGCGTTCTTGGCGTCTTGGGTGCGATCTATTTTTGGTTCCCCAAAATGTTTGGCCGGATGATGAATGAAAAGCTTGGGAAAATTCATTTCTTCCTCACCTTTATTTTCTTGAATGGCACATTTTTTCCGATGCATTTTTTAAGTCGGATGCCGAGGCGTGTAGCTGACCCCTACATTTATGAAGGTCTGAAGGACTTGTTGCCGCTGAACCAGTTTATGACAATCTGTGCGATCGGGATGGGACTGACGCAGCTTATCTTTGTGGCCAACTTTTTTGGCAGTATGTTTTTTGGGGCCAAGGCTGGTCGAAACCCTTGGAATGCAAATACGCTGGAATGGACAACGGTCAGTCCGCCGCCGCACGGGAACTTTGACGTCCAACCGATTGTTCGTCGAGGTCCATACGAATATAGTCATCCCGACACCGAAAGCGATTTTTTCCCACAAACCGAAACGAGTTGAGTGAACTCAGTTTACCCTCCAGTTTCCCAAATTCTGAAAAGACGAGTTAGCTCGCATGTCAGCAATGTCAACGAATCCAGAAATCACGACAGCCAAAGAAACCACTAGGTTGCAAACCTATGTAGCGCTGACGAAATTGCGAATTTCGGTAATGGTGTTAATCACATTCGCAGTCGCTGCTGTCCTCGCCGCGCACGCCGCCGGAGAGGCAATGGGCATTGGAACCATGTTCGGTGCACTGGTAGGAATGTTGATGATTGCCTCGAGCGGCAACGCCATGAACATGTACCTCGAGCGCTATACTGATTTCCTGATGCCCAGAACTGCATCGCGTCCACTTCCTGCACAGCGATTGTCGTCGACGGAAGTAGCGATGTTCGGCGCCGTCACTTTTGGTGTCGGAGTCGCGTTTCTCTACGGGATGGTAAATTGGCAGACCGCGGCTTGTGGTGTTGCGAATTGGGTGCTCTACGTAGCTATCTACACTCCCTTAAAATTAAAGACACCGCTGAACACGGAGATCGGCGCAATTGCCGGTGCGATGCCGATTATTATGGGCTCGTTAGCTGCCACTGAGACGGTTGGGTTGGTGTGTTGGGCCTTCTTTGGCGTCTTGGTGCTCTGGCAGTTCCCTCATTTCATGGCAATTGCCTGGATGTATCGCGATCAATACCGCAAGGGTGGTTTGAAAATGATTACGGTAACTGAGCCAACCGGTCGAGTCGCAGGTTTGAAGTCGGTGATTACGGCCGTAATGTTGATTGCCGTTAGCCTGCTGCCGATTTTGGTTTTGAGAACGCAAATTCATATTTGGATTTTTGCAATCGCGTCTTTATTCCTCGGGGTTTACTACTTCAAGGCAGCTTGGGCATTCCGTCTTGAGCGTAGTGATCCAGTGGCGAGACAGTTGCTGCGTGCCTCGCTACTTTATCTGCCTGCTTACATGCTGGTCTTGATTCTCGCGTGTTTGACTTAGTCGGTTCGAGCGTTGTGTAGGTGCGTGTTGAGTTAGTGAAATTTAGCTTCCTTATTGTGAAGAAAAATGAATTCAAAAGTGAACCCATCCGAAGTAACAGGCACCACCGAAGGTGGTGGGGATGAGGGTTCGCATGGACACATTAAGCTGAAGTACCAACCTGCGGTGCCGGTTCCCAAAGGGAAACTAGCCGTATGGCTATTTCTATCCACAGAAATCATGTTTTTCACAGCCTTGATTGGCACTTACATCGTGCTTCGTTTTGGGGCTCCCGAAGGTTCTTGGCCGACGCCGGCAGATGTTCGTGTTCTGGAATGGCTAGGGGCTGTTAACACGTTTGTTTTGATTTGTTCCAGTGTCACGATTGTGTTTGGGATGGAAGCGGCCAAGCAGGACATGCCAGTTAAGGCCAAAAAATGGCTACTTGGTACTTTTGTTCTTGGATGCGTTTTTCTGGGAATTAAGGCATATGAATATAACTCTAAATTTGAGCACGGAATTCACCCCGGGGCGCCTCGGAGTTTGCTCTACGATCGTGCCGACTTGAATTATCTTTCTGCCGTAAAATCAAATTTAGACGCTGAGATCCTGAGCATTGAGAAAGAGAAAACGGCCTTGGTTTCCGAATCGGTAGCGGCTCACGATCATGGTGGCGGACTAGAGGATCTGATTTTGATTCGCGCTGGTTTAGTTCAGTGGACTCAAAAAACGGTCGGGGAAACTGAGAGTCCAATGATGCGAGAGTTGGCTCTTGAAAGTTTGGCTCATCAGATCAATCCCCGCGGTCCCAACCCGCGAGTGGACGCTTATTTGGCGAATGAGATTGCCGATGTGAGAAATCGAATTGCTGAGTTGATGGGGCAACAGGAGACCATAGACGAGGACGTTCGGGAAATGCAGAGTCGGGTCAGTGCGTTGTCGGAAGAATTGGAAGCGGAGCAGGATGATGCCAAAAGATCTGAGATAGAGAGTAGTTTGGCCGCCGCTACCGAAGCATCCAGGAAGGCTGCCACAAAGGCAACCGAGGTGGTTGATTTGCTCAAACCCTTAACCGACCGAGTTAATGCTTTTGAGCAGTTCAATGGGATTCATGATGGGCTGAATGAGCATTTTCACTTGAAGCTTCCGATGGTGATTCCGAGTGGTAATACTTGGGCGAATACTTATTTTCTAATGACCGGCTTTCATGCATTGCATGTTTTAGGCGGGCTTGTCGCTTTCATTGTTCTGTTGATGTTTCGGTTGGACCGGTCGCGAGCCGGATTGATGGAGAATGTTGGCTTGTACTGGCACTTCGTGGATATCGTTTGGATATTTTTGTTCCCTTTGCTTTACTTATTTTAATTTCATGAATGAAACAGACGCCAACACGGGGGATCCAGTCGAGAGCTCAAACACGAGAGTGTTCTTGTTTGTATTCTTGATGCTGTGCGTGTTAACAGGGCTTTCATTTTGGGTCGCGAACTCCTACTTGATGGAGAACAAGGTTGTTGGCTGGGCGGCAATGATGTTGGTTTCAGTTGCCAAGGCTTTGTTGGTGATTCTGTTTTTTATGCACCTTTGGTGGGAGCGAGCCTGGAAATACGTGCTGACGATACCGGCTTTGTTCATGGGTGTTTTGTTGGTTTTGTTGTTGGTTCCAGATGTTGGCTATCGATACATGACTTACTCAAAAGAACGCCGTGAGAATGCTCCCGAACCTGCGGTCAGCGAACCGGTTGTAGGCAAATCCGCAGTTCCAACATTAGACTAAGACGTACTATAGTGGCGAAGAGAAATATGTTTGCACGAGTTAGAGTTTTCTTATGGGTGCTGGTAGTTCTGTCTGCCGCGGGGGTGATTTATCTGCGGTCCGTTGACCGTGCTCCTGTTGAACCGCCAGGGGCGGCGTCCATCGACAAAGATGAGAATGACGCCACAAATCTTCAGCTTGACAGTACCGGTAGAGCCTTTGCTGAGGTTCCGTGGGAGCACTTGCCGAATGTCGATCGCTTTGAGTTGATCGATCAGGAAGGAAACAAATTCGACTCCGCCGATTTAGCGGGCCAGGCTTATGTCGTCAGTTTCTTTTTCGCGAGCTGTCCGACGTTTTGCATGGATCTGAATAAGGAGATTGACCGTGTGAACTCGGCACTTAAGGGAACTGATATTCGATTCCTCACACTGACGGTCGATCCTAAGAACGATACGCCCGAAGTTTTGAACAAGTATGCAGATGGTTTTGGTGCGAAACCTGATCGCTGGGCATTTTTAACCGGGCAGAATTATCAATTAGTTGAGATTGGTGAGAACATGTTCAATGTTCCCGTGAATCCAGAGACGCACACTGACAATATTCTTTTAGTTGATAAATGGGGACGTTACCGCGATCGGTTTAAGTGGGATCAGCCCTATGATATGAAGCGGTTTATCAAGGTTGCGAAGGAAGTTGCTGCCGAAACAAAACCTCCGCTAGGAGAAAAGGTAGAAACACGAAATGTCTTGGCTGGAGTTGAGCGGAAAGAGTTGAACGATATCCGGTGGGTTCGTGATTTTTTTCTGACAGAGCGGACGGGCGAGAAGTTCTTTTCCCGCGATTTGACGGGCGAGGTTTGGATTGCCAACTTTTTCTTCAGCAATTGTCCCGGGGTGTGTAAGGATCAGAATCAATACCTGCGGAACTTGCAGAAGCGGCTTGGAGACGAGTGCCCCCGAATAGTTAGTATCACAACTGATCCTGCGCGAGACACTGTGGAGCATCTCAGGGAATTTGCCGATACGCTGGAAGCAGACCCGGAAAATTGGTTGTTTTTGACGGGAAACCCAGTGTTAATCAAAAGGATTGGAAGCGAGTTTTTCAAGGCGGATTCGGGGGAGGAGCATCATTCATCCCTGTTGTACGTAGTTGATCGGTGGGGACAAGTCCGCGGGAAATTCGACTGGGAAAATGCCGCGGACGAGGTGGAAATGATAAAGTTGGTCAAGGTGCTTGAAGGTGAAGATCGGCCCAACCCGCGTGGTGGCGAAATAAAAGAAACAGCGAAAGCCGAGGAACGAGAATGAGCGGAGAAGAGTTTTTTAAGCTTGAGCCAAACCCAGCATTGGGTAAGAAGCTAACGATCGTCAGTTTAATTGTAACTGTCGCAGTCTGGGGATTGGTTGGTCTAATGCGAGGCCCGACGAAAATTCCGTTACCCGATGGTGTTACTTTGGACTTTTTACCGTCGGTGCATGCGGGGTTGAATTGCCTCGTCGCGCTATTTTTAATTTTGGCATTAGTCTTTGTTAAACAGCGAAAAATCCAATTGCATCGATTGTCGATTTCAGCCGCGATGGCCTGTTCGGCGTTATTTTTGCTTTGCTATGTGGCTTATCATTTTACTAATGAAGAAACGAAATTTGGCGGCGAAGGGTTTGCGAGGACTGCCTATTTCGTTTTATTGATTAGCCATATCGTTTTGGCGGCTTTGAGCCTTCCATTTATTCTGCAAACGTGGATTTACGGTTTCACCAATCAGTTTGACAAACACCGAAAAATGGCGAAACTTGTGTTTCCCGTCTGGTTGTATGTCGCACTGACCGGGCCGATTTGCTATCTCATGCTGCAACCTTATTACGGACAGTAGAGGAATGATGATCGACTTCAATCTAAAACGTATCTTCCGGTTGGCCGTTTGTGGTTTCCAGGCTTTGCTTCTGCAGTTAGTGTTCTCTAGCAGCGTACTTGCTTGTCCGACCTGCAAAGACGGCCTGCACGCGGATGGCTCTGCGGCGGCTTACGCTATGAGTATTCTGTTTATGATGGGAATGCCCTTTGTCATTTTGTCTTGCTGGGTGACGACGATTGTCCGTTTAAGGCAAAACGTCCCCGAAGTAGAAGAACTTTCTGTCGATGACTTGGCTGACGACCGCCCCTCTTCCTAGTGCCGTCACTTCGAGTATTGGTGCTTTAGGCCTAACTCGCACGCCCTGCCCTTTATTTTTGATTGGCGAAGGTGGTTGCTTAAGCCAACCAGCGAACGATATTTTCGCCTACTTCATTGAATCTAGAAGTATAAAAGTGATCGGCCTCTTCGATTTCCTGGATAGTTAGAGAGTTCCATCCGGCGCTCAAGAGTGCGAGGTTGTCGCGAAGCCCTTCGAAGGCAACGTTTTCGTTCAACTCTTTCTCGCCGAATAGCATTAGAGTCGGGATTTCTATTCGATCGATAAAATCGAGCCAGTTGAAAGCCTCAGTAGGCCCATACTTATCGAGGTAACCTTGAGGGCTCATCCAGGTAGGAAACGGAAAAGGTACCTGAATTGGATTGTGTCCCTGATTCTGTTCCACCAACGATTCGCATCTTTTAATTGTCTCTCGAAACAATTCGCCACGAGGAGAATCGCTCAACTTGGCATAGCTTAGCCGAGTTGCCGATAACGCGACAATGTTCTTGATGTTTGGGTGCGGTGCGAAAGCTTGAGCGTAAATTGATTTAATAGCACCGAGTGAGTGCCCGACAGCGGTAATGTTCGTATGGCCACGTTTTACCAAAAAGTCAGCCCATGCATTAATGTCCATTTTGGAGTCAGCCACATTTTCGAAAGCCGCACCCACAGATCGTGTTTTTCCCGCCCATGTAGACGAGTTGATCATGTCATGGCCGCGTGTATTGGCAATCACGACATGGATTCCAATCGACTCAAGCACTCCAGCGAGATGAAATAGGAGCCTCGAAGAATAGAAGTTACCTCCGAGGCCATGTGTCAAAATAGCGGCAGTAATCCCGCCAGTTTCTGCATTGGTGACAAGGGTTTCCTTGGACTCGCGGTAAAATCCATGGAGCCTTACGAAATCAGAAGTGATGGTATGAACCAGTTCGCCGTGCATCAAAATCCTCGGCTTAAAAGAATTGAAAAAGCTGGGTTCGATCTATTTCGCCAGTTGGGTAGAACAGGTCGCCGGCAAAGATTGTTATCGTTACGCATTCTTAATTTTGGGACCGCCAGTTTTCTGGTATACAAAAAAAGCCTCAGCCGTTTGGGCAGAGGCATGATTTGCATTGGAGTGTGGCTACCCTGAGGTAGTCGTTCTCTAGTGGTTGTCACCAGGGTGCAGGCTTAACTGGGAAAGCAATTGCAAAACCCCGTTGAGGTGAGCTAAACGCGGTCCATAACGATCTACAAATTCGTTTAGTACGAATTCGCTGTCCATCATTTCTTCATGGTTATCATTGACGTCGATTGTCAGTGTTTGCAGGAATTCGGTCTGGACCTGGGATAATGCCTCGGCAGCGGCTCGGCATCGTCGAGCCAGCAATGGATTAGCGTCTTTCCACTGAGACAACTCGTTCGAGCGTTGCCGTTGGCTGGCGTGCATTTGGTCGATCATTTCTTCCATCAGTTCATTCTGGCGGTCCTGACCGGCCACGAGCTGCTGTAGTATGGCCGCGATGTCATTCTGACCCGCTCCCGAATGTGGAGCAGCAGAATCGCTAGCACTTTGACCAACGTCAATCCGGAAAACTGGGGAAATATCTTGTGAATCGTGAGGCATATGATCAACACTCCGGGAAGTTTTTTATGAATACCTCGATAGTATAAACCGCGCTATGGAAAGTGTCGAGCTTTTGCTTGAGTATTCATTCTTTTTGAAAAACCACTTGAGTGAAAAAATGGACTGACCCGAAAAGTTTTTCATTTGGCTGTTAAGAGAATCTATGTGTGCCATTAATTCGGTTTGGAGTAAGCCCTCGGTAAGACGTTGGTAATCTAAAGTGAAAAACCCGAATCCGCCGATGTCACTTGAGCGTGTACGCGCCGACCAAAGATTGTAGAGCAGCTATTTGGCGAAAAAAAATATTTTGGTTGTTGACAAAAAAACAAATTCTGTATGCCGCGGATTTCAGCTGAAATTCATAGTTGCAGCATGAATTTTGATAATTCACAAGGACAGAGCTTTTGACCCAAGCGACTACCCATCCACTTCAATCATTCGGTTTTATGACCGTTGTTGAATTGCCTTCATTAGGGCATTGCGGCGGACTATTGGTTGTTTCAAGAATTGGAAGGCCGATTGAATTTCATTGCACCGCGCCGGTGGCAACCAACCGCGCTCAGCAAATCATGTATGGTGAAACCTATAGTGGTTTTCTATTTTCAGATCAGATCGGGATGGCATTAATTGACAAGGCGAGGGAGCGACCGTCGGTTTTCATTACGGATTGTTCCGAGATGCTACCGCTAACGGAGTTGATTGATAATCCTTTGGTGTTTGCCGAACCTGTGGATTCTCAGGCGGAATTCGATGGCTCGGGTTTAAAGCATTTTGATCTCTCAGGGCAATCAGTTTATTGCGTCAATCATCGTGGTGCCGAAGCCACTGCGATCTCTCAGGGCGTTCAGGAATTCGCAAGTCGACTGCCATTGGACGAGCCATTCGAAAGAATTCGGCAGGCAATTGAGGAAGCTCACTCAGTGCTTCGCGCGGCGTGAAAAGGTTTCTTTCAAATCTTAAGAAGCGGTCTCGATGGATCAATATTTTAAATTAACCGAATCGCTCAACCATCCGAGTCCTTCTTCGGAGGATCCTCGGGATCATGTGATGCGATCAGATACCGGCCCGCCTAAAATCAAGCCAGTTGTTTTGGATACGACGTCGTGGAATCAGGCCATAGAGTCTCAGTTGCCTGAGCTTTTAAGCAGTT
Organism: Planctomycetaceae bacterium; assembly: GCA_024225195.1. Lineage (GTDB taxonomy): Bacteria > Planctomycetota > Planctomycetia > Pirellulales > Pirellulaceae > Mariniblastus. The sequence continues at coordinate 7,050 of JAAEMV010001051.1, read as the reverse complement.
GGCGAGCAGAGTCACCGGATAAACCACCAGTCGTTTCTGCTCGATTCAAAGGGCGGCGGATTAAAACCAGTAGCTATTACTTTTCAGAGACTGGACCGGCGAAACGCGGTAATCGGTCATCCATCGCTGCTGATCTGTTTGATCCCTATGCGCCGGAGCGGGTGGCGGACCCAGTCAATGAGGAGTGCAAGTCTGGAGCAAAGTCGAAAGAGAAAAAGGTAGCCACGCGGACTCGCATGAAAGCACCTGCGGATGTAATCAAGTTAGAAGATCGCTTGTTTTATCTTTTACAGCCTCCGTTAGAAAATCTCCTCGACGGTAAGACGATGGAGTTTCCGTTTGAACCCTTCCCATTTCAATATGCGGGCATTGCGTTCTTGTTCCCCCGCAACAGCGCAATTTTGGCTGACGAAATGGGACTCGGCAAGACAATGCAGACGATCGCGACGGTTCGAATGTTACTTCGAGCCGGGTTCATTAAGAGCGTTTTGATCATTTGTCCGAAGCCATTAGTGACCAACTGGCAGCGAGAATTTAAATCCTGGGCGCCGGAAATTACCGTTGCCGCCATTAAGGGGAACCAGCATCAGCGTGCTTGGCATTGGAAAACTGAGTCGGCGATGGTCAAGCTTGCCAACTATGAACTTCTGACGCGCGACGAGGCTTTAGTCACTGCTCCAGAGAATGAATTCGACTTAGTGATTCTTGATGAAGCTCAACGAATCAAGAATAAAGCGAATGCGACGAGTGAGGTTGTGCATCGGATCAATCGAAAAAGAAGTTGGGCATTGACGGGAACCCCCATCGAAAACGGTGTGGAGGATCTTGTTGGAATTTGCGAATTTGCAGCTAAGGGAGCTGTTTCGAGTGGGATGACGGCCCGGGAGATGCGAGTGCGAGTGAAAGACTTGATCCTTCGCCGTACAAAAGATGTGGTCATGAAGGATATGCCTCCTCGATTGATGCGTGATGCGGAATTGGAGCTTTCGCCAGAGCAGCAAATTAGCTACGACGGCGCTGAAAAGGACGGTGTCCTGCGGCTCAATGACATGGGAGATGAATTGACGATTAAACATGTCTTCGAACTGGTTCTGCGATTAAAACAGATTTGTAATTTTGATCCGGCTACTGGCATGAGCAGCAAAATTGAACGACTCAAGGCGGACATGGAAGAGGTGGCGGCTAGTGGTCAAAAGGCAATTGTATTTAGTCAGTGGGTGGATTCCCTTGAAGTGATCGGGAAGCAACTGACGGTTCACAGACCGCTGGAATACCATGGTCGGATTCCTTCGAAGCAACGCGATCCGATTCTAAAAGAATTTAAGGAAAACCCAGACCGCAAGGTTCTTTTAATGAGTTACGGAGCGGGAGCGGTTGGTTTAAATCTTCAGTTTTGCCGTTATGTATTTTTGTTTGACCGTTGGTGGAATCCGGCAATCGAGGATCAGGCGATCAATCGAGCTCACCGAATTGGAGCGGCGGGAAGCGTGACGATTACCAGAATGATCATGGCGGGCACAATCGAGCAGCGAATTCATCAGATTTTGGAAGAAAAGCGAGAGCTGTTTCGGGAGATATTGTCGGATGGTGATACACCTGCCAAGCGAGGGTTGTCCCGCAATGAAATTTTCGGGCTGTTTGATCTAACGACTCCCAAGGGTAAAATCACGCCGGTTAACGAGGTCGAAGACGAGTTGGGAAAAGCAGCATGAAGTTGGCAATGATTGCTGACGTGTTTTAATTTCCTAAAAGTTGAGTTGGCTGCGATGAGAGTCTGATAAAAGGGATAGCACGGCACCGCCATGTCAAATACATCAACAAATTCAAAACCAAAACCTAATTGGTATCCGCCCTGGGCGCCACGGTTTTGGAATGGGATGCGTTTGGGTGACTATTTGCGGTTGATGAAAGAAAACCGTTTCAAGATCCATCCGCTTAGGTACCCAATGTTTGCCCTTGGTGGTGGGTGCGCATTGATGAATTCGATTTTAGCCCAGGTTCAGGATGTCACCCACGGAAGTGTGATTGAGTCTGCTCAACTCAAAAAGCCGCCGGTTTTTATAATTGGGCACTGGCGTTCGGGTACAACGTTGATGCATGAGTTGATGTCAATGGATTCGCGATTGGCGTTTCCGACGAATTTTGACGCGTTTATTCCAAATCATTTTCTTGCTTCACGATTCTTTTTTTATCCGTTTCTAAAACTGTTGATGCCCCGCCAGCGGCCGATGGATAATATGTCGATGGGAGTTGGGTCTCCTCAAGAAGATGACTTCGCATTGTGTGCGTACGGCGCCCCGACTCCCTACCGCAGAATTGCTTTTCCAAATCAACCGAGCCGAGAGCACCTGAATCTCAAGCTGTCTGCTGCGGATCACGAGGTGCAGGAACAATTGCACGGGGCAATGGATTACTTCCTGAAGGCTCTAACGGTCAGGTATGACTCGCAACTGGTGCTAAAGTCACCGCCCCACACGGGGCGTTTGGAACAGCTGGCCGAATGGTTTCCCGGGGCGAAGTTTGTGCACATGGCGCGGCATCCTCATAAACTGGTGCCTTCCACAATGAGGCTTTGGAAACTGTTAGATTCGCTTCAGGGATTTCAGATTCCTAGATACGATGATACCTGGCTGAAAAACTATATTTTTGAATGCAAAGACTTGATGTATTCGGCCTATTTTAATCAGCGCGACTCGATTCCCAAAAATCAATTGGTTGAAGTTAATTTTGAGAATCTCACGTCTCAGCCAATCGCCGAGATGGAACGGGTTTATGACCAGCTTGAGATGGATGGGTTTGGGGAGTTGCAGCCCTCACTCGTAGAGTATTTTGAGCGCAAAAAGAACCATAAAAAAAACCCGTTCACGCTTGAATCTTCGCTCGAGCTTGAAATTGATAACAATTGGCATCGCTACATGGATGTCTTTGGTTATTCAAGCTCATCTGAACGGAGTTCGGTTTGAGCGGCAGTTGCCAATGCAGACATGGCAACCCATTAACGGGCTGTTATCTTAATCGGCTCAATTCTTGACGCCGCCGGTGAATTTGAGGATCGCCGTTTTGCATTCTCATTTCGTCGCGTAATTGTTGGTCGGTCATTTTGAGGCGATTTTCATGGCTGACAAATTTCATGAAGAAGTCAAAGGTTGATGCAAACAAAAGCGTGATTGCAACGTGCAGGGAAACGCTCAGCACAAGGCCAAGCATTTTGGAGGCCATAATGTCGATTGGTAAACTTGCTAATTGAAAAAAACCATCTTGTTGAACCCAAATGCTCGTTCCGCCTGCGATACCGGCGAGGATTGTTTTGGGAACCCCGGTGACGATCGTAAAGAGTCCACTGACTGAGAAGATGTTTTTCCATGTGCCGGAAGCCAACCGTGATGGGTCAATGGAGACGCGCCTTGGCAAAAGGAGTGGACCAGATTGAATCCAATGAGAAATGACTCCCACAATAACTAAGAGGCCCAAGAGAGGTGCGAGGTGAGTAACAGCACTGAGGATTGTGAGTTGAATCTGTTCGGTGAAGTCCTGATTGGACATGCTCAGTTTGTCTGGAGCCAGCGTCCAAGTTTCAGTGGTCCAGTTGCGAATCCAGTGGCTTACATTCCCAAGCAGGTAATACGTGATTGCAATTGCCCCAAGCATCTGGACGGCAGCGGCCATTTCATGGCTCTTGACGACATCGCCATCCTGTCTGGCTTGTTGCCGTCGGCTCGGTGTTGCCTGGTGAATGCGGTCTTCCAATGACTCACTCATTTATTGCTACCTCTTTGATCGAAGATTGCATGGAATCTGTGATCATTGAGACGAAGTGATCCAAGTCGTCTACGAATAACCAAACACTTCCCCCTAAAGTCAGAAACACCGCGAGAAACATCACGATAAGATTGGAGCTTAGCCCCATGCCTAGAAGATTCATTTGCGGGTAAGTTCGGCTGACGAATCCGATTGCGATGGTTGCAATTAGCATTGCAGCAACCGCGGGTGCAACGCCGCGGAGCGTCAGTATAAAGCTCTGTTGCAAGAGGGTGATTAAGACCTCGCTTACTCGGTCGGGTGCTAATTCTGTCCCAAGTGGAAGATGGATGAAGGTGTCGAGAAGTGCGGAGATGACTAATTCCGGTCCGCCGGCCAAGGCGAAGGCAGCCAGCGAGAGAACGGCAAACATCTGGCTGATGGTTGAAGAGTTTTCACCGGTTTGTGGATCAAGCGTATTAGAAATTTGAATGCCTGCCATTTGCCCGATGACAGTTCCAGCAAATTGAGCGGCTGAAAACATAATCATCACGCCCAATCCTAAGAGAGAGCCAATGACAACTTCGCTGAAGATCGCAGAGAAAAGGGCCTCGAGATTGGTTGGTTCGAAATTGGGGGGGATGATTAACGGGAATGCAGCCAGACTTAAGAGTACCGCAATTCCAAGGCGAATTTTTAACGGAACTGAACGACTACCAAAGATCGGCGCGGTCATCACCAAGGCGGTAACCCGTGAGAACGCAAGAAAAAAGATCAATGCCGAATCCATCGTTACCCGCCTTTTTCAGTCCGGGGTATTTCGGAGACGCGATAATGAGGCAGTGAAAATGGATTGTTAGATGCGGCGGTGGGCGGTTGCGAGTCGCTTTCAGTCGGTTGCTGCATCGATCGTTCAAATTTTTGGAATTGACCGATCAAAGAGAAGATTGAATTGTCTGGCTTGGGGTCGGAAGCTTTCTTCGTGGCGATTGTATCAGTGGTGACGTTGTTTGAATCTGATTCCGTTTTTATTACTGGAGCACTGGCGAAAAGCGAGGGCGGTGGCGACTTGGACCATTGAGTCATTGGCTTTTCGAATGATAGCCGAGCGAAGTCAGTCATGCGTTCAGTAAGCCAGGGAAGGCAAAGTCCAATTACGGCAAGCAGGACGAGGATTTTGGGAACAAATGATACAGTTTGGTCCTGAACCTGTGTCATGGTTTGTATGATGCCGATGACCAAGCCAACGAGCAAGCTTGTCACGAGAATTGGACCTCCAACTAACATGCATGTTTTCATGGCTTCGCGACTGAAGTCGATTGCATCTTCGGGGTTCATCTTGTGATCCAGTAAGATCGTCTATTTAATTGGGAAGACTCGAGGGAGAGGCTCGGGCAACGATGTTGTTTCAGAGTGTGCTGGTCAGGTGATTGGAATGAAGCTTTGAAGCAACATCCCAACGACAAGGTTCCAGCCATCAACCAATACGAATAGTATTAATTTTAATGGGAAGCTAACCATGGTCGGTGGCAACATTAGCATCCCCGTGGAGACAGTCACGGACGAGACAACAAGGTCGAGAACTAGGAATGGAAGAAAGATTTGAAATCCAAGTAAGAACGCAACTTTGAGTTCACTCACCATAAAGGCGGGGAGCAGTACATTGATTGGGACATCTTGTGCGCTGGTTGGTGCTGCCTCAGAGTATTGCGGCACGTACTTATAAAACACCGCAATCGATTCCGCGTTTCCAGCGGCTTCGATTTGTTTAGCCATGAATGTCTTGACAGGGGCAATGCCGCGAGTCCATGCTTCTTCCCAGCTAATACCATTTTCTGTTTGGGTGTAAGGATCGATTGCTTCTTGTTTTACTTCGGTCCAAACAGGCGTCATGATCAAAAGCGTCACAAACAATGACAAAGCGGTCAAAACTTGTGTCGGAGGTAGTTGCTGTGCTCCAAAGGCTTGTTTGAGCAGGGTTAAAACAACAATTACTCTAACATAGCAGGTTGTCATTAAGACAATCGCAGGCGCTAGGCTCAACGTTGCCAGAATTAAGGCAACCTTAATCGATGACGTCAGGCCTTCGGGAGATGTTAGCTGGTCGGTCGGTGAAGATAAAAACGACGTGAGCGATGGTTGGTCGGAAACTGGCTCGGAGTCAGGTGAAGAATTATGCGGAGGGGAAGCAGGTGTGACTGCTAACCCGAGTTGATTTCTGACTGCACTGGGTAACTGATCTGAGGAAGCTGACGATTGAGCTTCTTGTTGGTTCAGTGAATCCTGATCGCTCACTGCAATATTGGAATCAGAATAATGTGGATTCGAGTTGGGCGTTGACTCTGTGGTCGTTAATTGAGCTGAGGCCGATTGGTGACTGAGAAACAACCCAGCTGCCAATAGAGCCCAGGCGAAGTGCCGAAGCAATACGGTTGCTGAAATCGGTTTAGAATGAAGAGTGTGCAAGATTTAAACTGAAAAATAGGTTGCTGGATTGGTGGCGTGTTAATTAGGCCTTGTGCTGTCTAGGCTTCGAAAACTGAGTTGTTTGAATGGGCCGATAAATCGAGGGTTCGGAGGATATTGGCAAGATTGTTTTGTTGTTGCTGAGCCTGTGACTGGGATGGTGGCGTTTGAGGCGCGGCTGGGACGGGAGCGGGCGTGGGAGCTGGTCTCATTTTAGGTTGGAACGGATGTCTGCGACCGCTGCACAACGAAACCAAGTGCTCAACCTCATTCGGGTCTGTGATTTCCCCAATTGCTTGAGAGCCTTCGGCGCTATTGATTATTAATAAGAGTTTGCTGCCTAAGCGAATCAACTGTAGGCTTCGCTTTGGTCCGAAGGGGATTTGCCCAATTAGCTCAAGGACTTCTCGCGGAAGGTTCTGATTGCCGGATGGACTTAATTTTCGCATGATCCAAACGAATCCGAAGTAAAGACCTAAAACCAAAGCAAGGCTGCCAATCATTCTCCCGATGTCAGAAGAAGCTGTGAGATTTTTTAGTTTTTCGATCCAGGGTGCTGCGTCTGCGAATGCTGCACCGATACTCGACAATCTCGTTGTTGGCGAATCATCAACGGTCTTGATGGATCGTTGTAAGGCATTGGGATCGGGAGTTTCGGGGATAGGGGAAGGCGGGATGTAGTCTGTTTGAACTTCATCCCACTCGGGATCGAAATCTGGAAATCCGATGTCTGCCTTCAAAGGGGGAACCTCAACAGGAATCTTTGCCACTCCATCTTGAAAGTTGGTTTGGGCAAAAACTTGGGTGTTGGGCAGCAGGCATGTAGATAACGAGAGCAGTAGGCAG
>JAAEMV010001050.1 GCA_024225195.1 Planctomycetaceae bacterium | reverse complement strand
TGACGACTACAAACGCTCCAAAGAATTGCCCTGGCGCGGCTTCATTGAGCGATTCACGCTGCTGAATCTGATGGGGAATATCGAGGGGAAAAGTGTCTTAGACGTAGCCTGTGGCGAGGGCTTCTATACACGGATGCTGCGCGAGCAAGGGGCCAATCAAGTGACCGGCATTGATATCTCTCAAGGGATGATTGACCTTGCTCGCCAACAAGAAAAAGACAACCAACTAGGCATCGAATATGTAGTGGAAGATGCCAGGGAATTAACCGGTGAACACCAATACGATTTGGTTTTGGCGGCGTGGTTATTTAATTACGCGCGCACTGCGGAGGAACTCTCCCAAATGTGTCAAAGCGTCGCGAAAGCTCTCAAACCCGCAGGTCGATTGGTTGCCGTCAACTGCAATCCAGCATGTGATTTCCGCGATGCCCCTAGCTATCGTGATTACGGTTTCGAGACCAGCCTTGTTGGCCCTTGGCAGGAAGGGACTCCGATTACGTGGCGTCTTTTTT
>JAAEMV010001049.1 GCA_024225195.1 Planctomycetaceae bacterium | reverse complement strand
CAATAACCCCAAAGGCGTCACATTCGGTTGAGCGAATGGCTCGCCAATGTTAACCCGCCAGAGTTCCGCCCCGTCCGTCGATGAGAAACGGATTAAATCGTGGTTTTCTGAATCAACCGCAATGACGTCTGATTTGTTCGGCTCCCCCAACCACACGGGTTCAATCAGCGTTTCCACGCCGAGATACCTCTGCCAAATCACATTGCCATCAACTGCCTGAATGCCGTAGAGCGTTCCATCAATAAGATATACCAGCATCTCGTTGGAAAGGCCAAGAATGCTCTTCTTCCCAGTCTTGGTGGCCAAGACGACGCTGGAGGAGATAGGGGAGGCGGGGCGATCAGGCGTTGCTAAATCTACATCGATGGTTTCGACCAACTCGGCTTCACGCAGGCTAATATTCATCATCGCCTGCTGTATTTCTTCACGTACCTTCAACTCCGGGTATTTACTGGTCAATTCCAGAAAGGTTTGAAACGCCGCTTTTGTATCTCCGGAATCCGTAAGAGAATTCATGGAGTCAACGGCTGTCACATAATCCCGCTCCATCGTGATTTGACGTTT
>JAAEMV010001048.1 GCA_024225195.1 Planctomycetaceae bacterium | reverse complement strand
GGGGAGCATTCACGATTTCTGGAAAAAAACTCAATGAAAAGGAAAATTCGAGAATACTTGTAAATTATTGAAATCATAGCATTTATTTATTTGACTGGACATTCGGAGCCGTCCGTGATACCTGATGATGGAAGAATGCAAACCATTAACAAGGAGGGTGTCATGACAGTTCAGGCGACGGCTCGGGTTATTCCAATCGGTATTCACGACAATGCATGGCGGGACGACTTTTTCGAATTTTTGAATGAAACGGCGGACAGGATTCTCAGAGAAACGCTCATGGAAAAAATCGAAGATTTCACGAGAGCGGTGTTGGACGCCAAATCGGACATTCTCGGGCAATTGACTCTCGGTTTCATCAAAAACAGGCATCGCCCCTTGTTTGAACAGGAGTATTGTGACTGCCCGGTTTGCGGGAAAAGAGTCAAATGTGCGAACAAAGAGGCAAAACGCAAAGTCGAAAGCCTCGGAGGGTCTTTTTTCCTCTGCCGTCCCTATTTCCATTGCAAAAACTGCGGAACGGGTTTTTGTCCGTTGGACGAAGCCTTGGGATTGGCGTCTTCGCCCAAACAATATGACATTCAGGATATTGAGGCTTGGCTTTCGAGCGAGTTGCCGTTCAAGACGGCCGAAGAGGCATACGAACGAACCACCGGCAATTCTCTGAGCACCGGCCACATGCATGAGACCACGAAAAAAATCGCCGACGGTATTGGCATATTGGATGTTTGTCCGACGAAAACCGAAATCCTTCAAATAATTGATGATATTGCCAAAAACAATTTTCGTCGTCCGGTGATGATGTTGGCAATCGACGGCGCCCATGCGCCGACAAGACCGGAACCCTCTCCCCGGAAAGGGAAACGGGGAAAAGGCGAGTGGAAGGAAATCAAGGGGCTCAGGCTGTATTTAATCGACGGGAATCGGATTGTTCATCTCATCAGTTGGCATCAGGTTGGAACCGACAGGGAACTGGCAGCCGATTTGCGGACAATCGCGAAGGCGGGACTGATTCCGGAAGACAGGGTTCGTCTTTGTGTGATCGGTGATGGTGCGGACCGGATATGGAACAGGACGTCGGAATTGTTTCCGACCGCAAAAATCGTATTGGATTTTTGGCATTGTTCGGAGCATTTGCACGAGGCCGCAAACGCACAGTTCGGCAAAGGAACCCCGGAAGCACGGACATTGGTGGAAGCAAGCCTGACCCGGTTGTTCGACAATGACCCGGACAATGTGATTGCCGAGTTTCGGTCGATAAAACCGGATTCAAAGACAGCGGAGGAAAAAATCAACGGTGTTGTCAGATATCTGTTGAATCATGAGGAAGGTGTCAATTACGGAAAAGCCAAAAGAGGCGGATATCATATCGGCAGCGGAGCCATTGAAAGCGCAAACAAATTCATAGGGCATGTCAGATTGAAACGTTCGGGCGCATGGTGGTATAAGTCAAATGCAAACAATATTCTCAAACTGAGATGCGCAAAGTACAACGGCACTTATGAGAAGATTGTCAAAAAATTTGTTGAGACAGACAGGGAAAAAACATATCGGAGAGCTTGAATATTTGTTTCCAGAATTTGTGAATGCTCCCTGTGGAAAGGATGTTTCCGATCAGGGCGCTTTTCAGGATACCGTATTTTTCTTTTTCGTCCGCGGTTTCGAATCTTTTGAAGTTCTGCTGATTCAATCCGATCCAGGGAGACGTGAATTCGTACATGAATGTTTCGTCGGCATATCCGAATTCCACGTTGGAAATCTCGATGTTTCTCTCAAACACCGGTATCTTTTTTCCG
>JAAEMV010001047.1 GCA_024225195.1 Planctomycetaceae bacterium | reverse complement strand
CTGAGAGCATGAAGGATAGCGGCGAAAATCCAACCAAAGACTCCGCATGGAGTGATTCAAAAGATGAGCAATCTGCGACAGATGTCTTGCAGCTGCATGACGGTGCGCGTGTAGCGGAAACTGATCTGGATTACTTGTCAATCTCGAGGCCAGTCGGGCAATATTCGGTTAAACGCAAAACTGTTTTGCCAATTTGCTTGTTTTTTGCGACCTGCCTATCAACGTTTTGGGTGGGTGTTTCTCTCTGGAACCCTAATTTTTTCGAGCCGTTTTATCGGGCGATTTCGAGTCCTGGTGCTCAACAAGGGAGCCTTTTAGAAATTCGCCAGATGTTGCTGGCTAATTGGGATACGGGCCTGACTTACATGCTGTGCGTCATGCTGATCTTAATGATGCATGAAATGGGGCATTTTATTGCAACGTTGATCTATCGAGTGCCGGCGTCCTATCCATTTTTTTTACCGTTTCCTGCTAATCCGATTGGAACGCTTGGGGCCGTAATTGGAATGCAGGGTGCTCTGGCAGATCGAAAGCAGATATTCGATATTGGAATTGCGGGGCCGTTGGCAGGTTTGGTGGCTGCGGTACCAATTGCGTATTTCGGCGTCGGCCAGCTTGATTTAACGGCTCAGCCTTACGGTGGATTTGGGTTTCGCTTGCCGGTACTCCTTGATTGGTTCGCGAAGGTGACCGAAGTTCCCGGTTACGAGACAGGCGATGTGGTTTGGATGAGTCAACTGAACCCCCTGTTTGTTGCTGGCTGGGTCGGCATGCTAATCACTGGGCTGAATATGATGCCGATTGGCCAGTTGGACGGTGGGCATATTACTTACACTTTGTTCGGTAAGAAGGCACATTTGATAGCTCAGGCGACGATTGTCTTTGCGATCGCCTACATGGTTTACCACAATAATTTTATGTTGATATTAATGGTGGTGTTGTTGTTACTGATGGGGCCTAACCACCCGCCTACCCGGGACGATAAAGTGGCGATCGGCCCGTTTCGTTACGGCTTGGGGCTGGCTTCTTTGACGATCCCGCTGCTTTGTTTTCCGCCCCAAATATTTAAAATTACGTTTTAAATAAATAGAAAAATAAATAGAAACATCGAAGTAAAAGCGTCGCACCCTAAAAAACAATCAAATACTCAAAACATATCGAGTGTGATTGGTACTGTCGTGGCGGGCGGCACGGTGAAATTGGTGTCGGTATGACTGCGGTTAAAATTGCTCTCCGTCTGCCTTGTTCGCGGTGGAATCTTCGTTCTGATCTTAAGAAGATGCAATCTCCCGCTTTTCCGCGAAGGAAATGGTTGCAACGTTCGGTTTGTCTGGCACAATACAGGGGCGATTGGTGAACGATAGTCATCTTTCGCATGTTGCGATGGCTGGTTCGTTTCTGAATGCCTGCAACTCACCATTGAACCTATTCGACTCACCCATTTCAAAGACGATAAACTATGGCAAATCCAGCTTTTCACTCTAGCATTGAAGGTGCCCAGCACGGCCCTAAAGGACTTGATGATTTCCTTGCTTTTGCAAAAGATTCAGGCGCTGCGGGAGCTCAACCTTCCAACTACATGCTCGAAGCGTCCGAGGACGGGACTAGTTTTAAAACTGCCCAAGAGATTCGAGACGCCTTTGAGAAAAATGGCCTGAAGCTCGACGGCATTTCCGCTCACTGCCCATTTTGGGTGCACACCAGTGCCTGGACTGGAACCAAGTCGGGACATCCATTTATTCACGGCCCGAATCAAAATTTATCTCCGGACGAGTTGGAGGTTTGGTATGAAACATACTGCCTTAAATTGATGGATCTTTGCGCTGAACTAGGTGTTAAAATCCTACCGATGTTTTGGGGCGTTGCGTTTGGTTGGGAGCTTTCAACTGGTTATCCGTGGGGGTTTTGGGCTGGGCCGGGGTTTGATTTGGTCGAGGCCGGCAAAGAGAGATTTGTTGACAAGACTGCGAAATTACGAGCCCATGCTAATAGCCTTGGGATTTACCTCGCGCATGAAATTCATCCGGGCACTGCCGCGATGTGTGCGGATGAGTTCAACATGCTCGTTGATATTTGTGATGGCGATCAATGTCTTGCCGTCAATGCCGATCCCTCCCATTGTTGGGAAGGTGAAGACTGGGAGTCAAGGTTCCTCAAAGTTGGGCCTCGGGTTTATGGGTGTCATGTCAAGAATTTTACTATTCACAAAGGTGTGCCGCTGAGAAAAATGGAATCTGACTGGCACAATCGTGCGATGCAATTTACAGATCTTGCTACGGGAGATTTGAATATGACTCGCTATGCGGAAGTGATGCTGCGGATTGGTTATGCCAAGCGTTACTGTGAAGTCATGGG
>JAAEMV010001046.1 GCA_024225195.1 Planctomycetaceae bacterium | reverse complement strand
TAGGGTCTGTTGACAATCACCGTGCGGCAATGATTGCTGCGACGAGGTTGAGATTTGCTGCGTAGCTTGTGTCAGTTTTGTCGTAGCGCGTCGCAATGCCCCGGAATTCCTTGATTTTTGCAAAGTAATTCTCGACCAGGTGTCGCCATTTGTACATCTCTTTATCGTATGCTGGTTGCTGCTTTCGATTGGCTTTTGGTGGAATGACGGCACTGGCACCACGTTCGTCCAACTCAACCCGCAGCCAGTCGGCATCGAAGGCCTTGTCGGCCAGAAGGGCATCGAAATAAACACCCTCAATCAGCGCTTCGACACCGATCATGTCGTGGCGCTGACCGGGCAGCAGCACGAAGCGGACCAGATTTCCAAGGGCATCTACAAGGGCGACGATTTTGCTGCTCAGACCGCCGCGCGAGCACCCGATAGCCTGATTTTGAGTCCCCCTTTTGCGCCGCTAGCCTTCTGGTGAACGCTGACGATGGTGCCGTCAATCATGGCATACTCGAAGTCCGGTTGATCAGACAACACCTCGAATAATCGCTCAAAAATACCACGCTCCGCCCAACGCCGGAAGCGCCGGAACACACTGTTCCAATTTCCAAATATCTCCGGAAGATCGCGCCACGGAGCACCCGTCCGCACACGCCACAAAATAGATTCAACGAACAAGCGATTGTCTGCCGCCGTCACTCCGCAATCCTCTGCCTTGCCTGAAAGATGAGGGGCTATTCGTTCCCACACAAAATCACTGATGACAAAACGATCTTGTTTCATCTTATTCGTCTCCTTTGTTAAAAGAAGTGTCAATCATAGTTCTGAGATATTAGGAAAACATTAATTGTCAACAGGCCCTAGTCAATTGAGCAGAGTTGCAAACACTTCATAATTGTTTCCAACGAAAGCGTTCGCTTGATCACCTGAAAAGACAATGTGTATCGGTGATTATTTATCAGAAGTAAGTGAAATCGAATATATAAACAGTGAAAAAGACAGGGAAACCTGGGAATTTAAACATTTTAAAGAAGGTGAAATCCAAGAAATGATTCAAATATATACAGAAAAAGGTATAAAACAATCAGATGCCGAAAAAATGTTACGTAAAATGGCCAAATATCCTGAATTTTTTATTAATCATATGAT
>JAAEMV010001045.1 GCA_024225195.1 Planctomycetaceae bacterium | reverse complement strand
CACAGGCGAAATCCATGACTACACCAGAAAATCTGGTGTGCTCCATTCGGAGGTAATGGCACCCGATGCCACCCCCGACTGGATGCAAGACCGCGCCCAACTATGGAACGCCGTGGAAGCCGTGGAGTCTCGCAAGAACTCACAGCTTGCCCGTGAAATCCAGTTGAGTCTGCCCCATGAACTGACCCACGAACAACGCCGCGAGCTAGTCCGTGATTTTGTTCAGGAGCAATTTGTTGGTCAAGGAATGATTGCCGATATTGCCATACATTCCCCTGACAAGGGCGGCGATCAGCGAAACCACCACGCCCATGTCATGCTCACTATGCGCGAGTTGACAGGCGAGGGCTTCCACCCAAAAAAGGCAACTGAAAAAGCTCGCTCATGGAATAGCGACGACCAGCTTTTGCAATGGCGCGAACAATGGGCGCATCATCAAAACCGAAGCTTGGAACGCCACGGCCACAAGACCCGCGTCGATCACCGATCATTTGAAGCCCAAGGCATCGACAGAGAACCAAGCCAACATATGGGGCATGTTGCAAGTGCCATGGAAAAAGACGGCAAGCCCTCACGCATCGGTGATGAAAACAGACAGATTGCCAATGATAATTTTGACCGTGTTCAAAATCACATTGAAGCGGCTTTGTTGAGCAAACAACATGTTTTAGAAAAAATATCCGATATTGATAGGCAGGAAATCGAGAACGCCCAAAAACTGACTAACCTTGATTTAAGCCAGAAGCATCACCGCCAGAACCTAGCCCTTGAGGAAAAACTGGAACAGACATACGGCACGGCCAAAGCCACGATCAAGGCCGAGGTTGCGGCGCTCGACAGGAAGCTTGAAGCAAAAGGCGTGGTCAAGATCCTGCGCAGTGTTTTTGGTCAAACTAGATCTGACAAAGAAACACGGCGGCAAATGTCAGCCAGTTTGAAAGGCATTGAAACCAGAGAAGCCGAACAGCGTGGCGCACTGAAACGCCGTCAAGAAAACGAGCGGGGAAAAGAAGCCAGAAAACAGAACAAGCGGCGTGACGCATATGTAAAAACCAAAAGAGAAAAGCGCGAATCTGGCCGTGGGGCAAACTCCTTATTAAAACGCGGCACAAAGCGCGTAGGACGGCCAGACAGAGCGAAAGCGGCCAAGCCTGCTCCGATAGTCGCCAAGGCGCCGCAAAACGCACCACAGGCCACCAAATCGCATATTAAACCCAATTTCAAAGATACGGCTAAACCACCAACCAATGACAACGAACCTACACTGGCAGAAAAGAAAACCAATCCAGCCAATCACAAGCTTGATGAAAAGCGCGGTGATTTAAAACGGCCTTGGGAAAGCAATATTTTTTCTAGCGAAAATAAACGACCATGGGAAAGTGAATTACTAAAACCCGATAAAGGCCGCACCCGTTCGCCTTCCCCATCTCCTAGCGGTAAT
>JAAEMV010001044.1 GCA_024225195.1 Planctomycetaceae bacterium | reverse complement strand
CTGCCTCCCGTAGGAGTCTGGACCGTGTCTCAGTTCCAGTGTGGCTGATCATCCTCTCAGACCAGCTAGGGATCGTCGCCTTGGTGAGCCATTACCTCACCAACTAGCTAATCCCACCTAGGCATATCTTGACGCGAGAGGCCCGAAGGTCCCCCTCTTTGGCCCGTAGGCATTATGCGGTATTAGCCATCGTTTCCAATGGTTATCCCCCACATCAAGGCAATTTCCTAGGCATTACTCACCCGTCCGCCGCTCGACGCCGTTATCGTCCCCCGAAGGTTCAGACAACTCGTTTCCGCTCGACTTGCATGTGTTAGGCCTGCCGCCAGCGTTCAATCTGAGCCATGATCAAACTCTTCAATTTAAGATTTTGTCGACTCAATGAATACTGATTACATTCTCTTCGCTTAATAAAAAGCTAAGTAATGTTGAATTGACTGTGCCGAATCTTGCGATTCGAATTGGTCACTCAGTTCATTGAAATCAAGTTGAAACCGAAGTTTCATTTTTGATATTCATCAACGAGTGCCCACACAGATTGATAGGTTTAAATTGTTAAAGAGCTTTGCTATCAACGCTTTAGCGTTGAAGCGGATGCGTATAATACGCGATTGACTCTGTAAGTCAACATAAAACTCTAAAAAAGATTAGAACTTTATGGTGACTTGCTTAGTTACTAAGCAAAGTCGAAATTAAAGCCTGGCGATGTTCTACTCTCACATGGGGAAGCCCCACACTACCATCGACGCTAATTCGTTTCACTTCTGAGTTCGGAATGGAAATCAGGTGGGTCCAAATCGCTATGGTCGCCAAGCAAATTCTTTTTGTCTCT
>JAAEMV010001043.1 GCA_024225195.1 Planctomycetaceae bacterium | reverse complement strand
TACAGGCTACATCATTTGACCAACCTGCAAGAGCGGGGTAGTCTTTTTGTGCCGAGTAAATCTAAAACGCTCATGAGAGCGTAGTTGTATGATCGTTGCAGCGATGTCCCATGTCGCCTCATAGCTTGTATCTGTCTTGTCATATCTGGTGTTGATGCCCCTGAACTCCTTGATTTTACTAAAGTAGTTCTCGACGAGATGCCGCCACTTGTATGCCTCTTCATCGTGCGGGATATGGACCTTCCGATTGCGTTTTGAGGGAATAACAGCCTTCGCTCCACGTTGCCGTCAAGGCTTGCCGCAATTGATCAGCATCAAATATGAGGCCGTCGATCAAGTCAGGTACGCCGACAATCTCACTGCGCTGACCGGGAAGCAGCTTGAAACGCACAAGATTGCCCAGGGCATCCGTGAGGGCCAGAACCTTGGTCGTCAATCCGCCTTTTGAGCGCCCACCGGCCTGACTGAGGGTCCCCTTTTTGCGCCGCTTGCCTTCTGATGCACGTTGATAATGGTTCCATCGATCATGATATATTCAAAGTCTGGATCGTTCGCTACAGCCTCAAAGATACGCTTGAAAACACCTTTACGGTTTATAATTCGTTAAATGTCCACAGGCCCTAGTCATCTGAATCTAAAGTTCAGCACATAAATTATTTTCGACACGATGGCAGAAACGTTTGACCGAAGCCAGTATTTCGTCGGCTGATTTTGTCCATTTGAAAGGCTTTGGGTTTTCGTTGTGAACATCGACAAAATTCATGATGTCGTTCTCGAGTTCCTTCACTGTCGTATGAACGCCACGTTTCAATTGTTTGCGCGTGAGTTCCGCAAACCAACGCTCAACCTGATTGATCCAGGATGCTGAAGTTGGCGTGAAGTGGACATGGTAATATGGGCGTCGTGCCAACCAGGCTTTAACCTCTTTTGTTTTGTGGGTGGCGTAGTTATCCATGATGATATGAATATCAAGGTTGCCTGCGACCCGAGCATCTATTTCCTTGAGGAAAGCCAGAAATTCCTTTGCCCGATGGCGTTTGTAACACTTACCAATAACAAAACCGGAAGCAACATCAAGGGCTGCAAACAGAGATGTGGTGCCGTGGCGAATATAATCATGGCTCTGGCGTTCTGGAATACCGGGCATCATGGGTAAAACCGGTTGTGATCGATCAAGAGCCTGTATCTGGCTCTTCTCATCAACACTCAAAACCAGAGCTCTATTGGGCGGAGAAAGATACAGTCCGACGATGTCGCGGACTTTGTCCACGAATAAGGGATCGCTGGAAAGCTTGAAGCGTTCCGCACGGTGTGGCTGCAGGCCAAAGGCTGTCCAAATGCGCCGAACAGTCGTATGGGAAAGGCCTGTCTCCTTCGCCATCGAACGAATGGACCAATGCGTAGCGTCCCGAGGCTTGTCGTGTAATGTGCGCTCTATAATGGTCGCGACCTCATTGTCGCTGATTGAACGTGGACGCCCGGGGCGCGGGTCATCCCAAAGACCGTCAAGGCGATCTTTTTGGAACCGTCGGCGCCATTTGCCAACTGTATGTTCATGAAAACCAAGTTCCGCACCGACTCCCTTGCTCGTCAATCCGTCGGCGCATCGAAGGATTATCCGACAACGATCAGAAAGGGAGCGTGGTGCTCTGTGGCGGCGAACCTGTTGTTCAAGATAGTCGCGCTCTTCAGCACTCAACGACAAAACAACCAACGGACGCCCGCGTTTCCCTGCCATAATAATACTCCCAAAATATCTCTGGAGAATATCAGTCAAAAATCAACTAATGAAGCGTTTTTTTGTTCCAGATGACTAGGGTCTGTTGACAATCACCGTGCGGCAATGATTGCTGCGACGAGGTTGAGATTTGCTGCGTAGCTTGTGTCAGTTTTGTCGTAGCGCGTCGCAATGCCCCGGAATTCCTTGATTTTTGCAAAGTAATTCTCGACCAGGT
>JAAEMV010001042.1 GCA_024225195.1 Planctomycetaceae bacterium | reverse complement strand
CGAACGGGCTTTGATTTCCTGCGACGACGCTGGCGGCCAGGATCGACTAAGGGTCTTAAACGGTACGCGTATTCGGGCTGCGCTCCTGAGAGCAGGGCAGGGTAGACAACATTTTCAGGACCTACCCGGTTAGCAAGACGATTGATCAAATGAGATAATGCCTGACGATCCAGTCTGGGATTTTCATCAAACAACTGCCGCTGCTCCTGCACCAGTAAAACGTGCGAATTCACGCAGACCGTAACCTCTTGAACCGAGGTCGTCGTATACCGATGAAAAACTTCGCTTTCCCGGGTACGCCAATCTGATTCGACTCGAGATTCACCAATCGGCTGTGATGCCTTTTCTTTTGACTTTTTTCTTGATCCTGCATCTACCTGAAATTTGGAATTCTTTACTGGCCTCTTCTTTTTCAAGGAACGGCGCGTCACCGGCGCTAACGCTTGCTCTAATTGCATGGAAATCAAGGGCATGACCTGAGCAGTTTCAGCCGTGGGCTGAAATAAATTCACTCGGAATTCAATCGCCGCCCCCTTCTGACATTTCAATCGCACCCACCATTCCAAAGCTCCCTGCTGACCAGCTCTCAGCCGCTCGCATAAACGGCACACCAGCCTTGCGACAACCACCTCAATGGTTTCTCGATGACTCGTGGGGTAGTCCAATGTCTGTTCGGCGACAAACTCGGTCGGCTTCCGCCTCGCAACAATAGGCTCTTCAATTTCCCCTGAAAACTGATCCAACCGGCGGTGAATGACATCTCCCAACCTCATCGCCAACTCGTCTCGTGAAAGCCTGAGCAGCTGCCCGAGATTCTCTATTCCTAACTGGAACAAAGTATCAATGACGACCGGATCTAACCGCAACGATTCAACCGGCAACTCGCGTATCAGTCTGTCCGCTACCTCATCACGCTCCTTCGCAACGGGCATCACCAAAGGCTGACGCGTTTCAGAAAAATGATGCCCTGCCGCATACCTCGCCAACCCCCACGCTTCTCCGACAGTGTCCGCAATGGCAATCCTTGGAAGGTATCCCAAGCCGTCACAATGCAGGAGTAATTGACGAGCCAGTTGAGTCTCATCGCCGAACAGATGAGCCAATCCAGTCACTTCCAAAAACAATGAATTCGGTCGTCTACCTCGTTTAAATTCTTTCGAATCGATTGCCTCTAATCCAACAACCGGGCTAAATTCTTCTAACGAATCAGATAGCGTCTCCAAGCCCGTTAAGTCCTGTTCCAAATCGTGCTCAAAAATTGCAAATCTACCGCTACCGCGAAGTAGAGATTTTGCCTCAGAAACTGGCATCCCCTCACATACCCCCCCCTTGATTGCCAGGGGACTGGCGGCAGAAACCACTCGCCCGCGCCTGGAATCCCGACGAAACAAAATAATTCGTTGCTTCCTCAGCTCCACTTGCTCCACGACCAATCGCTGGATTGGCCAATTTGGAAACCAAAGGCAGAGAATTCGCTTACTGTGGGAGAATCGAAATTCAGGCACCAGTTCCACTCCCCAAGTTTTCATTGGCCCGCAAACAAGAGCTACTGGAGACTGGCAGTTCACCACGCTCTCTCTGCTTGAAGAACATAGAAGCCTCACCGCCGCGACTCTTTCCAACAGGCTGAACTCGATTCACGTCTACGCTGCCCGTGATCGCATCAATTAATAAGTCAATCGATTTTCCAGTCTGCGTGCCACGACAACGCGTTAACTGCAGCCTTAATTTTTGCCGAGCACGCCCCCCTCCACTCGACGGAGGTTGAACATCTGCACTCCCATGGGCCGGACCATGGAGTTGCTGAAGACTGCCCCGGTGATCTCTCCCACCCTTGGCTCGCCGAACACCATCACTGACCACCCACTGGACTTCCGCCCAACTTGGCTGACGCAGCACCTCTAAAGGCTGAACAAAAATTCCCAAACAGCCACTGGTCTCGGCCGATAATTGAAAACGCCGGAACCAACGCTCATCCACTTTCCCCAATGGCCCCCAAACAGCAGCAACGCCAGAGCAACGCAATGCTTGATCAATCGACCAAAAAAAATCAGTCTGTCCTTGAGAATCCGCCCTATCTAAATGCTTGCCTCGCAGCACTACCAAGTGATCAAGGTTGATTCCAATCGCTGCGGCAGCGGGTGGATAGAATTGATTAAATGGATCCGCCACAACCAATGCACCACCATTTTGACAAGCCTGCCTCGCCAACACCAAGGAAAGATAGTCCGCTCCCAACCCTCCTCCTGTTAGCCACTGGACTAGAACTCCACGCAAATAACCACCTTCGGGCAGCAGCCGATCAATCGCTGGAAAACCACTGGAAATCCGACTGACGTCACCCATCCTTCCAGCCGTTTCCACCTTTCGTATGTCTTCCCGAAGTCGACTCAAAACCTCCAATTGAGCCCCCTGTCTTTCTACCTCCACCTTGGCCTCAACAGCCCCACGACGACGTTTGACTTCCGATTTCCAACTGTTCATTTTCCCTCGATTCACAATGCAATGCATCCAGCTCTTGCTCCCGTATTTTTCCAAGATGTCAGTTTCCACAGACACCTTTGGTCACTAATCGGCAAAACCAGTAAATAAATGTTCACTAGTGAACATATTTACATCTACACAGACTGGAGAGGTTTTGCAAGCAACTAAAAGAAATGGATTTCAGTCAAGAAAACGTGGACTTTTCAGCTAGGGCTCAATCACCCAACAGTTGAAAAGTTGTTGGCAAGACCTAAAAAAGTCGTCGCAATCACGCACGGGAGCAATCTCAGAAAGAAAAGCGACTCGGCGCAGCGAAGGTCATCAAAAAATGACGAAGGGCTTTGAAAGATAAAAACAACAGCCGGCCAAAGAAACGGCCAGAAAC
The DNA here is from genome assembly GCA_024225195.1 of Planctomycetaceae bacterium. Lineage (GTDB taxonomy): Bacteria > Planctomycetota > Planctomycetia > Pirellulales > Pirellulaceae > Mariniblastus. The sequence continues at coordinate 9,765 of JAAEMV010001042.1, read as the reverse complement.
ACTAATTTTTAATATTTTACGTCAAAACGCTCAGGGTAAATGACAAGTTCGATCCTACGATTCGGATTAACTCCCTGGGCTGTATTCGCAGAATAACGTGGGCGATTACTTGCCATTGCCATCGTAAACATCTGCTCCTTAGGAATTCCTAAGCGAACCAAGTCATTAAATACAGACAAAGCCTGCGTGGCCGTCAGCTGTTGATGCGTTGTCGACTGTGGATTAAGAGGTGTACCGTCCCAATGTGCTTCGATCCCCACCACTTGCTTCGGAAAATTCAACCGAATTGCAGAAACCAAATTTTGCATCACAGGTAACTGAGACGGCTGGATCTGGTAAGTGCCCGGAACAAAAATTCGATCTGAAGAAAATTCAATGCGGACTAAATCTCCATCCATCCTAACCCGGCTACCTGGCAAATCGACTTTCGCCAACTGCTTCATCAAACTATTGTTTGCTCGAATCGTCGCGCCACCCGAAAACTGCGTAGGGGCTTCTCCCCCTCCAAAACTCGCGAACTGTCCGACTGTCGATGCTGTTCGCAGGCTATCCTGTTTAACTTGCTTACGCACTGAAGCTAACTGCTCAACCGCTGCCTGTCGCTCCATTTCAATTTGCTGAACCCGACCGGAAGTGTCGGCCAACTGCTCTCTCAAGGTTTGATTGAACTGGTTCGCCACCTGCAGCCTTTGCTTCAAACCAGCCACTTCTGTATTGAGCATCTGGTTGTCGTCATCATAGGCACCAAGCCTTTGATTTAATCGCTGGACATCCTGATTTGCATTGAACGCCATCTGAGGTTCCGCACCGTTAATTCTCCCGGCGCGAGCCTGACTGCGGAAATCAAAAATCCCTCCCTGGCCCGCCGCGCCGTTACCAACAGATCGCTGACAACCTAACGTCGCTACGAGAAGCCCAAGGCAACTGAGAGCCAGCATCGAAGAATACTGATTCCTGAGCTGGACGAATCGATTTAAAACAGGTGCATTTTTCATGACAATCAAGAGCACTCATGGCAAGGTAGTGAAACGACTACCGACGATGGTTTCGAGTAATACTGGCAACTTTAGCGAGGTGGAAAAACTCGGTAAAGACCGAATAAGCTCCAGGCCAGATAAGCTCGAACGATATGCCAAGCTGCTCGGGAACCGACTGCGATTGAAAAAACACCTTCAACCAACGCAACCATCAGAAAACAGCCTTTTAACCGGTTAACCTAAGCAAAACGGTTCCCCAAGCAGTCCTTCTCTGATTTTGCTAGCAAAAAGCGGCAGCATTTACTTTACCCAGCAGACAAAGCCGCCCCAAGATACAACTCGCACTGAAATGCGTGAATCGACGAACCGGACCAGTTACTGGTCAGCCAATTCATCTTCATACAGGCGCCCCTTAATAAACGAGAGCGTCACCAGCATCAGAGCCAGCAACACCAAGGCACCTGCGAGAATCATCAGGAGGACTGGCCCCAAGCGAAAGACTGCTTCAGAAACAATCGGCCACATTTGCTTCCAGGTCACCAATAAAATCAAAGCACCTGCCGACAGGTAAGGACCAAACGCGATTTCGCTTTGCCGAGTCACAATGAATTGAATCAACACTACGAGGAGAGCAGCAAACGGCGCCATTACAAAAACCAAGAGTGCTGCCTGCCAGCCAAGAAATGCACCAATCATCGCATGCAAGGTAACATCACCAAATCCCATCGCCTCTTTTTGTAACGCGATGGTACCGATGATTCTAATCGCCCAAACAAGACCGCCACCGAATGCCATCCCAAGAAAAGCACTATACAGACTGATCAGATTTACTTCTGGAAGCAACTGCCACGCAGTCGCGATCGCTGCAAGCCCCACAACGAGCAGTCCAGCCAGCAGTAGAGTTACCGCAGGTGTTTTTCGATTCACGGTCCGGAGCGGACAGCTTGTCTTCCGTTTGGGACGAACGGCATGAGCCCACATGAACCTCACCGATTTCCCCAAACCGACATACCACACCGGTAATTTGGGCATCAGCGCCCAAATCCAAATCAGGAAAACCAGCATCGCCACTAACATCGCTGGCGTTCCTAAGTGCAAACTTCCAAGTGAATTGGGAGACGCGTAATGAATCGGTTCGGCAACAGGCAAAACACCTGCACCGCCCAACACAGGCAACCTAAACGCGGGCACCAAGCCGGCAAATAACAACGCGACAATCGTGCCGGTAACTGTAACTTCATCAGGAATGGTTTTCTCATCGAAATCAATAAAGGTACCAATGCACATCAGTACCAGTAAAACTCCATAGGCATAAAACCAGATTCCGCAAATTGAATCCCAGTTGCCAACCCAAGTCGCTTGACTCGTTAACCCTCCGTCGACCAACCAAAGATAGAAAAATGGAACGCCCAACAAGCACGCCAACTCGATTAACATGGGCCTGACCCAAAAATGAGCCCCGAAAAGCTCCGAGTCACGTCTTCGGCCAAACCATCCAAAGATTGGAATTCGATCGGTCCACAAACGCGGACTCGCCTCCACTGCAGGAGTCATCCACGGACTGATTGGACGCTTCAGAAACATCGCCCAAGAATAAATTGCCCAGTTAACAAAAACCCCAATTGCCAAACCGACAACCATTAGCACCGGTAATTGAAGCCAGTTGGGGAGATCTGAAGGCATGAGTTAAGTCGCCTTTTTAGGCCGGTAGAAAATTAAGCAGTTTCGTATATCAAAGGATGGCACGTCCAATACACACCCAATTTCATCATCCAACAATCACGATTAAGTTCAATACTACTCTACAACGCCCACTCATGAATCACCACCCGCATTCGTCCGCATTGGAAAGGACCCATTTCACAATCTGCCTAGCAATCTCAACCGGGCTTTGCTGATCAATCTCGACAGCAAAATCAGCGCACTGAGCATAGATTGGGTTACGATGCTCCAAAAGCTGTACAACTTCCTCGAGACCTCCCGAAGAAGTTAAATCAGGACGCTGTTGATCACTTTGGTGGTCCGCTGAAATTCGCCTCCAAAGTAAATCCGCTTCAGCTCGCAACCAAATCGCCTTTCCCGTCTCACCGATCCGGCGACGGTTGGTTTCAATTATTGGAGCCCCACCGCCAAGCGAGACGACAAGCTGGCTCTGTTCAGACAGGGACTGAATGACTTTTGACTCGAGTTCTCTAAATTTTGCTTCACCGAACTTCGAAAAAATTTCAGCGATGGAGATTCCAGCGATTTCTTCCACAGCGTCATCTGCGTCAACCGTCTCCCACGACGGACCGGAAGAAGAAAGAGCTTCCGCAACGAGCGGGGCAATGGTGGATTTCCCGCAACCCCGATAGCCGATCAGATAGAGATTCATTGACTCCTCCCAAGGCTAGACCCACCAAAATTGAACGAAACAGACGTTCGCACGAACCGCCTGGCAATACGTTAGTATCGAGCAGCACTCGTGGCTCGCTTCAACTCATACCGAATTGTATCCATTTTTGGAGACTTGCCGGTGAATAGCTTGAATTGCTCAGCGGCTTGACGCACAAACATGTCCACGCCGGTGATCGCCGTGCAACCCGCTTCACGAGCATGCTTAATTAACAATGTCTGCTCGGGATTGTAAACCGTATCGAAAACAATCATTTTACGATCATACCAGTCGGACTCAAAAGGAGTCTCATCCATGTTGGGATGCATGCCAACGGGTGTGCAATTCACTAACACCGATGTTTCAAAATTAGCACGGGCTGCCCAATCCAACGACTTGCAATCAAGACTTCGAGCCAGGGCATCTGACTTCCGGTAATCTCTTGCACAGATGTGAACATCTGCTTCACGGCGAACCAACCCAAAGGCAATTGCCCGGGCAACGCCACCGGCGCCAAGGATGAGGAATTTACGATCTTTGAAAACTTCCTCTTCCGGGAATTTAATTTCAATAGTCTTACGCAAACTTGTCATCGCCGCGGTGCAGTCCGTATTGTACCCATAAGCGTTGACGTCGCGAAAAACGATGGTGTTAGCAGCGCGAATTCCCGCCACATTGTCATCCAGTACGTTGATGCACTTCAAGCATTTTTCTTTGTGTGGAATCGTAACACTTAAACCACTCACGCCCATCTCTGGACAAATTTCAATGAACTCGGCGAGGTACTCTTTGGGAACTCGAAATGGGAGATAAAGCATATCCATTTTTTGTTCACGCAGACAAGCGTTATGAACGACCGGGCTCAAACTGTGGGCGACAGGGTCGGCGATCACTCCCAATATTTGAGTTTGCTCAGTGATGTTGTTGTAACCAAAATCTTCCTGCATTTCCTTGTAGGTCAACTGGCCCGGTGCCATTTTACGATCTTCGCTAAACGTTGCATAAGTCAAGGGAGCACCGGCGCGACCGCAAAGAATTCTCGACGGCAGCCCCATCTCTCCCATACAAAATGCCGCGGTTGGAATATCGGAATCGCGACAAAGACGCAAGGCCTTGATGTTGTCGATGGGATTGTTCGCCATCGTGGCGATTTTAATAATATCTGGATCAAGTTTCGAAATTCGATGGTGAATCTCTTCCAGATTTTTTGGCGTTTCATCAAAGTTGTGATAACTGATGATCCGCTGGGTATTCCCGTAACGCGGTATCTTGTGAGCGATGTCCATTTCTAGATCGACATAGTCGGCACCGTCAGCAATGGCCGCCCGAAGCAGCATTTGACGATCGCCCTCGGTTCCTTCCCAACGCCCACCTTCGGTTTTGCGACGACACGTCGCGACCACAGGACACTGTCGATCTTTTAAGAGCCGCTTTAAGTTGACCGCTCTCCGAATGTAATCAAGGCGCAATTCGACCAATTCGACGCCTTGCTCAGCAAGGTGCCGATGCTCGGCCATCATCATTCGGTGTCGACCTCGTCCAACGCTTACACAAATCATTTGAAAACAAACACCTTCGTCTTCCAGACCTAATAAATGGGGCTCAATCGTCAGCCTGCCGCCGCGGAACCCCTGTTAAAGTTATCTTACAATTCTGGCACAGAATCCACGTTTAGATACGTTTAAATCGGCGATCGAGCTCATCTCGGGAAAAAACTAGCGAAGTAGGCCGACCATGCGGACAATGATGAGCATCCTGACACAATTCCCGGTGCTCCAGAAGCGCCGTGATTTCTTCAGGGGAAAGCCGATCGCCTGCTTTGACGGCCGCTTTACAAGAAATCATGTGAAGCAATTCGTCCACTAAATCCCGCTGATCAAGGGTTTTACCGCCCTCGACAATTTGATCTACCACACTCCGAAGCATTTCAGCCGGATTTTGCTTGTTCAACATGGCTGGGTAAGCAGACACCAAGACAGTCCCTCCCCCAAATGGGCTTATCGATATTCCCAGCTGTTCCAATAGTTCGGTTTGTTCCAATACTGCCGCCGCTTCCGTCGGTGGAAGTGACACGGGTTCTGGAACCAACAAACGCTGGGACTCTAATTTCCCATCGACCACCTTACCACGAATTTGTTCATAAATGACTCGCTCATGCAGCGCGTGCTGATCAATCACAATCATCCCCTCGGGGGTTTCCGAAACGAGATATGTGTTGTGCACCTGAAGCGCCGTAGGCGTCTGCGACGGCGCAACCCCAGTGCCTATCGTCGCCGGATAAGGACTAGGCCCCTCCTGATCACTCTGCGGCACATTTGAAAATCCTCCATTGCCTTCGGATGAGCCCATAGGCCCCATTGTGGATGCAGAATCATGCCCTGTTAACTGAGGCTGTCGAGGCGCCTGTGTCCAATCAAATGCGGGAGCAGCATTGTTAAACGAAATCGTTTCCTGATTCCCTTGGTTCGATACACCGGGACTGACGGACACCCCACCCGAAACACCCTGAGGAAATGGACGAAATGGCTCGACAGGTTTTTTTGATAACTGCGCGTGAGCGGTTAGGTCGGTGGAAAGAAAACGATGCCGTACCGTACTTAATAGTTGGCTGTAAATTTGTCCGCCATTTTGAAAACGGACTTCTAACTTGGCTGGGTGCACGTTGACATCCACCAACTCAAAGGGAATCTCCAAAGTTAAAAAACAAGCTGGATAACGCCCAGTCATGAGCAACCCTCGATAAGCCTCACTTAACGCATGTTGCAAAGACCGATCCCGAATATATCGCCCATTTAAAAATAAATACTGCATACGGTTGTTGGCTCGACTTACCGCTGGATCGACTACGAACCCGCGGATCCGAATCTCACCATGGGCATTGTCAAGCGCGATTAGATTGCCGGCAATTTCAGGGCCAAAAAATGCTTCGATTCGGTCGGACCAAACTTCGGTAGCCGGCAGGTTGTAAGTTGTTTTACTACCGTTAACACAAGTCATTTGGATTTCAGGGTGTGCCAAAGCAATTCGTGTGAATGCTTCCATGATATGCCCACGCTCGGTTTGCGCAGTCTTCATGAACTTCTGACGAACCGGAGTGTTGTAAAACAACTGACGAACTTCAATTGTGGTTCCCTGAGGGCATCCACACGGCTGTGCTGGCTCGCGATGCCCACCATTGATTAGCATCTCAAAGCCACAATCCTGCAAAGCGGTTCGCGAGCGAATGGTTGTCTGGCTGACTTCTGCAATCGAAGCCAGAGCCTCTCCGCGAAAGCCCATCGTCGCCACTTGAAATAGATCGTCAGCATCGATGATTTTACTTGTCGCGTGACTCGTGACCGCCAGTGGCAGTTGCTCCTGCGGGATCCCGGAACCGTTGTCCGTCACCCGAATCAATTCGGTTCCACCTTGTTCGATTGTCAATTCGATTCGAGTTGCTCCAGCATCCACTGAGTTTTCTAACAGTTCCTTCACGACACTTGCGGGGCGTTCAATGACTTCGCCCGCTGCGATCTTGTTGATCACGCTTGCTGAAAGTTGACGGATGGGATTCAGTTGCAATTGGCTCATGATTTACTCGACTTAAGCGAGATGTGAGTGGCTAGGGGGCCCGGCATCAGCAACTTCTGAGATGTGATGCGGGTAAAAATTTGGCAAAAAATTCTGCTGACGATTACGAGGGCTCTTCCGGACTTACCTCAACTCCATCTTGCGACGAGGAACCTGAAGTTGATTCGGTACTTTTTTCGTCACTCTGCTTGAGACCGTACTTTTGGATCAAACGGTAGAGGTTGCGTTCGCTGATCCCCAAAATCCGCGCTGTCTCTTTTCTATTCTGGTTGGCGAGTTTCAACGTCTGCTCCGTCGCCCACCGCTCAATTTCTTTCATTGACTTACCAATCAACTCGGACGACCCTTCGTCCAGAAAACTAACAGCAGGCTCAATTCCAGACGCAACAGAACTAACCTTATCGACATCGCCGATTAAGTCAGGGGACAAGTCATCCATATCAAGCATGTCATCGAGATCCATCACGACGAGACTTTCAACGACATTTTTTAGTTGCCGGACATTGCCCTTCCAACTGTATTCCACCATCCAGCGACGCAAGGCTGGAGAAAAGCCTTTCGTTTTCCGGCCGTTCTTTTTATTGGCCTGACGACGAAAAAAATCAGCCAAAGGCAGAATGTCTTCCCGGCGTTGATCCAGCGGATCCAGGTGGACTGACACAATCTTGAGACGAAAATAAAGGTCACTTCGAAAGCGGCCTTCTTCTATTTCCTTTTCTAAATCCTTGTTGGTCGCTGCCAGAACGCGAACATTAACAGGGATTGATTTATTGTCACCAACACGGGTTATTTCTCGCTCCTCCAAAACCCTGAGCAACTTGATCTGAGTTGGCATCGGCATGTCGCCGACTTCGTCGAGAAACAACGTTCCCCCGTTGGCATATTCAAATTTACCTTGACGATCAGAAATCGCATCGGTGAAGGCACCTTTGACATGACCAAACAACTCACTTTCAACCAAATGCTCCGCGACGGCTGCCGTATTGATGGCAACGAATGGTTTTTTCTTACGAGGACTATTTTGATGAATTGCCTGTGCCACGACATCTTTACCGGTTCCAGTTTCACCGGTTATCAAAACACCAACATCGGTAGGAGCGATTCGCTTAAGTCGCTCAACCACATTTTTCATGCTCTCACTAGCGAATATGAGATTCTCAAACCCGTACCGCTCGTCCAGGCGAGACTGCAAATGAGTATTCTGCAATCTAATCCGAACTGACTCAGCGGCCTTCGAAGCGACCGCCTGAAGACGTTTGGGAGTAATGGGTTTTTCGAGAAAATTAAACGCTCGCTCTCGCATCGCTTCAACCGCTCGTGAAACCGTCGCATGGCCGGTCACCAAGATAACTTCACAGTCTGGTTGGATGTCTTTGGCTTTTTTCAGGATCGCCATCCCATCCACATCGTTCATCATCAGATCAGTGACCACGACTTCATACGTGTTTTCATCGAGCATCCGGGCACCCTCGGGACCAGAGGTTGCATAGCTGCATTCCAAGCCGATTCGCTCAAGGCTTTCGTGCATCGCTTTGGCATGGTCTTTATCGTTATCGACCAATAACACACGGACCGGAATTGCGAGATTTTTTTCGTTTTCTTCTGACATTCTGTCATCATACAAAATGCAACCTTGTCCGAGTAGTCGCCCCCGTTCCAAGATAAACCCGACCAATACCGAACCCCTCCACGCGCGGAGAGATTCGGAAAAATCGGATTAGGCAAGTCGAGCATTAAAAAACCAGCTATCCGGGGACGATTTCAGCAAAGTAGGGAATTAACTGCGTTTTTTTGGAGTAGAATCGGGCTCGCTTAAATTATGAGTTAAATCTGAGTTTTGTAGAAAACGACACCCTCGGGCTTTCCGTTGGAAATAAGGTGATTAACTGGGGTAGGGGGTAAATAAACGACCCGCCTAGGACATCTTTAAATAAAAAAAAAAATTTAAAATAATCAACTCGCGAATTCGATATTTACCAACAAAGCAATTTGATTCTGCCGCTAATGAATGACTCCATGAACCAACGAACAGGAACTGTAAAACTCATCATTTTGGTCGCTCTGCTACTTTGCAGCACGGTTGTGGTGGGATCGCTCCTAATGCGAAATTTTGGCGACAACAAAGCGACTATCGGCGCCGATGCAATTACGTTCACCGCATTTAAGGGCACATTTATATCGTCCGTTAACGAGGTCGGTGATATCGGAAGTTCAAGCAACATCGAAATTCGCTGCCGCGTTAAGTCTCGCGGTAAAGAAGGGGTTGCCATTCTCGATTTGGTTCCCGAGGGAACCAAGGTCGAAGAAGGGGACTTCCTCTGCCAGTTGGACGACTCACTTCTAAGAGAGGAGTTGACCGAAAGAAAAATTGTCGTCGCCAAAGATAATTCTGACGTTATTAAGGCGGAAAGTCAGCTCGAAGCGGCCAAGGGAAAACTTAATGAATTTAAAAATGGGAAATCCGCCCAAGAAATTGCAAAACTAAACGCAGAGATTCTGGTTGCCAAAGATACGGAAACACGAGCCGCGGATAACTACGCCCACACCAAGAAGCTCAGAAACAAAGGTTATGCGACCGAATCACAAATAGAAGCTGATAGGTTTAAAAAAGAAAATGCCGAAGTAAAGCTCAAGTTGGCCGAAGAAGATCTTCGTATCTATAAAGCGTTCAGCATAGCCCAGCAGATTGCTGAATTTACTTCCGAAATCAAACAGCAAGAGGCACAACTCGAGGCCTCTCAATTTCGTCTCGATTTGAGCCAACAACGTGAGGCCGAATACCTTCGCCAAGTCGAAAGTTGCCGAATCACTGCTCCTCAAGCAGGGACGGTCGTCTACGCCAAT
>JAAEMV010001041.1 GCA_024225195.1 Planctomycetaceae bacterium | reverse complement strand
CCTTCGGTGGTTCTTTAATTCTCCGTCGAATAAAAGTGTATGAAATCAAGAAGTACGAACGTAAGATCTCGAGAAATGTTCTTCGAGTCACGCCCATAGCGATGAATATTTCGCAATCGCGGTCAACTTCGACATGTTTGAAAGCGCCTTTCGTTTGATAGCACGAATGCACATAACAATCTTCCGGCAAGCGCGATAGATATTTCGTTCGGCGCTTCCGAGACTTTCGATGCCTCGAACGCTGCGATCGTTCGTATTTCTGCCTTCTTTCGCTATTTTTGTATCGCGGGTTGCATAGAATTTCGCGTATCGACCTTCCGTCTTCGTCTTGTAGAAGGTTCCAAAAGAAGAGCGGAATTGATAGAAAGTAACTTGCGAAACTAACGAACCGTCGAAATACCGACAGAAATAGCACTTGTAGCGTGTAAATCGCGTAATCGTAGCATTCTAAACTCAAAGAAAGAGGAAAGAAATTGTAGAGAAAATCCGCGGTTTCGAGAAAAATATAGAACAGGGAAGTAAAAGTGTAGGCCGTCCGAAGTGTAAGTATCAATGGGATCCAAAATAGCCAATCCCAGAGAAACCTTCCCCACCTCGGGCCTACTCTTTTGATTGCGAGATCGCGTCTTGAATGATCCTCGCCGCATCGGCGTCTGACACGCCCAATTTTGTGGTAAGTGCCGACTTCAAGTTGCTGGAAAGAGTCAATTTATTCGGAGCCGAGGTATTTGCGCTCGCCGACGAAGTATTCTTGTTTCGTTGCCCGCGACGCTCTTCCTTCGCTGCCTTATACGCTTTAATCTTTTCGTTCTTCTCTTCCTTCCATTTCGCGTGGTCGTGCGGATGTGGCATATACAAACCATCGAAAAGACCTTCCGACTTATGATGCGGGCACCAAGCCCATTGCTGACCATCAACTGTTTTCATCGGTCCTGTGTTTTTCGTACGCCATTCCGGAATCTTTAGCTTCTTCGGTTTCGACGAAGACGAATCTTCAGCCGCGTTATTCGATCCAGAATTAGTATTTCCACCTCCTTTCGATCCCTTCAACTGCGATTGTAGCTCGTTGAATTTCTTCTCCTGGTTTTTTAGTTTCGTCGCGAGCGCTATGATTTTCGTATCCTTCTCGCTCGTTTTGTTCCACGATCCGGATCCCTCGAGATTACGAAACTTGTTGTTCAGCGTAGAAATGACGTACTGAACTGTGCACGACGCGTCTCCCATGATCCACTTGTCCTTGATAAACTCGACCGTTCGCGCGAAACTTTCGTTAGTTGTAGTTTCGAGCGCGCGAAAGAGTTGGGTCAGGAAGCGATTGTCATCGTAAGTTCCAGGCTTGAGACGACGAATTTCTTTGTAAATCTTCTCCATCTCGCGATTGCACGTTTGAACGTTATTTCCGTTCTTCAAAAGGGTAGCCGAAGCCAGTTTCTCCTCCAAATCCTGAACGTCGATGACTGTCCTTGGCTTAACGTCGTCAAGAATTAGTTTTAGAAGGATCACGCCGTCTCCGATCTCGTCTCCCGTCACATTATCGGTGAACGTAAACGCGTCAGATTCGACTTGAAGCAGCTCGAAATCGGTTTCAGGAATATTATTTTGAATAATCTTGAAAAGCATTTCGGACCGAATTCGATACTGTTGCTTCATTTTCGCTCTTTCGAGCTCCGAGCCTTGAGCTTCGAAATCGAGCGTTTTGACTTGAAACGAAGCTGTTTTCGCACGAACGGTGTCATTTTCGCCCCAATTGTAACACGCGAAGGCTTGGACTTCTTCGAGAGTCAGAGAATGGTAGCTTTCGAGTAGTTTAGACCATGCCGTGAAGTTGTGCGGCGATCCACCTCGAGTTACTGCTGTCACTCCCGTTCCCTCTGTTGGAATACGAATGTATCGATTAATTCGAAACTCGGAACATTTTGATTTGAAACGAGCTAGAAGCTTGTCTCCATTTTGCACGGTTAATTCTAGGCGCGTAACGCTTGAATCCGGTTCGGTGGCTGATTTCCAAATCGAGAGACCTTCTTTCTTTGAAAGGTCAATATCGTTATCGAAAGGATTCGTAGTGGTGTTTGGTAGTTTCGCGGAGCCCGCCGTGTTTCCTGACGTGCCCGCTGTTGCACTCCCGCCGCTTACCGCCGTGTTTGCCATTTTCGAACAAAAGAATGTGATTTCCGCTCAAAAGAACCGAAGAATCGATGATACAATACTCAGGGTTAAAGACCTGGGTCTGATAAACTATTAAGATAACTCCGTGTTTGATTGAAATTATGAATTAGAATTGATTAGTTACTACTATTGAAATGTAATCAGTGAGTTTGAAAAGTCAAAATAAGATAAAGTGCTCTTTTTCGGTGCTCGAAAGTACTCGTACAGGTACAAGTAGATTAACAAGTAGTAGAAACACTTTAAATTCCGAAAATGTGGGAAGTATGTACTTTCGTTGTACATATACGTACAAAAGATGAAAGTCGATAATTACCAAGTTCGAGTACAAGCGAAAAACTCATTTGTCACGAACTTATGTCACAAATTGTCACTTTTGTAACACTCCCTCGCAAACGAACGTTCCATTTCACCATCCGCAAAGTTTGTATCGCAATACGAAAAACTGCCCGTCCATAATAGGCTTAGTGAATATATCTGCCAACTGATCTTCTGACCGTATGTATTCAATCCTTATGCGCTTAGAGTCAACATAGGATTTGAAGTGGTGATATTTGAGAGCAATATGCTTCGTCCTCGGCGTAAACTTAGTTGATTCCGTCATGGCGATGCAAGATTGGTTGTCCTCAAAAACTTTGCAGAAGAAGTCAGGTTTAGATATGTATAGCGGAAATATTTCGTTCAATTCTTGTAAAAGAGTCATCAGTGGTATGACTTCTCTTAGCGCCTGCGAAAGGGCAATGTATTCCGCTTCCGCTGTGCTTAGTGCAATTTCGGTTTGTAGTTTGCTACACCAACCAATCGGACAACCTGCATATCGAATAACGAACCCGGTTCGCGACATCACATTTTCTGGGTTGTCAGCATCTGCTTGACACCAACCTCCAGCGAAATCTGCATCGACGAAGCATTCAAGTCCAAGTTCGGGATCAGGTTTAAAAATAATGCCTTTGTCCTTTGTGTTGTTAAGGTAGCGCACAATCCTAATAATCACACGTTCGTGGCTTCGCATTGGTTGATTCACAAAACGATCACACTGATGGGACGCCATGGAGATTTCAGGTCT
>JAAEMV010001040.1 GCA_024225195.1 Planctomycetaceae bacterium | reverse complement strand
CTGATTTGAGGGTATCTTTTGGACTCATGGCTTTACCGATTGTTCCGAATTAGTTTGAGAGCATATTCAGGCGTTAAACTTTCCCTAGACCCCCCACCTGATACAATCGGCATCGGCAAGGCGAGAGGCAGTCTTGAGATAAGTTAGCGAGATAGATGAAAAACTAGTGATTTAGTTAAATTGGCCTTGGAAATGGAGCTGATTCGATTGATTTGCTAGCGTGCAATGGGGGCGAACGCCCATCGTTATTCGTGTAAAAGTAACGGGCATCTTGGCCGGTGATGAAGCGACTTGAAAAGTGATTCGATTGAGTTGATTGGAAATAATGGGAAGTTGGCAAGGAAAAGTAGTGTTGGTGACCGGTGGCTCTGGTGGTCTGGGGCTTGCGATTGGCTGCGCATTTTCACAGGCGGGGGCTACCGCGATTTTGCTGTCTCGCGATGAAGAAAAGCTTCAAAAAGTATGTGAGCTGAAGGCGAAGTCAAACATTCAGCTGGACTGGGTTCAGGGGGATGTCACGAGTGATTCAAGCATTGAGGCAGCTGTCCGGGGCATACTCGAAAAGCACGGTCGAATCGATTTGTTGGTGAATAATGTTGGCAAATCGACGCGAATAGAACTGCTCAATTGTACGGTTGAGCAGTACGCAGAATTTATGGAGATGAATCTTTATTCGGCAATCCGTTGTACTTTAGCGACGATGGACGCGCTCAAGGCGACATCCGGGCAAGTTGTAAATATCGGTTCGTTGGCTTCGAAGACTGGCTGGCCTAAAGTTGCGCCTTACGCAGTGAGTAAGCATGGTCTGGCAGCGTTTAGTCACCAATTGCGTCTGGAGGGGCCAGAAAACGTAAACTGTTTACACGTCTGTCCTGGGCCAATTCGTCGGGAGGATTCGGGTACTCGTTACGATTCGCAAGCGGAGGGAATGGGGGATTCGGTAGCACAGCCGGGTGCCGGGGTTAAGCTGAAAGGAATTGATCCTGATTTTCTCGCTCGAAAAATAGTTCGTCATTGCGAGAAGAGAAAGCCTGAGTTGATAATGCCCTGGCATGCGAAGCTCTTGTTTTCAATGACACAGCTTTCTCCACGATTGGGTGACTTCTTGTTAAGAAAGTCCAATGGGAGCTGAGGTTAACCCTGTGATGGGGCCGCTGCAAAATTGAGGTTGTCTGAGATGTAGTTTTTTGATGAGATTGATCGGGTCGAGAGGTTTCCAGGAAAGAAAATTGGCTGACAAACGCAATCTAATCGCTTATTCGATACTGTTACTAGCAGTGTTCGTATTCCTGCCCGGATGTAAAATCCGAGGGAATCCATGGGAACTTTCTCAGCAGTCCCAACCGACTCCCGAGCGGAATCTACCACAGTCAATTTATGCGCCAATGCCGACAATCTTGCCAAGCGTTCAAGGGGCTGCCATTGAAACTGATCAGACGCTCGAGTCGGAGCTTGATCTTTTAAGTGAGCTGCACGGCGAAATCGAATAGGCTTCTTCGGTATTCCGCAATGATTTCCCGTGCTCTGGCTCAGGTTTTGCCTCTGAATCTCACGGCCTGAATCTCAAGGGATTTGAAGATTTTGTTGGGCGACGATAAGTTTGCGAAGACCTGCGGAGACCGAGAGGATAGCGACAAGACAAACTGCAATTCCGCCGGCATTGGCTGTGGGAGATGGCCAGACGGGAAGGTACGTGAACCCTTGCCAGGTTATTAAATGTAAAAGCGTCGCGACGAAGACAGCCGCCGACGGTGTGACGGCGGAGGTTCGGTTTCCTTTTTTAGACACCAGCAAAACTGCTTGGATGAATAAGAAGAAGAGTGTCACGGATAGGGCTGCCTGCCAGCCAAGAAAAATTCCCACCAAAGACATAGCAGCGATGGTATCGTCGACACAGTTTAATTGTTCAATGGTGGATTGGTGAACGCGATCGTCTAGCATTCTTTTAGAATTTAACGTTGCCCACGAGCACAATAATCCGCATGCGGAGCCGGCGATTAAACCGTAGGCGAATGTGATGAATTGTGTCGATGATGCACGTGCGATTTCAATCAGTTGATCCGTGTCAATGTTCCACGCGATCAACGTCATGTCTGGCCAGATCAGTGGCAATCCAACTCCAATGCCCAGTCCCCAATAAAATACGCTCCGGGGAATTTGCAAGCGTTCGGATCGAATCAGCGAGATTGTGAACAGCAGGCAGATCAGGGCTAAGTGATAAGCAGCAATTTGGATCAAATTCCATTGGGGGTCAAACAGAAGATATTCGAAGCCTTGAGATTGACTTGGCTGTTGAAATGGCAGGTTGGATCCACCAGTTAGGATTTCAAAAAATGCGATTAGGAGAAAAATGAAGCCGAGAAAGACTTCCACAATTAGGTAGCGCGGTGAAATGGGTGTACGACAGGTTCGGCACTTTCCTGAATTTCGAATCCATCCGTAAACGGGTAGGTTGTCACTGAACAAGAGTTCGGTTTCGCAAAACGGGCACATGCTTGAGCCGTTTACACCGCGGCCTCGGGGGAGTCGCCAGGCGACGACATTTAAAAAGCTCGCAAAACATCCACCAAGAAAGAAAATCCAGATCACGCCTAGTATTTTCATCAGCACGGCCTGCGACGACTCGATGTATCTCCAGTACTCTAATGCACTAACGGGGAGTTGGGATGTTCTTAAAAGCGTGGATGTCAGCAGAGGGATAAAAATTAGTAGGATGAATATTGAGGCAAGCAAGACCCATCCAAGCGCTTTGCTGAGGAAAATGAATTTTGCTTGCTTGCCCATATTGATCCACTACTGGAGTCGCCGATTGGCCGTTGCTGGGGAGCCGAAATGAAACATTAGGTTGTGGAATCGTCGGCAGATTCGAGTGTGTTGTGAGTTCCGTCACATTTGGGTGCGGTGGAGGTGTGTTTGCACTGACAGTAATAGGCTGTTTCTGTTTCAGTCGCCTCAAAGACCATCGGCACAAAGTTCGTTCCTTTGTGTTTTCCATCGCAAAAGGGTTGGTTTTCCGAAATGCCACAGGTGCAGTAAGCGTATTTTTTACCAGCCTCTAGTTCAACCTGCTTTGGAAAACAGGCAGCAATTTTTGGTTTGTCCATGGTTTATTATCTTCTAATTTAGGTATGCAATGACCGCTTGTTTTGGCTTGCTAGGGAACTAGCAGTGCGCCCCGTAAAAACACAACATAATTGAGAAGGCTTGGCTCTAATAGAGCAACCAATTAATTTATTGTTGATGATGCAAAGAGGGATTGGGTCAATAAAAAAGAGCTCTCGAAGATCGAGAGCTCTTTTAGTTATCATTTGTGCGGAGGCGCTGGCAAGACCCATCGATTCGGGTCGCCTAGCCTAGTTGCTGGTCATCTCGATAGCGTAAGACTCAAGTCCACCACTCGGGACATCCACCACGAATTGTGACGCTCCGCCCCCTTCGTACTTCTTCGGAATTTTGGTGAATTTCTTCATCTGCGCCTTGGCTGCGGCAACGGCCGCGCTGTCAGCGTCTCCACCGCCGTCAGCGCCTTCCATTGCATCCGAAAGAGCTGCCTCGTCCATTTCGTCCCACTCAAATTCAACCTTGTGTCGCCAAACCATCGCTCCGGTGTTTCCGTAACGGTCTACTAATGAGAAGTTCCCTTCGCCGTCGGTCACCGCGGTGGAGTAAGGGCCGGGGGACGAATTCCCTTCGGCAGGTTCTGGATAAAAGGTGACCCTAATACCTGGGAGTGGTTTGCCATCGAGCGTTACGACGCCAGATACGGGAGCAAGTGAGCCACCCTCTTTGCAGCCAACAAGCGTACTAACGCAAAGTAGAGCCGCTAGGCAGAAATACGAAAGGCTGTTGATTTTGAGTTTCATCATTTATTCTCGCGTGTTTGTCCGTAAAATATTGGAGCCCGACTGCTAAGCAATCGGGCTCCATTTGAAATGTAAACAATTATTAGAATTAATACTCGTTAACTGTGTTTCCATCCTGATAGGCAGCAAGCCAATTCAAAGTCGAATTCGCTACGTTGTCAGAAAGGAACTGAGCTGAACCGTCGCACATCGCCACTGTCGCACCTGTGGTGTGGCCGCTGGATGCAATCGAACGGGCTCGGTAGTTACCGTTAACGATGAAGTTAAGGCCACCAGCACGTCCCATGTTAGACCAACGACCAGCCATCGGTGTTGATAGGTCTGGGTTGTTTTGCCAGCGGTGTGAACCAGCCCAAATCGCTCCGACCATAAGTGGGTTTTTCGGAGACGGTCCGGTCTCTGATTTGCTGGAACGCTCACCAATCATGATTGTATTGCTGGAGCCATCGGTCATCGTGCCGAAGTCCACTCTGGTGTTCATACCAAATGGGCCCCACTTTTGTCGGTGGTTTGGCTGCATTCGACGTGAAGTCCACATGGAGTAGCCAATGTTGGCGACGTAGTTGGAAATACCGTTAGGTAAGTCCAAAGAGTTCGACGTGTAGCAAGTGTTCTTGCCGTCAATCTTAGGGGTGTCACTTGGACACTGGAACGACGGGATCACACTACCAGTTAACTGGTCACCGTTTGGCAACAACATATCCTCGCCCCAGTGGGTATAGAGGTTGCAGTTGTCATAAAGGTTGTTTTGCTCCATGAATGGAAGAATGAACGTTCCCCATCCCCAGTAGTTACCTTTGTAAGGAGTGCTTCCGCGCCACACGAATGGAGTGTATTGCTTTGGAAATGCAGAAGAAGCATTCCAGCCATCCCAACCTGAAGGGAATTGCTGATAGGCACTTTCATAATTCAATACTGCCAGAGCGATCTGACGCGCGTTGTTCATGCAAGTCGTCCGTCTGGCCGCCTCGCGAACCTGCTGCACAGCAGGAAGCAGCATACCGATCAAGATTCCAATGATCGCAATGACCACTAGCAACTCAACCAGCGTGAACGCCTTTCGGCGCGATGGTGAATACATAGGTGTTACCTCTTAAAACAAATAGGATGAAATATATTTCCAGCGACACGTAAAAAGTATGCGCCGCTGCCACAGTATTGCAGGAAAAAACCATCTGAAAAAGGAAGAAACCAGCGGGGTTGCCTTGTCCATATTGTAACTATTGCGCGTTGTCTACCGTTAGTACTTCTGTCCCCGCGGTACTCGGCTGAAGAAATTAATCGCAGAATTTGTTCATCAAGTCTAAATGTCTCGGGCGATCAGGGATTTATTATCGTAATTAAAACGTCCTTCAAGGTATTTAATTTCGGTCATCCATGTTGTTAGTGGAGTTTTTTGATCCTTTAAATTTTATTGAAAAAAAATAAGCAAAAAAACAAATTCGGTACAAACCTCAGGAAGACTACGAATTGTTGCCTAGTCGCCGGCGATCACGAAAAAGGCGACGGTGGCCGCTAAAGTGGGGGGCAGCCGGATCTCACGTTTCCCGGCGTTCGTTGGGCAGCGCGAGCAAGTCGATCGTCGAAACTGAACGCGACGGTTCCCGCCTCGGAAGCAGGTGCAGTGGCGTTTGTCACTGCGAAGTGGGGTTTCGAGAGATAGCCTATTGGCCGCCACGGACATTAACTACATCGGTAATATCGATCAGTCCGATCGCTCGACCGTCCGCATCGACGACGGGCAGCTCGCTTAGGTTTCTGCAGGCGAGCGTTTCGATGGCTAGAAGTGTTTTTGTACCGGCTGCGATCGTGATAGGCGATTGCGTCATGACGTTTCGAATAGGTTCGTCAAATAGCTCGTCTTGTTGTTTTTCAAGTAATTTTGCCAAGTCGCTGTCGGTGAAAATGCCGGTTAATCGAGATTGCTGGTCAGTAATTAAGACAACGCCAGTCCTTCGTTCCCGGCCTCCTTGTTGAATGTAGATGTCGCGAACGGTTGCGGTCTCGTTCGCAATTCGGCATTCGTCGATCGGTCTCATTACCTGCTCTACCAGGGAGAGTCGTTTTCCAAGTGAGCCTCCCGGGTGAAATTTTGCAAAGTCATCTGCCTGGAGTTGCTTGGTTTTGGAGACGACCAAAGTGAGTGCGTCTCCCAGAGCGAGCATCAGTGCCGTGGTTGTAGAGGGGGCAAGTCCGAGATGGCAGGCTTCATTGATTTTTCCATAATTGAGCACGGCGGCACTGTGCGCAGCCAGAGTTGAATTCTGTTTGCCGGTGATGGCAATGATGGGAGTTTGAAACTTTTCGAAGGACGGCAGCAGTTTGAGGATCTCGCCTGTCTCTCCGCTGTTAGAAAAAACGAGAACAATGTCTTTTGGACCAACTCTTCCGAGGTCGCCATGGATTGCTTCGGCGGGGTGAAGGAAATGGCTACGCACGCCAACGGACGCTAAAGACGCAGAAGTTTTTTGGCCAATCCAACCAGCCTTGCCGATGCCTGTGACAATTACGCAGCCTTCGCATTCAAGTAACAGGTCGGTGGCAACACAGAAATCATCCGGCAAGTTGGAGGCCAGATTTTTTAATGCCTCTGCTTCGTGCTTAATGATTTCGGTAGCGAGTTGAAGTTGTTCAAATTTGGTGTTGAGGCCGGGTTGCAGGCTGGGGGTTTGCCGATGCGGTTCCATGTATTTTCGGGCAGGTGCACTCATCAAGCGGCCTCCTCAAGTTGAAGGTTTCTCATTCGGCGGTAATCGGAGCAGCGAGACAGAAGTTGTTCGTGGGTTCCGCAGTCGACAATTTGTCCTTCACGCATGATCATGATTTTGTCCGCAAGTTCGAGTGTGGACATGCGGTGAGTAATCAGAACCGTAGTTCGACCTTGGATAAATTCGGCGAGTGTTTCATGGATCAGCTTTTCACTTTCCGGATCGATTTGGCTGGTCGCTTCGTCAAGTATTAGGATCTCAGGATCTTTGAGAATCGCTCTGGCCAGTGAAATGCGTTGGCGTTGCCCTCCGGAGAGTTTGCCTCCGTGCTCTCCCATCATCGAGTCGTATCCGAATTCCATCTGGGATATGAACTCGTGAGCATGTGCTTTTTGAGCGGCAGCGACGATTTCTTCGTGGGTTGCCTCTGGCTTGGCATACGCGATGTTTTGCGAGATCGAATCGTTGAAGAGCATGGTCTGTTGGGTCACGTATCCAATTTTTTGCCGGAGCGATTTCACGGGGTAGTTGCGAACGTCATGACCACCAATTCGGATTTGTCCGTCGGCCTGGTCGGTTCCGCCATTGGTTTCAAAAAATCGCGGAATCAAATTGATCAGTGTGCTTTTTCCACATCCGTTATGCCCCAGGATGGCCAGGGAAGTGCCCGCGGGAATTTGTTCACTGATTCCTCGAAGGATAGGTTGGTTCGGCTCGTATTCAAAATGCACATCGCAAAATTCAATGTCGAGTTTGCCAGTCGGGATTGCAACTGGCGTTTCAGGATCTTGGATGGCCGGGATTTGGTCAATCAAGGGAAAGACGCGGTCGGCCGCCACGACGCCGCCTTGAATCATGTTGTAGACGTCAGCCATTTTTCGTAGTGGATCTGCAATTCCAATTAGAAATCCAAAGAACATCATGAGGCTGCCGAATCCCATCGGTGCGTCACACATACGAATTCCAAAAAGGTAATTCGTCGAGTTGAGGACTAGGTATCCGCCGGCAAGGACGCTGAGGGAGATCATGCTGACGCCGAGTAATTCGTTGTTGATCCTTGAGAGGGCGCCAAAGACAGAAATCCGCATGGACTTTTTATAGACATCGTTGGCAACCAGATCGAATCGCCTGCGTTCGTTGTCTTCATTCGTGAAGGCTTTGACGACACGCATGTAAGTCAGGGCTTGGTAAAGTCGGTTGAGCAGTTTTGCTGAATCTTCCATCGCCCTTTTGTTTGCTCGTTTGGTTACCTGTGCCAATTTAAGCATCAGGTATCCAGCAATTGGGCAAATTAGGAGCGAGAACAGCAGCAGTCGCCAGTTCACCCAAGCCGCGCCGACGAGGCAGCCCGTCATTTTGAGCGGTTCGCGGATAGTCTTCCCAAAGAGCGTTGTGATGGCTTGGCAAATTGCGCCGGTTTCCCCACGGATACGGCTGATTAAATCACCGGTTCCTTTTACTCCAAGTTCGGACGCTTCCATGTCGAGCACGTTTTGAAATACTCGATTTTGCATGTCCAGCATCGTGCGCTGGCCGACACGCGCAACTGAAACCATGCTGCCCATCAGGAACATTCCACGAAGAACTGTTCCGATAAACATTAATGCCATTAGATAGGCGAGCGTTGTAAATGGTTTGTCCGGCGCGTATTTTTTTATGTAGGGTGCTAGTTTGGCTCGGCCTGTAGTGCGAGTTTCCTGAATTTGAATATCATAAAGATTGGCGTTGATTTGGTTTTGGATCTTGGATGATTCAGTCGGATCCGGATTTGCTTTTAAACGCGCTTCTAATTCCCGAATACTATTTTGGCTGCTCGTGATTAATTGTTGTGATTCAATGTCTTCATCAGCGACCCATTGGTGAAGCGATTTACCTTTAATGACGATTTCGACAAACGGATAAACCGCGCCGAGGTTGAGCGACCATAGAACCGCCACCATCGCACTACAGAAAAAAGAGGCGATCAGAGACCAGCGATATTTGAGCGTCATCCGTAACGCTCGATTGAGATTTTTCATGATGCCTGTTTGAAAAAATGCTTCCTTGCAAATGCTCGGACACCGCTGCTAGCGATAGTCTG
>JAAEMV010001039.1 GCA_024225195.1 Planctomycetaceae bacterium | reverse complement strand
TCATTATACTCTAGTCGTCGCCGTTTGTCAACCCCTCAATTACGAGTTGTTGCTGCCGCACGGTTTCGGCAAGCCTTTCGATCATCCTTTGATAGAATTGAATTTCTTCTATCGCACCGGTGGCAATGCCGCAAATCTCATGATCCACGTTGTCCAGATCTGCCACCCATTCAAGTTCGTTGATAATTCTCATGTTTCTCATTATACTCTAATTATCGGCGTTTGTCAAGGGTCTCTTTAGCTTTTCTGCGGTTTATTTTGGAAATCTGTCGCTTACCGAAGGGACGTTTGTGTTTCCAGTAGTTCGTGTAAGTTCTTGGTTTCTCTTTCATCATGCCTCCATTATACACTATATCGTCTATTTGTCAAGGGGTACTGCACTAAATTACGAGAATAACTACAACTTTCTTTTGGCATAGTATTTGCTATAGGGAATTGACGTAAACCCTTACTACTAAAGGACTTAGGTCGATCGCGGCCGCCGCCGCCGCCCTAAACCCTTACTACCAAAGGACTTAGGACGATTTGCGGCAACAACACCCTACACAAGTGTTAGGTTAAATTTCTTTCGAGCAACGTATTTAATGTGCTTCAATTGTCCCGTGTGAAGGACTCTGCCAGTCTGACAGTCAACGATTTTCGCCCACTGATGTTTACCAGTGACGGTATTGCGGATGACTCGGACGGGGTTTGCGGTTTTGGTTTGTGCGGTTTTCAATGTGTTGTTCCTAAAAAAGTGGTTGGAAAGTCGTGGTTTTTAGATGTTCTCTCATCCCCTGCCGCTGGGGTGTTGAGCCCATTGTGGGCGGCAACGCTTTTAGTTGTCCATTGGTCGTTTCCTCCTGTGGTGCTTCAATTATACCCGAACTCGCCCCGATGTCAACCCCCTAAAAGGGTTTTGGTTGATTTTCTGCCCATTCAGAGGAAATTTCCTCCTTGATCTCGTCCCAACGAGCATCCTCCTCGTCGCGATTCGCGGCGAATGCCTCCATCGCGGCAACCCACTCCAAGAAGTCGTCGCCGGGGATGAATTCGTCGCACTGAAGTTGGGTGTTGAAATCGTTCATTGTTGTTTCCTTCGCGTGTCGTGTTGTTGTTATGTCTTAATTATACAGTCAATCAAGAGTTTGTCAAGCGTTATGCTCTGTATTCCTCAAATAAAATTAAAAAGACTTGGGACATAATTACCGCCGTCGCTGCGTAGATCGCAAAGTGTATTTCGTTCATACTATACTTATCGTCAATCTGCTGATCTGTCAATAGGTAAAACTGGAATTATCTCGAATCGTCGTAAGTCGTTGGTATCAAAGGACTTACGTCGCGCGCGTCTGCGCCCGCCGACCTAAACCCTTACCAGCAAAGGACTTACGTCTATTGTTTGTAGCGTGGTGCCCCTGTCGGGGCGGATAGGCAACGACGCCCTATTCGCAACCGAACTTACCGTTCATTGTAACTTCGTCACGGGTGGGAGTGTGTGAAAATTCTGGTTTCACTTCGATTTTACCCTCACGGATAGCAGCGGCGAATTCTTTAAGAGTCATTTTGTTTACATCTTTCATAGTAGTTTCTTTCTTAGTGTTGTTGTTTGTCATGCTTCTATTATACATATATCGGTCGTTTTGTCAACCCCTATCCAGTCAAATTCAAAAAGAATCTCGCCTTTTTAGGTTCTTACAGGTTTGCTGCCACTGCTTCATTGTGTACAGGTAGCAGTCACAAAACATCTTCCAGTCATCTTGGGAGATTTCCCCATTTTGGAATCGCTCCCATTGTTGATTGTAGTATTCTTCTTTTGTCATATTAGTATTATAGTCTATAGGTGGGACACGTTGGGTTCCAGCCAGCCCGAACGATCTCGAAAGTTTTTGAGTTATCTTCGTCCAGTTTGCCATTGAAGGCGAGTTGGAATTGCTCCCAAGTACCAGTCCAGACTACGACTTTTGTGTCAATGAATCGAATGTGATACATGTTTTCTTCCTATCGTTCTT
>JAAEMV010001038.1 GCA_024225195.1 Planctomycetaceae bacterium | reverse complement strand
TGACAAGGCACGTGTATCGTTCGCACATACTGCCGAAGGACTTCGATCCCGAGATCAAAAATCATTGAATGAATTTCAAATCGCAGGAGCCGATGGCAAGTTTGTCGCTGCAGAAGCGACAATCGAAGGAAATACGGTTGTGGTTTCAGCTAGCGCAGTAAAGAGTCCCAAAACGGTGCGTTTTGGCTGGCGCAAGATAACCAATCCAAATTTGGTCAATTCGGCGGGTCTGCCGGCGTCACCATTTCAGACCGATGACTGGCAGGGCGGCACGGGCGAATAGGCGTTTGAAATAGATGCGACGAAACTACGCGGGGCCATGCGTCTCGTTGTGACAACGTAAAAAGCGATGTTTTAGCATCGTTTTGAGTTGTCTTCCGATGTCTAACTCGGTTTCCCTTCCGCATCGATTGGCGAAAACGGCAGGATTTCGTCTATGCTAGGTGGTAGAAGGATGGGTTAACAGCATTGCGTGCGTCGGGCGAACAAAGGGCAGTTCACACTTGCACAGCCTTTGTAAAATCCCAGCACAGTTCAGTTCGGGCGAGT
>JAAEMV010001037.1 GCA_024225195.1 Planctomycetaceae bacterium | reverse complement strand
TCCGTTGCGAGAATGCCGCATTTGGGAAGAGTACCTCACGGTGGAGATGCTTTCGAAGTAGCTTCCTTGAGCCGCAGGGATACAGAAAACGGATTTTACGACAGTGAAAGTGTTTGGGCTCGCCAGAATTATTGGAACCAAGCAGCCAAAAAAAAACGCCCACCTTCGCAGGTGAGCGTTTGTCGTTTCCGCAACTTATTGGGAGAGGACTCGCGTTGAGTCGATTCCAAATTAAGTGTTTAGCCTTCTTCCGATTTCTCTTCGTCAGCCGGAGTTTCCGCAGGTGCCTCTTCAGCGGCTGGCGTTTCCTCAGCAGCAGGTGCTGCGTCCTCAGCTGGTGCGGCTTCTTCAGTCGCTGGAGCAGCTGCTTCCGCAGGCGCGGCTGCTTCAGTAGCCGGAGCATCAGGCGATTGAATTAGTAATCCGCCACCGCCAAGTCCACCTTTAAGGTCTGCTTGAGCAATATTGGGTCCACCAGCAGTTCCCGAAACTTCGGCAGCTTCTTTCTTAGCTTCCGCCGCTTCTTCTTCTGCTGTCCAGTCAACTCGCCGTCGAGAAAGTCCAATTTTTCGTTCTTCGGTATCAACGCGGAGAACTTTGACCTCGAGTTCGTCACCGACTTTGACGACGTCCTCAGGGTTTTCGACTTTGTGCTCGGCAAGTTCCGAGATGTGAAGGAGTCCTTCGAGTCCATTTTCGAGTCCCACGAATACTCCAAAATTGGTAATTTTGGTGACCTTGCCGGTGATTTTCTGGCCAGGTGAGTATCGTTGTGGAATGTCGCTTGTCCATGGATCTTCGTTCATCTGCTTCAATCCAAGGGCGATCCGTCGACGGTCGGTGTCAACAGCCAAAATCCGGCAAGTCAACTCCTGACCTTTCTCAAGAACTTCGTTTGGATGGCTGATTTTTCGCGTCCATGACATGTCAGAAACGTGTAACAGACCATCAATTCCTTCTTCGAGTTCGATGAAGGCACCGTAGTTGGTAAGGTTCCGAACGCGTCCGGAAATTTCCTTGCCGATTGGGTACTTACCTTCGACTTTATCCCAAGGATTGTCTTGAGTTTGCTTCATGCCCAGTGACATTTGCTCACCCGACTTGTCGATACCCAAAACCGAAACTTGAATCTCGTCGCCAATGTTAACCAATTCGCTTGGATGGTTGACTCGCTTGACCCATGACATTTCGGAGATGTGCACGAGACCTTCGATTCCAGGCTCAAGTTTAACGAATGCACCGTAGTTCATTACGTTGACAACTTCACCCGTTTGAACCGATGCAATTGGGTATTTCTCTTCGACCTGATCCCATGGGTTAGGTAGCAATTGCTTCAATCCGAGAGCGATCTTAATTTTCTCTCGGTCGATGTTTAGCACCATGACGTCAAGCTCTTGATCCATCGAGACCATTTGCGATGGGTGTGAGATACGTGTGTGCGACATATCAGTGATGTGTAGCAAGCCGTCAATTCCACCAAGGTCAACAAAGGCACCGAAGTCAGCGATGTTCTTAACAATACCTTTTCGGATTTGTCCAGTTTCCAATTCGGCCATGAGTTTTTGTTGTGCGTAAGTTCGCTCTTTCTCAATCAGTGAGCGTCGTGAGACAACAATGTTTCGGCGAAGTTCGTCAATCTTGAGAACTTCACATTGAACTACGCGTCCGATGTAATCACCGATGTCGCCAGGACGTCGAATGTCGACTTGGCTGGCAGGTAGGAATACTGGGACGCCGATGTCGACAAGTAGTCCACCTTTGATTTTTCGTGTGCAAGTACCGGTAACGATATCGCCTTCGGCGACTTTCGAAATTACATCAATCCAATGGATGATATGGTCAGCTTTTCGTTTGCTGACGGCGATCAAACCAGATGGATCGTCGGCACGACCTTGCTCGTCTTCAAGATCTTCGATAAGCACTTTGATGCTTTGCCCGACTTCGGGTTGATCTTCGTGCTCTTCCCACTCGTTTCGGGGACTCGTACCTTCACTTTTAAATCCGACATCGACGACGACGTGGTCACTGTCAACGCGAACAATCTTTCCTTCTACGATCTCATTGAGTTCGTATTTTTGTTCGGCGCCAACGCCGTCAGGATAATAGAGTTCTGTAAGATTGAGTTCTTCGAGATCTTCCTGGGCGGTTGTAGAGAACAACTCTCCCATTTCCAGTTCGATTGCGTCGTCTTCAAGTGAGTGAATGAGATTACGATTTACCATTATTTAAGTTCTTTTGAGATCAGCGACTGGTTCGCGGCTAAATTAGTTGATTCCGACTGAGAACGTCAGGGTCAAAAATGGGGCGTTGAAGCGATGGCGCTGCCTGGGTTGCATGTTGATTTGATCAACACGTCAGAAGTGAAAAAAAAACTGTGAAGTTGTCCGAGCGTCAGAGTTTGCGAACAGTAATTTAGCCAAAGCCAAGAACTCGTTCGCAAATCATTCAAATTAGAAGGGACAGCGTCACAACGATCGGAATAAGCTAACAGAAGGATTTCTCACATGCAACGGGCAAAATCGACCGTTTAAGGCCATTTCGCCTATCCTATCCAGTCCATTTTGGGACGGGAAGGATCGTATCCCATGGAAGTTGCCTCGAATTAGTTAGGTTTCCGCAAGTTTAATCGGCAATTTTGGATAGAAATTCGTTTGTTTTCGCTGTTCGTCCGCAATTTTATTCCCAGTCCGCTTGGTGATAGCTGTTTTGGGAATGGAAGTGATAGCGTTTGGCGGAGTGTGGCATGGGGCCAGCCATGGTTGTTCACCGCCAAAAGTCAATTTCGTGGGCGTGCTTTTTGGACGCTACCTGGATGGTTCACGTCGCGTGTCTTAGCGAGCGGCGTTTGGTCTCGATTGCATAGGAGATCCATAGACTCGAAATGGGAGTTCTGAGTTTTGTGACCAGAATCAATGTTGCCATTGGGAATGCTGCTAACAGTGAAGGGGATTGGTCTCCGGTCAGTCTGATAGAGACGTC
>JAAEMV010001036.1 GCA_024225195.1 Planctomycetaceae bacterium | reverse complement strand
GCAAATCTTGCCCGATATGCCGCATCGCACTGTGATTTGCTCCTGGGCGAATGAACTGTTTTGACTCCATCAAATAAACCCTGCTGGACGCGACACGCTCCAGCCATTTCTTGTCTGATTGGGCGCTCAACTTATTGCAGTCTCTGAATTTACTCACGCTTTCATACATTAACGTGAGTAAACGTGGTTTGAGATTGATATTCGAACGGTTGCTCCGGGCCCCACTTCATTGTGGGCGGAATAGGGGGCTATCCCAACAATGGTAATGGAATGGACGGCTCCTTCCATCGGCATCGCGATGTGCCCGGTCCCTGATCCGGCATTCATAATTTATTAATCCGGAATTAATGCCAGCGTAATCGTCCATACAGGGCGGGTTTATAAAAACAGTGCAGTATAGACACTCACTAACCAGTCGAAATATTTTGGTTGGCCAAATTGAATGCTCACAATTCCAGGGAGGAAACTAATGTCACAAAATCACCTAGAAGAAACCTTCGTCGAAACCATATCGGCCGTGAACTTCTCAAATGGCATTGTCAGGTTGTTTTTTGCGGGTCAAGATCTGAGTGGACTGATTGACGATGACAAAACCAGTGAAACGACGCCGGAAAACAGGTTTTGCGTAACGATGCCCTTGGCTGGGTTCTTGTATGCGATGACCGTGGTGCAAGGTTTTGTCGAAAACGACAAGTTCAAGAGCATCGTGGATCGCAGTGCGAAAGCCGGATTTCTCCCCGGCGTTGAAGCAGACGAGACCAGCCAGTCACAATCTGAAAAACCGTTAAAATCCTGAAAGGACGAGCTATGGGAGAGCCCAGCATGATCGAAAGTCAGATTGTTCACAATTCGACCTCAGTTGCGGGCTCGGCTTGGGAGCAGGAACCGTTTCTCAGG
>JAAEMV010001035.1 GCA_024225195.1 Planctomycetaceae bacterium | reverse complement strand
TTCCTCGTAAATCACGGCTATGTCGTGTACGCCATTAATAATCGTGGCAGTAGTGGTTACGGTAAAAAATTTGAGCAACTGGACAATCGCAACCATGGCAAAAATGACTTGATGGATTGTGTGACCAGCAAGCAAATGCTGATTGATACCGGTTACGTCGACCCCAGTCGGATTGGCATCATTGGGGGTAGTTACGGTGGTTACATGACTTTGGCGGCATTGACGTTTCAGCCGGAGGCCTTCGAGATTGGTGTAGATATTTTTGGGATTTCCAACTGGCATCGTACCGTTCAGAGTATGCCACCTTGGTGGGAGTCGCAGCGCAAATCGCTGGAAAAAGAGTTGGGGGATTTCGATGACGAGGCTTATTTCAAAAGCATTTCTCCACTTTTTCACTCCGAGCAAATCGTGAAACCATTGATGGTTTTGCAGGGTGCCAATGACCCTCGAGTGATCCAAAAAGAATCGGATGATATTGTGGCCGCCGTAAAAAAGAATGGGGTTCCCGTCGAATA
>JAAEMV010001034.1 GCA_024225195.1 Planctomycetaceae bacterium | reverse complement strand
TAAATATTCTTTGCCAAGTTGCATAATCTCAGCTGTAAGGGCAGCTTCAGGGTCTGAACCGGGGTAATCTTCTAGGATGGCCTCAAGTGCCTTTCGCTGTTCCTCACAACGCCCAATGTTCCATTGTAAATTTGAAATAGAAGAGTTTTTTGTTTCTCTTATAATACTGCCCTGTTTAACTTCGGCTTTACCGTGTGCGTTTGGGGAGCCCCACCTAACAGCTGTTGATAGCATGAGATAGCCGTATCGCAGATCACAAAATCAACCGCATTGACGAACTGCTGCCTTGGAATTACGTTGCTGGTGAGTGAGCAGGACGCTTACGTAACAAGTAATTCCATCTGGGACACGTCGGACCAAATTAAGGAGACATTTTTGATGCGGAATTTCGAAAAAATCGTTTTGACTCTTTCCTTTATTATGGGGTTGACTGCGGATTCTTTGGCTCGCGATTGCCGATATCTGGGAACAATTGGGGAAGGTAGCGATTCTGCCGAGGCCTACAAATCAGACAGTGGGGTAATTTCATTTGTAGCCGACATGGACGTCAACACTGACGGAGCCCTTTCGTCCTACGGAATTGATGACCTCGGTCACAAGAACGCGGCGGGACGGCTCGACACAAACAATTCCCTCAATGTAATCTGCAACGGTGCAAACATTCGCAAGCCGAATGGCAATCTGCTCTACGGTGCAAGCAATTGCTACTCCCTCATTCGCGAGTTCAAACGAATCCGCAAGGCGGGATGGATGAAACCCGGCGAGAATTTCGTTTATTTCTACGGCATTGAAGTTAGCGAAAAGACGTATGTCACTCGACCCGGTGGAAAAAAGATCCTGCGAGGAGTACCCTGCAAGAAAGATAGATTTTATGTATCGCAGGTTGCTAAAATGCTCCCAGGCGGCACTTACGGAGACTGCAAACCGGAAAAGTGGCTCGATGCCCTTGAAATTCCTGCAATCGTTGTGCCCCGGACCGGCATCATGGCCAGCAACGGGGTCAAGCAACATGATCTGGCCGTCGTGCGGCTGAAATCAACTGGCAAATGGATTGGCGCAGTTGTCGGAGACACCAACGACCGCAAAGTCGGCGAAGCGACGGTCAATCTGGCGGCAAGACTAAGAGGCAAGCCACTCCCTTCGACTTACCGCAAGGTCATTGGATTGGCCCTGGGATCGGGTAAGGTCGAATATATCGTGTTTCCCGGAACAGCGAGAAAAGTGCCTGACTTGTCAAATTTCAGCGATGCAGATATTCAGTCCGCGGCTACGGCATTGTTTGAAGAGCACGATATTGGCAGTACTTTACCCGTTTGCCCCTGACCGTATGGTAACAGGTCTGAGTTTGAGAAATGCCGAACCGCCCCTTCTCAAGCCGTTTGCTAAACAGGCAGGCACCCTGGCTGTCCCGCCAGATGATCTTCAGCAGATCGCCGCGCCGTCCTCCCCGGAACACAAACAGATGACCGCAGAAAGGATCGCCTGCCAACGTATTGAACTCGTGCTGCATGCGATATCAACTTGTGGGTAATTAAAGGGCTAACCGCTTACTCTGCTTCGACCTTTTCCCCAATAACTATTCTGTGTTTCAAATACGATTATGTTAAAATCGAAATCTTCGAGGGAATAGCTTGTTCGAACATCCATCACGAAGTCCTGCGTTGTGTAAGCGTCCATATTATCATTCATCCGCAACATAATTCTACGGCAGCGTAAGCGTGTCAAAGCTCTGGAACGTGAAGTCCGTGAGTTACGCCAGGCCAATGAGATATTGCGCAAGGCATCTGCATATTTTGCTCAGGCGGAGCTCGACCGCCCCTTCAGGAGATGAAAATGTTTATCGATGATTATCGCGATATTCACGGGGTCGAGCCAATCTGCAGGGTATTGCCGATTGCCCCTTCGACATATTATGTGCATGCGGTCTAGGACAACAAGATCAGCCTTTTTGCGTTCAAGCGTTTGGGCAATGCCCTGAAGGTCAAACATTGAACGAGCCAGACGGTCGAGCTTGGTAATGACCAACACGTCCCCTTCCCTACAGAATTCGAGAGCATCTTTGACAGCTTCACGCTTGTCTGTCGATGCAGCAGATTTCTTCTCTCGGAAGATTTTCTCACAGCCGAAGGCTTGGAGTTTTTCAATTTGAGTGTCGAGGCTTTGGCCAAGTGATGACACACGAGCATATCCGATGTTCATAGTTCCAAATATATCTTATAAATACGGGAAAACAATATGGGACGAGTTTCGGGGCTCTATTTTACGTGTATAACTTCCAGTCCCATAATGTATAGTTTATGGGACTTTGGGAAAATCGCAAATTAGAATAGTGAAAGCTGTTCTGGCTTGGTCAGATAACCCCGACGGGTTTTGAACGTCTTCAACTCAAGCATGGCCTGCTCAGCCTCAGATTGAGTTCTGAACCAATCAAGACGGCTGCGCCCTCTTGTACCAATACGGCCCCACTCTCTCGCCAGTGTCCATTCACCAAACAAATTGGGCAGGATGGACAGGCGATAAAACCGGAACATGTTTCTGCGTGGCAGGCGTTTTTCGAGGCTTATGTTGAACATAGCTGAATTCTAGCTTAAATTGGCAACGGATTAAAGTCAGTATGCGAGATTTCCCGAGCTTTTGACAAGCTATTCTTGCTCTTAAAAAAATCCTTAAAGCGCGTTATTTTTCACTGAAAATCAGGGGCTGTCAATCGGATAATACCCATTATGGAACCTCTTTGAAAGCAATGGATAGAAGGCGCGGCAAAGTGCTATTATTGGAGAAAACATGACGTTCTTTGTGGAACCCACAGCGTATGAGAAAACGATACTTTCCGATTTGCAGGGCGCTTGGTCCAGGGCTGTTCAACGCTAAATATTTGAATTTACTTTAAGGGATTCACAATCGGGGATTTGTCTGAATCTATATGAGTGCGTTT
>JAAEMV010001033.1 GCA_024225195.1 Planctomycetaceae bacterium | reverse complement strand
TCGGGCTAAGTCGATCGACTATTACGGCGATCAATCGCCATATTGGGAGTGTAGTGCATGAAAAATTCAATGATTATCCGCCGTCTGGATGCGCTGAAATCAGAGCGCAGCGCAGTTGAGTCACTATGGGAAATGATAGAGCGCTTTGCTTTGCCGTTTCGCGGTGAGTTCTATAACACTGTGACCAACGAGAACGAAGTCGATTGGCATCGGCGCGACGTTTACGATAGCACGGTGGTTTTTGCGGTTCAGTCCCTTGCCGCAAGTCTACAGGGCAACCTCACCAGCCCGAGTCAGAAATGGTTCGACCTTACGTTCAAGAATAAAGAGCTTAACAACATCAAAGCCGCGAAAGAATGGCTTGAGTCAACGACGAAACGAATATTCGACGCACTGCAGGAATCCAATTTTAATATCGAAATGTCGGAAGCGTATATTGACCTTGTTGGCTTTGGGACAAGCGTGCTAACGGAAGAGGTTGTTGACGAGCTTGACTGGAAGGGC
>JAAEMV010001032.1 GCA_024225195.1 Planctomycetaceae bacterium | reverse complement strand
TCCCGCTTCCAATGCTTGGCTCATATCCAATTGAAAGGTTTCATCCTCGGTAATGTCACTTCCGTGCGCTCTGAGTGTATCCACAATTTCCCTGGCATCCAGGCGATCGGCCACCTCACTTTGCGAAAAAGCGCTTTCAAGCCCTTATGCTTTCCAAGAATTGGGCTGTATACCGATACCGCCAAAAACTGCATGAAACAACCAATCGCGCACAGATATTGCACGGTTTCATCATCAATTTCAGCAAACCATTCCATGCCGACAGACATGGCCGCCTTTTGAAAATCCTCTCCCGATTGTGTCCTTTCGGCAAGCGTGCATGACTTGATCCGTGAGCGGTGCTATAAGTGCTGTCAATTGAAATTATGGAGGACAGCCATGAGTACCGAAACCACGCCACATAGAACCCTCGAAGAAGTCGAAGATCTGTTCAAGAACTGGCGAAAGACCAGGAAAAGCCCCAGACCGATGCCCCGTCGGCTGTGGGAAGCCGCCACAGGTCTTACTGCGGAATATCCCATCCCCGCCATCGCAAAACGACTTCATTTAGATCCGACCGAACTCAAAAGACGTGCTCCCGCCGAATGCACGGAACCTGCCGACCAGCGGCGAACCGCCCCCGCCTTCTTTGAATTGGCAATCGGAGATCATGGTGTCGATTACGAATGGACCATAGAAATGGAGGATAGAACAGGATCGAAAATGAAAATTCATGTCAGGGATTCGAGAAGTTTGGATTTGCATGAAATTTGTCGGGCATTTCGGAGCGGGTAAAAATGATTCAAATCACACCGCAAATGCGGCTGCTGCTTGCCGTCGAACCGGTCGATTTTCGAAAAGGAATTGACGGCCTGGCGGGTCTTTGCCGCCAAGTCCTGAGGGAAGATCCATTTTCGGGATATTTGTTTGTTTTTCGAAACAGGTCGGCAACGGCAGTCAAGATTCTCGTTTATGACGGTCAGGGCTTTTGGCTTTGTCAGAAGCGCCTGTCGAAAGGAAAATTCAAATGGTGGCCGGACAAAGGAGGTGATTGCACCAGGCAACTCGACGCCCATGAGCTTCAACTGCTCATATGGAACGGCAATCCGTTAAAAGCGGATGCCGCGCCGGCCTGGAAAAAATTGAATACGGCCTGATACCGAAAATTCAGATGGGCTCTGCCTGTGCATAGCCGGATGGGGGCAGACTGCCTGCCAACGGCACAGGTGCCCCCTGTGTCGTTTGTTCTGACTGAGAGCCGGGCCGACCGGGAGCCAATTCCGTGAGTGTGTTCCGGTAATTCCACGGCAGCCATTTTTCCGGGTTTTTGAAAACATGCGATGAATGTGTCTGAAGGTTGGTCAGGTAATCGAAAGGGTTTTCGCCCGCAAGGTTGCAGGTATGAATCAGGCTCATAAACATATCGCCCACATAGGCCCCGTGTTCTGTTTTGTAAAACAGGGAGTTTTTCCTGTGAAGGATCACCTTTTTAAGCGCCCTTTCGCATATGTTGTTGTCGAGCGGGGCGCCGGACACATGCAAAAACCGGGTCAGTTCTTTCCAGTGGTTGAGGACATAGGCAATCGCCTTGCCCAAACTGGAATTGGGTTCAACCTGTTTTTTGTCGAACTGATCATTCAACCAGGCATGAAATGATTCCAGTGTCGGACCGCTTTTCTCCCGATGATATTGCAGCCGTTCATCGGGGGACATCTGCCGCTCCCTGGCCAAGGCGTCGTTTTGACATATCTTCCCGAAGACATCAATGACGTACAGGCACTGGTCCGGAAAATCCTCGGCCACGTTGACAAAGTTGCGTCGTGCGTGTGTGTTGCAATAACAGGAAACAACTTCGGCATCTTTTGGGGTGTTGCCGCTTTTGGCATCGCACATCTGAATGGGCGGGTCTCGGTCCGGCGCTCTTTTTTCAAGCAGGTCGGCAAAATTCTCCCCCGCATGCCGGCGACCGGTAAAAAAAAGAGCGATTTTCCGGTCTTCAACAACGGACACGATGCCGGTGGTAAACATGCCGGTCCTTGTTTTGCCTTCCGCGGTTTTTATCTCTTCTCCGATTTCCTTCATGACCGACAGGATTTTCATACCGGTGTCGTCATTGTGGATGATAGTTCCCTGGGCGGCCTGCCGTTTCAACTCCTCATAGGCGGGGTAAATCTTGTCACCGGCCTCTTCGGCTTTTTCCCACAAGGTCGACACGGGTGTCGGAATGCCCAAACTTTTCTGCAGTTCGCCAATGCGATTCAGGGGGAATCCGCCACCGTATCTCAAAATTGCAATCATGCTCTTGGCTTGCGGGTCAAACTTGTTGCCTTTGGAATTCAGGGCGACATCTTCGGGCACTTCTGCGGAGAAAATCATTCCGCACAGATTGCAGCGATATTTCTCCAATTGCCAAACCGTGGCGCCCATGGGGGCCTGTCCTTCAATGCTGATAAAAACACCAGGTTTGCTTTGCGGGTACACCTTTCCCCTGAGACATTCCGGACATCTGTCTCCGGGTTTGAAAGTCGGCATGGGAATGAAAATCTTTTTGGCCCCGGTGTGGGCATCCGCCCCGATCCGTCCGTGTCCTTTGGGCTTTTCTTCGTTTGGGCCATTTGAAGAGGCTTCGGCATTGTCGGTCGGATCTTCCGCCTTTGTTTCGTGTGGGGTGTTCTCCGATGCCGGTATCGGTTCTTCGGAAGGATTGTTTGAATTCAGGTTGTCCCGGATTTTTTTGGATTTCTCGGATTTTATTCCCAATATGCGTTTCAGTAGTGTTTTCAATTGCGCATTTTTACGGTTCACCATTTCGATGATGAACTCAATTGTGTCAAACAGATGCCGAATTATCTCACAATCTTCGTGGGTGAGGACATTCCTTTCGAGCCTGTCCAACAAAGCCGTCTTTTCTTCGAGACTAATCTTTTTGACTTGGGGAATCTGATTCATGGTTTGGCGGTCACACCGAGATTTGAACGGAAGTCCTTTGTCAACGGATAACCGAGAACATCCTTGATTGAACGATTTGCCTTGTTGGTCTGGTCGTCTTTTCCGCGCCCGGTGGTTTTCCCCGGATTTTTCCAATTGGCCGCATAATAACATGTGCCGGCAAATCTCTCGGTGTCAACGAATGTCTCAAGATAATGAATCGGGTGCCGGTAGCATGTCATCCAATCTTGGGAGATGATCCGGGCAACCCGGCCAAGCAACCAACTGGCCAGACACTTCACTTTCACCCAGGGCAATATCAAAAAACGGGAATTATAGGCTATCAGATGGATATTCGTTTTTCTGACCCCGGCCGACCAACCGATAAAGCGATCCCGGGCTCCGATGTGCCTGGGGGCGGAAGACCAAGTCATGCAGGCAATCGGCCTCCCCCCTGCGGAAACAAGATACTTGAGTTGCTCGCCGACCGGTTGGGTGTACCCCAGATAATGGAATTGCGCGATCAGGCTGTTGCATAACGGTTCCTCCTCCCGTCGTCGAACTTGGCAAAACCCGATGGGCATGATGTCGGACAGTTTTGCACAAATGGGCGTCCGATCAATATCCGCTTTGATCGGCTTCTTTCGGTTGGCCAAATTGTTTGGGGGATTCCTTTTCTTGGCCGGCAGAACAATAAATCCGGATCTTTCCAATTCGAGCATGAAACTGCGGCAGACCATGTCCCGCAATGCCCCGTTTTTCTGAACCCAGTTCCATGCGAGACATAATTTTTTGGACAAAGCCCGCCTGCCGGCTTCGGGATTGGCTTCGATCAATTGCCTGACAAATGCGATCTCTTGAACAGAATAGTTTTGACCACGATATTTGAATTCAACGTCCATGCCTCATATGAAAGCACAAAAATAGATGGAACGCAAGAAATAAATTCAAACTTTGAAAAAAAATCAAACTATGCAGACTTACCGGAAGGACACGATTGATGACGCAATTCGCATCCGCAATGATTCGTCGGAATTCCGCAGGTTCGCGCATTAAAAACTTCCCGCTTCCAATGCTTGGCTCATATCCAATTGAAAGGTTTCGTCCTCGGTGATGTCGCTGCCGTGCGCTATCTCCAAAAAAAACTTGACAGATAATGTTACATGATGTAATATCTTCTTACATCATGTAAGTGTATTGGGAGGTTTTGATATGATAACTCGAAAAATTGCTTTAAACGAATTGATCAAGGTCCTGCATGAAGTTCAAGCGGATATCGACGATGAACCGGAGCATATTAACGAAAATACTCAGCCATTTGAAGAACTTGAGGATTTTGGCAGCCTCGTCAGTGTATCTGTCACGCAACGATGTCTTGCTGCCTTGGGATTCAAAGGCAAGCCCCCTTTCGCCAGTCTGTTTATTCACAAGGGGAAAGCGCTCACAGTGGGAAAAGCAGCGGATCGAATT
>JAAEMV010001031.1 GCA_024225195.1 Planctomycetaceae bacterium | reverse complement strand
GGTGCAGCGGTAGCTGGCGTCGGATACGATGTTTCGTCATCGCGATATGGATTTTTTTTTCACGCGATATGGATTTTGTTTTCACTCCGGTTGTGCGCCGAAGCGCTGACAAGGGGACCTGGCGGGCTGACGCCCGCCAGGGACACTCACTCATGCAAAAAACAACATTTGAATGCTCAGCTTGCTCGAGTTCGAGCCACAACTGTCGAAGTGATTCGAAAAAAGAGCACAAAGCGCGTGGGCTGTCGAAGATTGTTAGGCTCGGGCTCGGGTCACGGCGCTCCAAGCAGGGGGGTCCGCGTGTAATCTGAGAACCCTTGATGATGGGAAGGTGGAAAGGGTGTCTATGGATAGATCTCAATGAGAGGGTTGTAGACCCGCAAAGAACTCGCGAAGACCCGCAAGCCGTGACCGCCGGTGGCTCCCGGTCGATCCAGATGGTCTCAAATTTGCTCCGCAGAGAGCATTTTTCACTACAGAATTTCATTCACAGTGTAATGACCAGGTGTTAATTCCGAAAACTCCTCGGATTTGGG
>JAAEMV010001030.1 GCA_024225195.1 Planctomycetaceae bacterium | reverse complement strand
GGAAGTAAAAGATCGCTCAAGTGGCGAAATTACAGTTCAGGCCGATTACAGCGAACTGGGCATGTTGTTGATCACAGCGACGCTTATCATTGTCATTTTACCGCTTGCTGCGGTGGTTGTCATCCAGAATTCCAGATTTAAAACGGCACAATAACGGTGATGCCCGATCTGTGTTTTTGCACGATGTGCAAAGCCGTATCAACGGCGACCGATGGATAATTCTTTTCCAGAGCGCGTTATCTTCATACTCCAGGGTTGGTATGGGGGTAATTTCAAACCCATCATGTCCGCAACAATGCGGACCTGTTGTCCATTGAAATCACGAATTATATCACCCTGCCTCAACCCGAGACGGGAAGCAGAAGATCCCCGGCGAACCTCAAGGACCACAACACCCGCGCGCGTGCTCTCAAGGCCAAATTCAAGTGCAAAGGCCGGTGACAAGCTGGCAATTTTTGCACCGCTGAAAGGGTTGAGATTGGGTAGCCATGTGTCATTTCGGGCAGGTTCTTCGGGTGGTGAGGCCAGGGTGACTTTGACAGTCTGTCGCTGATAATTGCGGATTATCTG
>JAAEMV010001029.1 GCA_024225195.1 Planctomycetaceae bacterium | reverse complement strand
TCACCATCACGGTGTCAGCAGTAGTGCCGTCCGATTTCCACAGTTCCCACCCATTGGTTCCGTCATCGGCCCCAAAAAAGAGCGTGCCATTGACGTTGGTTAAGTAACTCGGGGAAGAATCCCCGCGGGTGTTGATGTCCTTGACCAGCGAGACAATGCAGTCATCGCCTAGCAACAGCAATGTAATGGGCGCAACTATTACCCCCGGCGGCGCGGTGGCGAGTGCCGGCAGTGAGATGAACATGGCCAACACAAGGCTCGTTAGTACTTTCGGCAGCCACTTGAGGGCCCGTAAGAAACTCCACCAAACCGGTTGCCAACACGCCTTATCAATCATTTTTCTCATGAAACTCCTCCTAACCAATAATGGACATACTATCACATTGCCCAATGCCCTTTAGAAACAGATTGAAGTTTAATCGACGGTCTCTAAAGGGCAAAAAACGAACGGGGACGGATGAACGCGAACGGCCGTAATGGGCAATTAGCGGTCAGTCAGACAACAGGGTTCCGACTAAAATAATCAAGGGGTAAGGCTC
>JAAEMV010001028.1 GCA_024225195.1 Planctomycetaceae bacterium | reverse complement strand
TAACGCCAATTGTCTGTCGAAGTACTTCGCTTCCGGATTCGGGCCGATGGAGAGCTTAGCAGCGCGAACGTTGTTCACCAATGTCGTGTTGTTCATGACTAATTCCTTTCTCGAGCTCGAACCTCATTTATTTTGTGGTTACCCAATCAATTTCGTTGCGTTCTTTTGAAGCGCTAGCTCAATTTCGAGGTTTGTAAGGTGAAGAAACTTTATAATCCTTATCACCCGCCGCTTCGTCCTTAAGTTGCTGCTCCGGTATACCTTTCGGTCTAATTTTTGGCCACATCTCGCTCGGTTGATCCTTGATTCGCTTGAATTGCTCGAGTGCAGATTTATTTTTGATCATCACATCGGGTGTATTTATCTCGGCTAGAGCTTTGAGAAACGGAGCGCGAGTCGGATGTTGAACTTTCGTGTTACGAATCGCGTCACCAACGAGATCGGTTAGGCTGCTTCCAACCATTTTCTCTCCATGAATACTCACTTCACCATCGGATGTCCAGGAAATGACATCGTCATTATTTTTGAGTCGATCGATCAATTTTTGAGCGCTCGACTGCAGGCTCACAGGCATTGCGCTTACCGCGTCTTGTGCGACTCTATCATCTTCGCTTTTTTCATTTATTGGGGGTTGATGAGGACGCGGTGCGATGCGCGCACCCTTGATTTTGTCCTTGTACATATGAAAATCTTGCATTTTCTCGTTGTACTCCCTCATTCGCTCATCGTCTGCCTCATTCGTGTTGTTTCGTAGAATGCTCTGCGCTGCGTTATATGATCTAACCATTTCGCGTTGTTCGGGATGATTTATCGCCTGCATGATAGCGCTCGAGTTTTTTGTCATCTCACCATCGCTTAGAGCCCGAAATCGAGCTTCGGGTACCAGCACCAGTTTTTTCATGACTTCAGAAGTGCTCGTTCACAATGTTGATTAAATCGATAGCGGCGTTGCCTCCTTCTTGCCTGCACAGCAATCGGTGTTTTTGTTCAATCGTTCTGCCCCTATCAGCAATCTTTCTCAGATACTCCTCCTGCTTTAGTATCTTATCTTTTTGTTTTGGTCGCAGTGGTACCTTCTTATCCAATGTTGTCCAAACAGCGTCAACGATGGCCCTAATAAATTCATCGTTGGCGTGCTTGAACAAATTCTTTTGAGTATCCTTATTACAACTTCCGATCAGTTTTAGCTCAGTG
>JAAEMV010001027.1 GCA_024225195.1 Planctomycetaceae bacterium | reverse complement strand
TCAACAATGAATGGGCTGTACCAGCACTTATAGATCTGTTGGTCTCGATCATAAATGACGTTACCGTACAGGTTGTCAAAACGTTTCTCCCACGGCTGGTCCTCGATGAAGAGTGGATTGGATGGATGTTTCGTGATGGTTCCCACTGTCAACACAGCATGTTGTGTGTGTTCTATGATCCGGTTGTCGAGGACCAGGTATCGTTTTGTGCCATGATGTTCCGGGTGGTCGGCAGCAACGCTGTTTAGGAACTGGGGCAGAGTCAAACAAATGGTGAGAAATGCGTTGCTGAGTTTCATTGTGTTCATCTGGGTGGCAGCGGGAAAGAGACGAAGCGGACGGTTGGGGAAAGTCGAAATTCGTCTTACGGATTTGGCTTTGAGTAGTTGGAAGTCCTTGCTTACACGCTTGCAATACAGAACGCGCGCCGGGCGAGAGTTAGGATTGTGATCGGGGATTAACCCAGTTGGTTTGTTTTAGAGATTTTGTATTCGTTCGCTGAACAATTCCATCCAAACCGATGGATCCTCAATCAGGAAGCCGGTCAGAATGAAGCTATAGACTGTGTTTCCTTTTTGAACGAGGAACAGGTGTCCAACTGGCTCACCGCCGTACATGATGTTTGCGAATCTGGATCGATCTCCGATGGAATAGAAAGAGTCGAGTTCCTCTAATTCAAATCTTTGATCCTCTGATTTGAGCCCCAGTTTCTGGAACGTCCAAGTTGCGAGATAAACCCCTGAGGCGTCGCCCTTGTTTCGCTCATAAGAAATGGTCGTCGAGACAAAGGGGTCGTTTTCGTTGGGAGAATCATACTCATAGGTCAGTTCAACTGATTGATCTAGGTATTGTACCTTTTGGAATGATTCGTGCTCAATCGTCGGAGCGTAGTCATCAAAATACGGAACCAGATCGTTCGCGGTTACAATCACCTGGGTGTCCGATTCAGAAATCGGGAGAGTATTAGTTGCGGCTGCCCAGATTAAAACGAGCGAGACGAACCCACAAATGGACAGTAGGGCAACGCCGGTAATGATTAACGCGACCGCGACAGGCTTTTTCATTGGGAACTCAATTCGAGTGCTGGCTCACAGTTAATGATAAAGTTTACCCCATCGCGGCAGGGCCCACGTGTGTACAACACAGATGTTGGAGCAGTAAGAGAGTGTTTTGTTTTCACTCTTTTGTTTTGTTGCCTTGACGGGGCGTTCTTATGAGGCACTTTGGCTGGCAAGGCAAAACAGCAAAGTTGGCATTGTTTGCTCCGTTGGGCGAGATGCCTATCATTTAAGTTTGTTGCAAATGCTTTTCGAAGATTTCATGTCGTGCAGAGGGATGTTTGTTTGCACTACAACATGTAACGGCGGAGACAATGGTGATTACAGACGAGAAGCGATTCAGATACGTATTTCGCTGATTCGGCGTTTATTTCTTGCTAGCTGCCTGAGCTGAAAAAACCTAAGCTCTGGGCGCCTTTTGTCTTTGCAAGCGTTGGCCTAGAAAGTTTTTGTTGTCGAAGAAGTCGTTGCAAGTGTTTGTGAAACAGTCGTGTTGCGTTTGTTTCGAGGTGCATCAGTCAAAGGGATAATGTAAGGAGATTCGACATGCCCATCAAACTTCTGCCACTCACTCGTCGGCAATTTGGAAAACGTGCAGTCGCAGTCGGGGGTGCAGCATTGCTAACATCAAATGCGTCTGCTGCTCTGGATGGTGAAAGCACGGAGTTGGATCAAAACAGAGTGGTTTTGCTTGCAGACACTCATATCAGCGAAGATCCGGGCAGAAGTTACCCCGGTACGAAATGGCCGGGGTCTCCCGTTGGTGACGACGAGCACGAGAGTGTGAATATGGCGGAAAGCCTTGCGGAGACGGCGAAGAGGATTATCGCTCTTGAACCCCGC
>JAAEMV010001026.1 GCA_024225195.1 Planctomycetaceae bacterium | reverse complement strand
TATGGCGATGTCAATGTCTTTCGGATCGGGATCGGCTAAAAGAAAATCGTTCCAGTCTTTGCCCTTAGGCGGAAAGATGATCTTCACAGGGAAATCTTCGTTTAACAGCCGTTTTTTAGCTCTGTCAGCACCGGCTCGACCTTCAGCGTCGTTGTCCAAACCGAGGATGATAAGCTTAGTTTCGTGCTTACGGAAGGCGTTGATATGATCGTCAGTGAGTCCGTTAGCGCCGTAAAGGGGAACGGTGTTGGCATGGCCGAGTATCATCAGGGACAGCGAATCAATGGGGCATTCGGTGAGGATCGTTGTATCATAGACGTTTAGGGCTTTTTCATTAAACACGCCTTTATGAACGCCTTGTAGAAACAGGTGGTTAGGAGATCCTTCGCTTTGTCTGTTTCTGATGCGTCTGCCGATCATGTTCACGCAATTATCCTGATCATCGAACACCGGGAAGGTCAGGCAACTGGAAAAATGTTCGCTCCTGGTGTGATTATCTCTCAGAATGCCGGTTGACATTAGTAGTTCACG
>JAAEMV010001025.1 GCA_024225195.1 Planctomycetaceae bacterium | reverse complement strand
CGCCAGTGCCCGCTCACCAAACAGACTGGGCAGGATGGACAAGCGATAAAAACGGAACATGTTTCTGCGTGACAGGCGTTTTTCCAGGCTTATGTTGAACATAGCTGAATTCCAGCTGAAATTGGCAATGGATCAAAGTCGACATGCGAGATTTCCCGAGCCTTTGACAAGTAATTTTTGCTATCTTAAAATCCATAAAGCGTGTTATTTTGGCGCTGAAAATCAGGGTTACTGTGTAATGTCCATTATGGAACGAAACGCATCAGGAGCCTTCTATCCTGTAGGAATCGAGCCGTGCATGGAGGGCATCCGCTCTTGATGTGACTTCGGCTATATCCTGAGCAACCAACTTTGCGAGGGCGCTATCTGGCGTTGCGTCCGGCATACCAAGATTTTCAATGACGAACTGAATTGATGTCATTGTTTCACGAAACCTCTTGTGTAGCACAGGCTCATGGTGTGCTAGCCGATTTCGGGATTGATAGATTTCTTCAAGCTTTCCGGCGACCGTTGCGCGCGAAATTTTTTTGTTCGGGAATGTTCGTTTTAACGTCGTGCGCCAAAGCGATTGATCATAGTCGGGGCCAAATAACCGTTTCCAGAAATAAAGTGTAAGCTCGGCAATAACACTGCCGTCTGAAACAGCGATTTGTTTGCGGCGATCTTTAGCTCTTTTCAGATGTGGTGTGTTTGGAGGGCGGCCATTTGGGTATGCGAGTTGGTCTAAGGTGCCTTTTTGGGCTTGCGAGAGTTTCGAATATTTGGCGCGTCGGGCACTATCCAAAGCACCAGTAATTTTACCTCGTTCAGTTGGCCGCCACAGAAAGGGAACAGGTGGTTGAAACAGCCAATTTGGAACCGCAAAATGTTGACCTAAATTTTCGCATACCGCATTGCGCAAAGCGATTTCTATGGTTGCCGTCACGTTCATCAATGACGCGCCTAAGCTAAGGGTTTCTTGATGGAGCTCGATGGCGGCACTGGTTGATCCTGTAAGTTGAGAGAGAGCGGCAAGCCGTTCTGCCGATAGAAGCACGGCAATCTGTGCTATTTCTGATTCTTCCAAAGCCATTGACTTTTCACTCCAAAATCCCTATTATTATAAGTGAAAAGTCGGGATCAGATTGGCAGTTACTTCCGAGTGGACGAATCCCCGACTTCACAAATATAAGGCACCCTTCGGGGTGCCTTTTTCATTTCCCGTTGCTCTATAGAACGGTTAACGCCTAGTGTAACCCCTACCATATCTTGTGTCGCTCAACTTACGGAAAAATAGCATTATTCACAGCCTGCAAACGGATGGCGCACATTATGAAATATTTTAACCTACAAGATCGGAAATAAGTAGTGTTGCGATACTGAAAATAGCACCAATAACAGCGCTCATCACCGCAATTTTGTAATTGTCTCTTCTGCTAATTTTGAATCTCAGATTTTCGATTTTCCGTTCGTAATCCCGAAGTGCATCAGGGTCTCCAAATCCGCCACCTTCTGTTGATGACAAAAGATTATCTAATTCCTTTTGAAGTTTGCTCATTCAGATAATATAGAAAGGCTGGACACAGATTTCAAATTCATTCTGTTTCACTATATAATCGCCTCTGCGGTATCATCGGAAAATATGACAACGATCAACATTGTTAACCACATTAATCCCACAATTATGGGTACGCCAGTTGACGCAATTCTTCCTAATCGACTACCCGTTCTTTCCGAAAATGCAGGCGGGAAATCTCCAGTATCCTTCGAATACCAATAATCCTTCAATCGATCACGAGCATTCTCTGAGGCTTTAAGAGCCCAATATATGGCAATCGACATAGTGATACCCGCAATCGGAAACATGAATTGGGCAATACTCAATACTGGCTCAGATGCTTCGATTCGGTAGGTGAGTATAAAAGCGGTAAAAATCAGACCATTGAAAGTTAAAAACCATCTCAAACGTTGGTCAACCAAAGAGACTTCGCTCTCAAGTCGAGAGGCCATCAACTCATAAGCCTTCTCAATAGTTAGGCCATCATTTTTGCATGAACTGGACATTAATTTTCCCGTTGTTAATACGCCGCTCGTGTCAAAAGCATAATGCACGGAGCCGTGATTTTCCAGCTAGAAACGTCAAGTAAATTGGAGTCTGCAATGGACTCAAACAATCGATGAAACAGAATCTCCTATTGGACTAAGCCGCTACGCGGCAGGAGAT
>JAAEMV010001024.1 GCA_024225195.1 Planctomycetaceae bacterium | reverse complement strand
GTAACACACCCGTAAAAACTCAATTCCTCGCAAAATTTCCTCTTGAATTACGCCTTCAAATAGCGCATCTA
This sequence comes from Planctomycetaceae bacterium, assembly GCA_024225195.1. Taxonomy (GTDB): domain Bacteria; phylum Planctomycetota; class Planctomycetia; order Pirellulales; family Pirellulaceae; genus Mariniblastus. The sequence continues at coordinate 2,629 of JAAEMV010001024.1, read as the reverse complement.
GGCGCTGCATGGCCCACTATAGCGGAGAGGTGGCAGAGTGGTCGAATGCACCGGTCTTGAAAACCGGCGTAAACCCAGTAAATACTGGATTTTTTTGCACAACTCATGTGCTTTTTCCCCATATATTCATATAAAATGCGTCATTTTGCACAACTTTTTCTGCGTAAATCGAAGGCGCTAATTACATTTACGGTGGCCGGGACGTGGCGTGTGTAATGTCTGCCCATAGATTCCGATGTATCACCCAAGATATTGGCAATAGTCCGATCATCAATATCAAGGCGTTTGAACTCGGCAGCCAGGGTTACACGTAGTCCATGAAGCGTGAGACCGGGCTTTATAAAAGCCTCGTCGGCCAGATTGCGGATATGGCGTCTAACAGCGTTCTGCAGTACTTTGTGATTTTTCCACGGTACACCAAACTTGTTTGTGCTGATGAATACTGACACCCGCGGTGTGGCATCGAGGGTATTTCTGAGATAGTCGCTGCAGGGGATTATAACCTCTTCACCATTTTTTTCGGCGATGAAACGAAGTGTGCCGTTTTTGTAGTTATTCCACTTTAGATTCCAGATATCGATTCCGCGAACGCCAGCTTCTCTGGCAATCACCATTATCAACAGTGCCTGGGCAGGGGCACTTGAAAATACAATTTCTTGCTCTTCAGGTGTCCATTCTCGATTCGCCTGCTTGTTGGGTTTGTACAATCGACGAACGCCAACACAAGGATTGAATTTTATTTTGCCTACATCAACTGCTTCATCAAATACCGCTGACAATGCTGTAACCAGATGGTCAGCGAACCGGGGCCAACGTTTTTTGGAAGCTTTGTTACGAAGATTTGCGATGCCGGCTCTATCTATCATTTCCAGAGGGTATTGTTGCTCATTCGTTAGCCAGGCAAAGCATTCGTCATAATCGGCTTTGGTTCGTGGTTTAAGGTCGCTCCAGCGGTTAGTTTCTGCCTTATACCAATCAATCAAATTACCCAGGGTGCCGTCCGGAAACATCGTGCCTTTTGTTTTTCGCGCGCTGTATTCCATTAAGAATTTTGATGAGGCCAGGTGCTTATCTAGTTCTTTTCTGGATCCATCAAAACCTTTGATAAGGCTCTCGCCAGACCGACGAATGGAAACATACCATTTGCCTTTTGATCTTCGGATATTCAGTCCTCTAAGCTTCACTTTAGTCACCTGCCATATCTCCCAAAATGTGAAATTCACGTTTTTTGGGGTTAGGATCTTCGTTTTCCAGCCATTCATCAAGCCGAATTTTTAAGTATCTCTCACCCTTTGTGGATAAAGTGAACCGAATTGGCTTGACCGGGCACACCCGAATGAACAAATCGACAGACAATCCGCAATACACCGCGGCATCTTTCTGGTTCATTGCTGCGGGTTGTATTGTGGTCATTTTTTTAACACTGTTATGGGGTGATCTTTTTTACAAAATTCAGGGTTGGTATGCCCGGCCAATACTAACGCCATGCCACGATGATAGTTAGCAGTTTTGTATGCTTCCCATACACAAGATTTCTTCAGCTTTTTCACCCGGCTTTTCGTTGCAATCTCAGTTCTGCCCAAGTCACGCGGCCCAATAGCTGGGCCAATAAAGTCAAAACATGCGACCAAAAAATCATCTTCTCTTGATGTCCATTTTTTACCCATCGGAAATCTTTCTGACATTTTTGAAAATCGGTTTGAAGGTGTATGCAGCTGTCCACGGATTGAAAGTGTGGTGAGCCCATTCGATTTTGGTATTTTCAGCCATCACATACCTCGTTTCCAGAATTCATATTCAGCATCCAACGCATCCCATTTTTTCCCGACGGCCGGATCCAGATTGATTTCCCGCCGGCTATCGATTTCAAGCAGATACCGGACAGCAATGGCGGCATCTGTTTGGGTTTCAAGCTTGTGCCAATCCTCAAAGTATCCAAACTTCCCTTCGATCTTTGTTCTCAGAAATGCCCTGAACAGTGGAATTTGGCATGTGATTGCGAATCTGGTTGATCGGCTGGTAGCATTGGTCGACATTTTGATCTCCCGATACTCAATACGAAATACTGATGTGAGGGATAACGGTCAATGATATTACAAACTGGTATTAGATCATCTGCTGTTTCTCGTCTCCCGTAGGCCTTCTCATATAGCATGGCGTACTCTTCCAGAAGATTACTCAACTGCACGCTCGCTGTGAAAGTGATATCCGATCAAGTCGGACACAAGCCCTGGTTGTTTCACGATGGGCAGTTTTCCGAGTTTGAGGCCTGCCATATCATTTACCTGTCGGACGGTATGGTGTCATGATGATATCCTTGTTGACGATGACACTCAGTGGCCAGCCAGGGCGTATTGTTATTGTTGGCTGAATATCCAGGGTTCGATCAACCAGTTTTTGTCCGGCGCGATTTGTGGATTGCTGGGTGCTTTCGCGAATGGCTTTTACAAGATCGCTTTCATTGCTGCCAAAGGTCAGTTCCGTACCAATGCCAAGCAGGGTCGAAAGAGCAATGCCTTTGATCAGTTTCCACGTGTGCAGGTTTACCTTGTCTGAAAGACCGGCATAACCACTGGTTTTGGTTGCTGGTAGATTATCGATAACGATTGATGTTCCATCGGGTCGGATG
>JAAEMV010001023.1 GCA_024225195.1 Planctomycetaceae bacterium | reverse complement strand
TTTATACTCAAAATCATAGGATAGCTATGCGCCGTTATTCATATATTGTGTTCTTGTATATCATGTAATCGTGTGTGTGTCAAAAGTTTCTCTTTAGCTCTTCTAGCCGCGGATCGAGTCGACGACGACGACGAGTTGGCGTTGGTCTACCTCGCGCTGGGACGTTTGCCGATATCGACCGTTCAACCAAGACTGATACTCTCGATCAGTGATCATATACACCCCCCCTCCTTTTATTATCAGGGGTATGTAAGCTTAGTATTCTCTACATTAGGCGCATAGTTTAGGATTACTATATAACGAGCTATCGGAGCTCATAACGGCACCACTCATGGTGAGCTACTTCACTTAATAAAGTCAACTTTATTCTTCCTTACTCTACGGTTGCGCTACAGTCGTTCGGCTCTACGGTGTGCACCAACGTCGGCAGTCTACAACTGGTGTTCTCTTGGCAAGGCACGGTGCTCGCCCTTCGACGGCCTCCGGTCTTGACCCCGTTCAAGCATCAACAAGGCACTCGGTCCTTGCTGGTCGCTCCTGTTCAAGCACACACGTTCAAGCATCAACAAGGCGCTCGGTCCTTGTCGGTCGCTCCTGTTCAAGCATACACGTTGGTCAAGACAAGCAGTGAAGATAAAGTCAAGTGTCGGCGAACACGAAGCATCTATCGTCGGCATAACAAGTGATTATTAACTACGAACACGAAGCATCTGTCGTCGGCATAACAAGTGATCATCAACTACGCGTGTTGGTGCATATCGGTGTTTCAGTTTCAGCTGCCGTGGCGACTATCTCAACTCTTCGACGTCGGAAACGCTGCAGATTGCCCCGGTTATTGCCCCGGATTTGCCGCGGATTGCCCCGGTTTTGCCCCGGTTATTGCCCCGGATTTGCTGCAGATTTGCCCCGGATTTGCCCCGGTTATTGCCCCGGTTATTGCCCCGGATTTGCCGCGGTTCTCTACTCAGCTTGAGTCCTACCTCAAGTTCACAAACGTCTCTGACGTGGTTATCTACTCAACTTGAGTCTCACCTCAAGTTCGACACATCTGATACAGTTCGTTACTCAATTTGAGTCTTATTTCAAGCTCGACCACAGTACACTTACGTTGACAGAATTATCTTCAATAAAATCGACACATTCACCTTTTTCGAATCATGGACGGAACGAGAAGTGCGAAAAAACAGAAACCACCCAGCGTTGACGATAACGGCGTTCATGATGATGGAATTGACGATGACGATGTTTGCGATAACGGAATGAATCAGCACGAAATGCTCGCTACTCTCGATAGTGTTATCCACGATAGACAGCAGTTGAAAGAGTTCGCCAAAGCTCTTTTGCGACATCGAAAGCGACACCCCGAATTGGAGGATTTGCCTTTCCTTAGTAACGTTGCTGCCGCAAATACGCCTTACATCATCAATTTCGCGAAGCGTTATATTCAAGCTCTGTTCGATATAGTCGATGTTGTAGAGTGGGACGATGCTTTGTACGATGACTCAGAGGATTCCCACATAGAGGATGGTACTGAGGAGGATGAGGTTACTCAACCAATGCTGTTGGATCCCACCCAGAAGCTTAGCATGCTCGGTCCACAAACTTCCCAACCGCCGTTATCTCACGACCCCACCTCACG
>JAAEMV010001022.1 GCA_024225195.1 Planctomycetaceae bacterium | reverse complement strand
TTTTGCAACTAAGTTTTGCGACACTTAAGCCATTGAAATTACTAGTCGTGAAAAACCGTTGCAAAAACCTTCCTTTTTGCAACGCTGACAACCCCAAAAATTGAAATATTGAAACTGGGGTGAAAAATACCTAAATTTAGTGGGTAAGCCGCGGCGTTGGGGATAAATCCTGCAATAATAACCTACCGCGGAAGGTGTAGGCTAATTCCCTGTCGAGCTTCATACAAGGGCTCGACCTTCTGAACAATTTTTACTCTTGTTCAGGAGAACGTCATGAAAAAGAAACACGATGCTCAGGAGAAAAACAAAAGAGCTAATGGAAATTTCGAAGAATGTGCGGTTCTGAAAAGTGCCCTGCGTTACACATTCAAGGGTGCCTGCATTTATGCAGGGAAAAAAATTCTCGAATGGGTATGCTCAGTTGTTCTTTGAAACACCGTAGAGATAGCCCAAAGCTATATCTACTCATTTGCTGCTCCAGCTACCTAAATGAACGAGCATCTACTTGTTAATGCTCACACAGAGTGAGTACGGGGGCTTCGGCCCCCTTACTTCTTTCTGGATTACCCATCCTTTTTGCAACGGTTTTTGTGAGTAACAAAATCAATCACTTGGCTGTCGCAAAATCCTGTCGCAAAATGGTTGCATGAAAATTGGATATGCCCGCGTCTCAACCATTGACCAGAACCCGAATGCGCAACGCGATGCGCTCAAGGCGGCAGGCTGTAAAAAAATTGTTACCGAAAAAATTTCGGGGGTATCGCTCAAACGGCCAAAATTGGAAAAACTTTTGCGTTCTCTCGATGCTGGTGATGTTCTGACGGTCTGGCGACTGGATAGGGTCGGGCGGTCATTGCCTCATCTTCTCAAGGTGGTGGCAGACCTGAAAGCACGTGACGTGGGTTTTCAATCACTTAATGAAACAATCGACACCACAACGGCCAATGGTGAATTGATTTTCCATCTATTTGCATCAATGGCACAATTTGAACGCTCCCTGATAGTCGAGCGAACCCAAGCGGGGCTTGTGGCCGCAAAAAAACGCGGTGTGCGTCTGGGGCGTCCTCCTGCGCTCAAAACGGCACAAGTGAACCATGCTCGTAAGCTGATTGAATCTGGTGAACGCCCCTCGGCTGTGGCTAACACTTTGGGCATTGACCGCTCAACGCTTTATCGGGCAATGAAAACCCGACCTTAGGAACCATCACCGCTCGCAAATTTGCGCGGCAACCTCTGACTTTGATATGCTGAAGGACTTTGAAATCAGCATAGAGGAGAATATGAGCTTATTGGTTAGATTAACACAGAAGGTTACAAATACGGGTGAAGACGATCACCCAATTGAAGTAAACGCAGACAAAATAGTATCTGTACGCGAAGGCGCAAAAAGCGCTTGGATAAAAGTTGAAAACGGCTCATCCATCCGCGTTGCCGAATCAGCAAAAACGATCAAAGACCTGATTAATACAGCAGAAATTAAACGAGCAGTTCAAATTCAAGCTGCCACGCCTAAACCAAAAATCTAGCGGTCAAACAATTTGCCCTGTTGCCGGTCTTCTCGCAGCGAGCGCCAATCCTTCTCGCCGCCTGTGCGGTCATGGGCGTTTTTGAATGCCTCTTTTGAGCTGTCCGGCGATTGCGTTGCAGATTTTTCAAAGGTGCGCTCGGCCTTTTGCTGGCGTTCCTGCTCCTGCTGTTGCTCAATCGCCTTATCAATCTTTTTATCAATCTGTTTATTCCAGGTAGCTTCAATACCTGACTGGAATCCTGCCAGCTCGTTCTGGTGTGCAACCTTAAATTCAGCCATGGTTTTATCCGCAACCATTTGCGGGGATTGCCCCAGAAATGTCTTGTATATCCGATGATCTAGCTTTGGCCCTCGCTGTGCATCAAGACGTTTTTGAATCTCATCCTGCACCGTTTGTTTTTGCTTTTCCTGCTTAAGCCGAACATCTCTTTTCACTTCCCTGTCACGGGTTTGCGTCATGCGTTCAATACGCTGCCGCTCTTTCTCGTTTGTGATCTGCTGAATAGATGTCTGTCGCGCGTGTTCTTCCTGCGTTTTTTGCGCTACTTCCTTCTGTTGTGATATGCTGAAGTCTTTGTTTAATTTAGGAATTTCATTTTCATTATTTTTCATAGGAGTACTCATGAATGAAGAGGATAATTGTTTAGAACACTGGAACCAAGCCGAGCGGGATAAAATCAGGGAGGAGGTGTCGGACGTAATTTTAAAATGGACTGCTGAGGCCAAATCGCTGAACGCGCGGGAGGTATTATTTGAATCATATCTGGCCTGTGTGTGGTTGAGTGCAGAAATTAGTGCCTTCACTTACAAGGATTTTCTCGAATACGTGGCGGACATCAATGGCCGCTACATTGAGCAGTTCCATGAAAACCTCGCTAAATTGGAACCAGAAGACTAAAGCTCGTGGCCTTTGTCACGGCTGCGTTGTTGTCGCTTTTCTCGAAGTTCGCGCCAGCTCTGTTTTTCCGTTTCGATCTGTTCAACATGGTTTTTAACAGCCTCCCTTTGTGAATCCTTGTCCATTGCTAACCAATGACCCAACACGGCACGTTGTTGATTGGTTTCACGCAACTGTTTTTCCTTCATAGCAGAAATAGAATTTTGCAGCTCCGCGCGTCCATCAAGCTGGTGGTGTCGTAAAATTTCTTTTTCTGCTGCATAAATTTTGGCCGATTTTTCGGCTTCATCTGCGTTCTGCTTGGCAATGCGGCCATGCTCGCCTGTAAAGCGCTGCCACAACCCCCCTAAACCTGTTCGTAGCCGATTTGCCCTTTCAAGGTCTTCTGTGGCTCTACGGGCTTCCTGTGACGCTTTGAGGGCGATTCTGGCGGCGCGGTGTTCTTTGCGCTGCGTCATAGCCTGATCAGTGAACTTTGATCGCTCAACGGTCTGGCGCTGTTTTAAACCCTCAAGCTGTTTTTCAGCCTGTGCTGTCATACGGCCACGCAGCAATGATCGCGCCTGATCAATCGTGGTTTGTTCCTTCGGATCACCCAGCTTTGCGCGAATGTCCTTTTGTTTCATATCCAGATAGCGGTTGATCGGCAGGGCTTCGCCTGTGTGATGTACCACCACGAAGCCCCGACGATCACCACGGGCAAGCTGCATCGCCTGCGCTTCAAGTTGGGATTGAAAGGCTTTGGCTGAATCCGCGTCCCTGAAGGCATCACCAATAATGCGCTTCAGGTCGCGCGGATCTTCACCAAGCCGCTTGGCCTGTTGCCAGATCTTCGGGCTGAAATTATCGGCTCTGGCTTTGCTACGATCGCGCATCCCTTCGGGCATTTCAAAACCGTGCTGCAAAAAAAGCTCTTTGCTCACATCCTTGAGCTTCAATCTGGAATAGGACAATTCCACTGCTCGCATGTGGTCGGTGTCGATCCTTGACCAGACAACATGAGCATGAAGGCGAGCATTTTTCTCATGGGTGACAATCGCGCGGGGCTGATCTTCGAGGCCAAACTTTTCCTCGATGGCCTGCGCCGCCTGCTTAAAATCGTCCAGTGTCAAACGGGCATTTTCAGGGGGATTGATGCTCACAGAAAAAAATGGCTGTGTCGCCTTCGTTCCACGGGATATTGCCTCGATTTCGAGAAACGCCCCGTGAAGGTCACGCGCGGCAACGCCCCGTAAATCGGCCACTTCAACGTGGTCATTTTCGCGGGTGTTCATCAGGTGATCAGCAAGATTGCTGGCACCGCCGCGTTGTGAACCTTTCAGGATCATGGGGAAGGGTGCTCCGGTTCGGTTCGGACACCAAGCGCAAGCATGAGCGTTCGGCGCATCC
>JAAEMV010001021.1 GCA_024225195.1 Planctomycetaceae bacterium | reverse complement strand
GGTGAGTCATTACGGAAAAAACAGGCCATAACTTGACTGATCGTGAACACTTGAAGTAAAAATACACTAAGCCCAATGTGTGGTCAGGCTGGGTGTTCACGATCACCAGAATAGGCGTTCACGTTCGCCAGAATACGCAAGAGTTCAGTACCAAATACTTTCTAGCGACTCGTGCTTCAAATCCAACAGCGGGCAAACCACCTATTTCATTTTCAAATTGTCGGGTAACTGTCATTTTTTCCGTAATAAGATCGCCATTTCGCTTGGGCTTTTCTCTTTTCTTGAACTCCATACTTTTTTGGAATGTTATTTCTCGGTCCAAATATTGCGCCAGTGTCGCTTTAGGAATTCGTGGTCTCCAGGAAATAAATATTCTCGCGGCTGTCCAGGAGCTGTTTTTAACATTTTGAACTAGGAGTTCCGATCCATCGGAAGAGCTAGTTAAATTCTTTATATCGTATATGTATATCCATTTTCCGGAGCCATACCGGTCACTCAATGAGGACGCTTGGCCAGCGGCCTCAAACATCGTCAAACCATTACCTATAACAATTTCTTCTGCCACATCGACATATGCTGTGATGTTGGCGGTTTTGCTATTCCATTGCTTTGGGATATCTGCGGATACAGGAGAGGCATGAATCAATACGGAAATTATAAACACCTTTTGAAAAAAGCGCATGAATTTTGTCCTCATCGAGATTTTATAATTTTGCCACATACTTGTTTGGCGCGATATAGGAAGGGAGATATATGAATTAATTCCTTACCCCAACATATTAAGTTACGGGAACACAGTAATTAATTAGCGACATTTCTCGAATCACCACTGTGTGTCGTTCGCAATCACTCAAGCAAAATTTCTCATCGTCTGCTTTGGGTCGACAGTACTCATTGGGCTTGAAAATAAAATGGAAGACAAGAATCACGATAGCTGTCATTCACGACTTCACTTGTTGGTTCCCTTTTGTTTTCAGAAAAAAGTCGATTCATATAGTCAGCGATGACAACCACCGCTAGGGCTCTCGACAGAAAGGTACTGTGCACGCCAGCTATTGCCTGATCATTCCGAATTCACGCCGAACAGATACGCACGACACGAGTCTCCAATCTGACCGACAGTACCCGGTAACTTTCTTCTGTTGGCGCTACCTCCCAGTTCGATATGTCTGAACATAGGTGTCCACTGAGTCCACATGCCTTGCCCGCCACGGCAACGCGAGCCTCTAACTCGCGTGCCAAGGGCGGGGCCGCGTTCAGCGGCGCCTGTGGGCCCCAGTGGGCAGGTAGTAACGCTCCGAAGGATTGCACCAGTCGATTTGTAGCAGGCCACGTGACAGGCGGATGCCTGGCGCACGGCGTGCCTGAACCGAAGGCGCCCTCGTCACTGGCAAGCGAAGCGGGGTAGTGACGAGGGCGGCGGCTCCAGAAATGGCGCGCGAAGCCGGCAGGATTTTTCAGTGACTGGCCAGTG
>JAAEMV010001020.1 GCA_024225195.1 Planctomycetaceae bacterium | reverse complement strand
TTTATAGGCAGGCACATCAAGTGTTTCAAGGAACTCAACGGCAGTCGCATCAAATGGGCTCGAGAAGAGATCCATTCCAAGTTGGTTCGCGATCGATTTCAGTTCAGCATGCCATTCCCATGGTGTGGATGCTTTTTGGTAAAGTTCGTAAAAGCTTTTGCCATCCCAAACGGTGCCGCCCTGAATTTTAAAATGGGGTTGATGCGAGTCGAGTGTTAGGGTGTCGGCAGTATAGGTTTGGAGTTTGACAGCGTCCGCGCCCGCGCGATGTGCCTGCTGGATAATTTCCACAGCTCGGTCAAACGATTGGTGATGGTTGGCCGACAATTCTGCGATGATGTAGGTCGGTTGGCGATCGCCAATCAGGCGGCCATTGATTTGAATGTTCTTTTGGGGGTCCATCGAGTAGCTTTTAAACGAATGAGTTTGAGGGATTTGCAGATTGGTTGCAGTGTGGTCTGGGAATCTTTCAGGCTGCTTTTCTTCGGCTTTCCTCGGGAATTGGGAGTGGGATTGCCGCTGGACGTTTCAGCTCAAATTGAAGCGCCATTTTTCCATGAATGATTGCCGGTTGAATTCCAGTAAAGCCAGCCGCCCGGAAAGCTTTTTCCGAGGCAACATTCCCCGGTCTGATTTGGGCAACGATTCGGAGGTGGTTGGATTGGCGAAATAGTTTTTCTGAGGCTTGGCATATGATCGCGGTTCCGACTCCCCTGCCCCGCCTCGAGTGGTCGACAATGATACTTATGTTTGGCGCAGATTCACTTTGGGATTCGTCAAAGCAAGCGTATCCAATTGCAGTTCCAGCGGTGTTTTCAACAATCCAACAGTGGTTGTTATGGGATTCAATTCTTGTTTGAAATTCGGTGGCAAACTCATCTAGTGACTGATCGGGGCTCGCTAGTGCAACGGATTTTACTTCTGGATCATTGTGCCAACGCCAGATGATTTTGGAATCCTGGGGATTGGCCGATCGCAAGTTGAGGCTGCCGGTTTTCATGGTGCGTACGACGCGTTTGGCACCCTGTCCATCAACTTGGCGCTGGCCGAGTTCGGACATGGACTTTCTTTGTTCCGGATTGCCAATTAATTGCAGTAGAACTTGTTTAAGTTCTTGGCGACTGACAGTCGCGGTTTGTCCCTTAAATTCAAGTGCTGGCTGATTCAAAGGGTCGTGCACGCGTGGCTGTTGAGGGGCTTGGTCAATGATGACGGTCGGGATTCCCCAGTAAGCGAGTTGATATGTTGCGGCTCTCGAGGTAATCGCGATGTCAATTCGGGGGAGCAATTGTTGAACTCGATCGCGATTTCGATGGATTCTTAAATTGAGTTTAGCTTGCCTTTTGAACTGATTTAGTTCGGCTGCATGGGGGTATTGAGGCCCGATCACGCAGTCCACAACGATACGTTTTTTTCCTAAATCGGAAATGGATTGGAGTGTCTTGAGCGTCCAATTGTCTTTGTCATTCTCGCCGAGGGACACGAGGATCTTTCTTGCTTCCTTGGCAATTTTTTTGGGTGGAGGGAGGAGAGATTCCCGGTGAGATATGAGTTCATCCAGGAGGGCATGTTCTGGACCGCCCAGAAAAACGCAGTGTTCGTGCTGGTTGGTAGTCGGTGGACTAATCGACGTTGCGGCCTGATTTACGACCATGTCTGCAAGTTCGGGATTGGTTGAGTCGTGGTTGCCAATCAGAAGCAATTTTGACTGTCCTTGTTTTAACGACGCAAGGTAGTTTTCGGGAAATCTATCGCCGTCGAGGATGATCCAATCGGGGTGCATGGTGGCGGCGATTCGTTTTGTTTCCGCCGCGTCGGCTTGGTCGCATTCTGAATGGGTTAGTGGAATGAAATGAATTTGTTCGGAAGCAATTTTTTTAAGAAGTCCGCGAGGAAGTGAGCCACAAGCGAACGCCACAGTGCCGCCGGAGTTTTTCCAGGCTCGCGCAATCGAGAGTGAGCGAGTAACATGCCGAGTTCCAGTGGCAGGCCCGGCGTCAGCGCGAATCAAAAGTTTGGGTCGATTGATGGGCATAAAAACGTAGTCACTAAGCAATTTTCTGCAAACAGTGGCGGTTGATTTCGATCCACGATGGATGGGCTTCGTAAGCCTTGATGATTTGTCTCCAGTCGAATGGTGAATCACCAAAATGGTGGTAGATCTCTGAAGCGAGTCGGAGGTCTTCCTCTGTGTCGACGGTCCATCGCAGGTGAGACCAGTCTTCGGACCCTTGGATTGAAGCAAGGTTGAATTTTTTGGGGTTTTGATAGGCGTACAGCGTTACGTGCTCGCGATACCTTGGCGCCTTTGCAAGGCGGTCCATTCGATCGAGTGTTCGGCGAGTCATCGCTTCACAGTCGAGGCCGCGAGGATAAGTTCGTCGGGGGTGGAAGTTGTTGGTGTAATCAATTTCCGGATCCGAATTGATTAGGTCGACGGTTTGGTCGACAATCCGAGGGTCGATGAGTGGGCAGTCGGATGTGATTCTGACAATTTGCTCCGCGGCATATTTCTCCGCTGTCTCAACGTAGCGAGAGAGGACATCGTTTTCACTTCCAGCGTGAAAGTCCCATTGTCGATCTTGGCAGAACTCAATCAGTTCGCGATCGGCCGGTTCAGTGGTAGTAGCGATGACAAGTTGGTCGATGGTCCTGCACTCACTCAGACGCTGCATTACGCATTCAAGCATGGTTTTCCCGCCCAGTGGGCGAAGGACTTTGCCTGGAAGGCGAGAGCTTCCGAGGCGGGCTTGAATGATGGCAACGGTTTTCATCGAGCTAGGCGGCTTTCGAAAGGGCGTTCGGTTTGGCTTGGGTAATCGCTTGCAGTTGCTCGACTACCTGTCGGACGTCTTCTTCTCTCATTAACGGAAAAATCGGCAGTGAGAGAATCTCTTGGTAGACCTTTTCAGCGGTTGGGCAAGTTCCCGTTTGGTCGCCGAAGCGGTTAACGTAATAGGGGTGCTGGTAAACCGGTTGGTAATGGACATTTACACCGATTTTTCGTTCGCGAAGTTGTTCGAAGGCATGGTCTCGGGAGAGTCCGGTGGACGCTTGATCCCAGCGAATGACAAAAAGGTGATGCGCGTGCTCGATTCCAGTTCGCGTGTGGAGCGGCTTGACGTGCGGGATTGACTGGAGAAGGGAGCGGTAAAAGCGTGCGATGTCATTTCGCCGACGGGTAAACCGTTTCAGCTTAGCCAGTTGAGAAAGCCCAAGTGCGCACTGCAGGTCGGTCAGTCGGTAGTTAAATCCAAGCGATTCCATTGCATACTGGTGCTGTTGTTTGGATTCTCGTTGGCGGTGATCAGTGGTGATGCCGTGATTTCGGAATTCTTTTAAGGTCGTTGCGGCGAGGTTGTTATTGGTCGTTACCATTCCGCCTTCGGCAGACGTAATCTGTTTAATGGGGTGAAAGCTAAAACAGGTGAAGTCTGCGAGGCTGCCTACACGATTTGAGCCTATGGCTGCACCGAGTGAATGGCAGGCGTCAGAGATCAAAACCAGGTTGTATTGATCTGCGAGGGCTCGCAGTGCCGCGTAATCACACGGTTGGCCAGCGTAGTCCATCGCGACAATTGCTTTGGTGTTGGGGGTGATTTTCCGGGCAACATCTTCTGGGTCGATTAACAGGCTGTCCGAGTTTACGTCTGCAAAAACAGGTTTGGCATTTTGATATAAAACAGCATTCGATGTGGCGACGAAGGTAATGGCTGGGACAATGACTTCATTATTCGCGTCGGCTCCAATGCCGGCAGCATGCATGGCGGCGTGCAGGGCTGCAGTGCCACTACTGAAGGAAACCGCCTGTTGAGCACCAACAGCCTGAGCAAAGGTGGTTTCAAAGGTCGAAACCAATGGGCCGGTCGTTAGCCAATCGGATTGTAAGGCGTTTACGACGGCTTCGATATCGTCTTTTTCAATCGTCTGTTTTCCATAGGGCAACATAGACTGCTCCTCAGGCTGCGTGTTGTGGGGCGAGTTTTGTTTCGGGCTTTGGTTGATCCATTTCCATTGCAATCATCGTGCGAAGTTGGTCAATGGTGAGCCACGCTTGATTGTTGTCGCTTGAATAACTAAAGCCATCGGGGCACTGAATCCCCTCGTCGGCATAGCGAGGCGGGGTTGCTGACCAGCTTCGAAAGGTGGGTTGGATAATAAAATGGTCAGCGAATTCCAAAGTGTTTCTCGCATCATCGGCTGGAATCATGCATTCGTGAAGTTTCTCACCGGGGCGGATTCCGATGACTTTGGTTTCGCAGGTCGGATCGACTGCCGTTGCGATATCCAAGACGGTCGTACTTGGAATCTTGGGGACGAAGACCTCGCCCCCTTCCATGCGTGTGAATGCCTTGACGACGAGATTAACTGCTTCTTGGAGTGTGATGATAAACCGAGTCATTTTTGGATCGGTGATTGGCAGCACACCCGTTTGAGCCTGTTTTTGAAAGAATGGGACGACCGATCCGTTACTGCCCCAGACGTTGCCATAGCGTACAACTGAAAAGCGAGTTCCTGTCTCACCTGCCAGAGAGTTGGCAGCAATGAATAGTTTGTCGCTGCACAATTTGGTTGCACCATAAAGGTTTACTGGAATGGCAGCTTTGTCAGTAGAAAGAGCAACGACTTTTTCCACACCGCAATCAAGTGCCGCATTGATGACGTTTTCGGCACCACCGATGTTAGTTCGAATGCACTCTTGCGGATTATATTCGGCGACGTCGACGTGTTTCATTGCCGCAGCGTGAATTACAAAGTCCACTCCTTTGAACGCTCGGCGAAGTCGCGCTTCATCTCGGACATCTCCGATGAAGTAGCGGATTTGTGGATACTTATCGGTTGGAAACAAATTGCGACGCATGTCGACATGTTTTTGCTCGTCGCGGCTGAAGATGATCAGCCGTTTGACTTCAGAGTTTTCGAGCAAGAAACGGGCACACTTTTTTCCAAAAGAACCCGTGCCGCCAGTGATAAGTACAGTTTTGTTTTTAAGCCAGAACATCCGTGTTCCTTTGGAAATGGGTCGTTACTTCTTATTAAGCTATCCCACTCCTCTAAAATCTCCAATACGAATCACACCACGGAGATTTTGGCTTGGCTGGCATGGAATCGCTGGCACGTAATTTTTGCATTGAGGCCCGCTGGCATCGGTTGCGTTCCCGATCTCATTTCCCAGATCGAGATGGGGGAAATAGCAGTCGCCTCGTATTTTTCTTGAGTCGCGCCCAGGGCGAGAGTTTAGGGGGCTTGGCGTAGATTGTTTGGCCTTTGAATTGCCCGTCAAACAGTCCCGAAGGTGCGTAGTATTTGTGTGGATAGCCACGGGTTTGGAACCAGAAGCCATACTTAAGGGCACCCGTTTTTTCCTGTGGTTGAAGTGTTTGGGTCAGCAGGTCTAGCGAGTGTTGATGGGATTTTGCTCGGTAAACGCCACCTAGTCCTTGATAAAGGCAGGGGCCGAGGAGGACTGACGGGATTCCCCAGTAGATCGCTTCGGAGCCGACGCTCGAACCAAACGTTGCAACTTTTTCACACGATCTCATCAGTTGGTAGGTATCAATTTCGGCGTCCGGCGCGATTATCGTGAGATTGGGCGACTCGAGTGAAAGCATGGAAGCTTTACGCTCGTTTTCGACAGATGCAAGGTTGGGGTGAACGCGAAGGTAGAGGTGAATTTCCGGATTTGATTTATATAAATCTTGGGAAATTTTCCGAATCGCGGTGACTTGATTGGGGTAAATTTCGTTTTTCCATGCTTCTCCAATGGCTACGAACTCATCGTCGGAAGAGCAGAAAATTCCAATGTTTCTTCGGTCGGGGTTCCAAGAGTCGGGGAGTCTTCCCTGTTCCTGATTTTTGACAAACGAATGCCATACCTTTTCAACTCGGTCGACTCGGTCCTGAAACCAGCTGGCCGCAATCGCTTCACGGTCCGGTCGGTCGTGGGCAGATTCCCAATAGTCGACGATTATTTGCTCAGTCGATTGGATGTCGTGAAGGAGTTCATTTTTGAACAAATCAAAATGCTGTTGGTCACATCCCCGCTCGTGAAGATAGCAGTCGATTTTGCATTTCTGACAAGCCCGAAGTACTCCACGTAGTGCGGCGAAGCGGCCATTGAAGGCGTACACTCGATCAAATGAATGCTGGGAAAGCAATTCGAGGGTTTGGAAGTAGGCCTGCCCTGCAGATTGCAGGGAACGATTGAGCTGTTCACGATTTTGAATTAGGTCGGGTTCAGGATCTCGGCAGTTCGAGACGAGCGAGGAGTAGGCAGCAAATCCGATATCGAAGTTGTCAATCTTATACGCCAGTAGCTCTGCTAAGCAATCAAAGTCGATGGAAACTTCGCTGGAGAATTCTGCACTGAAAGAATGGCAAGGGACTTTGGGGGCGAGCAGTTCGAGCCCCATTTGCCGCCTGCCGACACAGTCATTGCATAGTTTTGGCGAACGATCTGGATTGTGGTCGCAATTTTTAAGCTGGCCATTGCAACTGAAAAACTCAACGGAGTGCCCTGCATCGAGGTGCTGTTGAGCGATGTCGAGTTCGGTTGGAAAATGTGGGGTGAGCGTTGCAGAGGGCGAGATAATCGCAATTTTCAGTGCTCGTGTTCCCTGAATCAGTTGTTTGGGTGTCATCGGTTAGGCCGCTTTGCGTGAAGGCATAAGTCGTCGATACCATTTAGGTTTTGGAACCGGGGGTTGAGGGGTGAGCATTGGGCCAAAAATTTGTTGGAGAGTATGTTGGTCCGCTTCGTGGTTGGGGAGAACGAGTTTCGGGTGGTCTAGCTTGCCAATAGAGGTCGTTGGGCGATTCGCGAGGTGGGATTCGGGGTCGACTGTATGAGTGGCATCGCTTCCAAACCCGATGTTCGAAATTAGATTGCCTTCGGGAATGATACTCAGTCCATGATTGGCCCAGCAGGCGTATTGCCATGGGAAATCCCAAGTGTCAATTTCTCCGGCAAATTGACGGTCGAGGATTGGCTCCCAGCCTCGGTATTCATCGTCTGAGCTAAATGCGGCTCGGAGGGAGTTGTTGGCTTTCGCGAGCGGCCACGTTGAGATGTCCACATCAAAATGTTCCCAGGCTCGCCGCCAACTCGCCCAACCCCAGATATGAGCCCAGCGCGAGAAGTAGTAGCTGTTGGAGGTTCTTGGTTGTGGTTGGAAATTGTCACCGCTAATCATCATGACTCGCTCGTCGTCGCGATATTTCGTGAGCAATTCGCTGCAGTAGCTGAAAAAACTGAGGTCAGGTAAACAGTCGTCTTCCAAAATAATCAGTTCGTCCGATTGTTGAAATGCCCAGTCAAGTCCGGTGGCGATGCGTTTTTTGCAACCCATGTTTTGGGGCGCATAATTGATCTGGACATCGCAGTCCCAATTGACCCTTTTGATGATTTCGCGAGTTTGGTTGACTAGTTGTATTTCATCGGGGCGATCGGAACGGGCTCCATCTCCAATCACCAGCAGTCGACGAGGTTTTGCCTGGGCGATGACGGCAAGCACTTTTTGAGTCAATTCGGGTCGATTGAATATGCAAAATGCAATTGGGGTTTCAAGTGCCATGGTAGCTCGAAACTGGAGTGCTAGCGTTGTGGTGTTTAATTTGAACTGCTCGACAATCTATCTTACAGTCATCGCGATTCCAATACTGATCGTTCGTGATGGCGAATTGTGAATTTGGCATCGATTAAAATCACGAGGGAATCAACGTCAGAATTTAATTGCCAGCGTGAAATTCGATCTAGGCAGGAATCGCAAAAACCGTTCAATTACTGGTTGTTGAAAAGCCCTTCTCGCTCGCAGTGAGAGTTTGAAGGTATTCTGTCTTTTTAACCAAGATGCATTGAAACTAAATCGAAGGATCGATTTTGAAATCGTTATTAGATCATATACGCCCCAAACGTTCGGCTCGGCGAAGACTGTCACATTCGGTAGATCCGATTGCTCGGCTGCGAACTCAATTTCCGGACGTCCCCGATTCACATTTGCGGATCTATCAATCGGTGCACGAGTTGACGATGACTTCGCCCGAACGAGTTTTTGCGTTGTGCAGCGCAGTTGAGTACATCGTTGAGAATCGAATTGAAGGTGATTGTGTTGAGTGCGGTGTTTGGCGTGGAGGGAGTATGGCTGCAACCGCGCAAATATTAGTGCAATCTAATGAGATGGATCGCAGGTTGTGGATGTACGATACATTTGAGGGGATGAGCGAGCCTTCGAAGGCAGACGTAGATCTTCGTGGGCAGGCGGCTAAAAAGTTGTTGGACGATCAGGATCGACTTGATGAGAAAAGTATTTGGTGTTTCTCGCCACTGAATCAAGTCAAAGAAACGATGCGAAAGACCGGCTACGATTCCAGCAAGATAGAGTTCGTCAAAGGCAAGGTGGAAGACACGTTACCTGTGAAAACGCCAGATAAAATTGCTTTGTTACGATTGGATACGGATTGGTATGAATCGACGCGATGCGAAATGGAGCATCTATTTCCTCTGCTCGTACCTGGAGGGGTAATTATCATCGACGATTATGGCCACTGGGAAGGTTGCCGACGTGCGATCGATGAGTATGTAAAGAAGAACGAAATTTCATTGTTTTTGAATCGGATTGATTATACCGGCCGCATCGGTATCAAATCTCCACTGGTAAATATTTGATGTCAGTTAAACCTATTGATGAATCTCCTGTTCCCTCGAGCCGTTACCTCAACTTGGGTTGCGGTCGTCGTTATCATTCGGCGTGGACTAACCTGGATTTAGAATCGAATGACCCCAAAGTTGTCTCTCACGATATCACTCGGGGGATTCCATTTGAGGCGTCAAGCTTCAATGCGGTCTATCATTCTCATGTTCTTGAGCATTTGACCCCTGATGAGGGGAAAGTTTTAATTCAGGAGTGTTACCGTGTATTGTCACCCGGTGGGGTGTTGCGGGTGGTGGTTCCCGATCTTGAACGTATTGCGCGGCTTTACTTGGAGAATCACCAACAGGCTTGGGATGGAAACGAGGCTGCCTCTGTCAATTACGACTGGATGAAGATGGAGCTGTTGGATCAATTGGTTCGGGAAAAATCGGGCGGCCAGATGGGAATATATATGTCTCGTCAGGAAATCAAAAATGCGGAATTCGTTCAGTCACGCGTCGGTGATGAACTGGCGGTTTGTCAGGAGACAGCCGAGCCAGAAGTTGTGAAGGAAAAGAGTCTGTTGAGCCGTTTGGAAGAGTCGACTGTTGGTTTTCGTCGCCGGATGGCGCGACGTTTCGTACGTTGGACGCTAGGCCGTAACGCCGAAGCAGCGTTTGATGAAGGAATGTTCCGTAGCCAGGGAGAAATTCACCGTTGGATGTACGATCGGTATTCTCTCCGAGAGATTTGTCATTCGGTTGGATTTGAGAGTTTTCGAGTGTGTTCTGCGGTAGAAAGTTCGATCGAAGGTTATTCGGGTTATCAACTCGATTCAGTCGAGGGACAGGTCCGAAAGCCAGACTCGATCTTCATAGAGTGTCGGAAGCCAGAATCTGACGCCATCCGGGAAGTTGCCTAGGGAATCGCCTCGATTGAGTCGGTTTTTGTTCGCCCAGAGAACGACTGCCGTCTGGTTTTTCGTTTCTGTTTCAATTCTGATCCGCTCGCTACAGAAGCCCGGGGGGTTACTACGAAAGCAGTGCAGAAACTGCTAAGATTCTCCCAATGCGATTTTAACCATTTTGGTTAGCCAACGTGTCGGTTGTCTTCGCGGATCAATTTCTTCCTGGGTGAATACTCTGCCGTTTTATCTGAGCTAAATTTAATGAACCAAACTGCCAGTTGGAGAGACGAATATCAGTTTCCAGCTAACTATTTGACGGTCGATGGCCATCGAATTCATTATGTTGACCACCACGGTGGTGATGGAGCTGAGCCAGTTTTGATGGTGCACGGCAATCCGACTTGGTCTTTTTATTATCGTCGGTTATTAAAGAGTGTGGGAGACCAAGGGCGGGCGATTGCGGTGGATCATCTTGGATGTGGACTAAGTGATAAGCCGGCGGATTATCCTTATCGGTTGCAAAATCATATCGATAATCTTTGTTGTTTAATTGACGAGCTCGATTTGAAAAATGTGACCCTGATGGTGCATGATTGGGGTGGCGCAATCGGTTTGGGCGCGTTGTTGGCGAGAAAAGATCGATTTAAAAAAATCATTTTGTTTAACACCGCGGCTTTTCCGCCGCCCTATATTCCTTTCCGTATTCGAGTTTGCCGTTGGCCCGTCGTTGGAAAGATTGGGTTACAGGGCTTTAACCTATTTGCCCGGGCAGCGACGTCCATGGCGACCGAACGAAAAGGTGGATTACCTAAGGTCGTTGCAGATGGATTGTTGGCCCCTTACGACAGTTGGTCAAATCGGATAGCGACTTACAAGTTCGTAAAAGATATTCCGCTTAGCAAGAGTCATCCGACTTGGGATGTCTTGGAGAATATCGAATCGAGACTTAAGGAGGTCGCCGAGTGGCCAATCATGATGGTCTGGGGAATGAAGGATTGGTGTTTTCGTCCCGAGTGTCTTGACCGACTCCAAGAACATTGGCCTGCGGCCGAGGTGCATAAAATGGCCGATGCCGGGCATTATGTAATTGAAGATGAAGCGGAGCAGGTACAGCTGTTAGTTAAAGATTTTTTAGCGCGGCATCGGGTATGAGCGAAACGCCTCTTTCTCCGGGTGGACTTGTAACGCTCAGTTGCATTCTTGAAGTTGTTGCGTCGAAGCCCGGCAATGTACATCGGGGAGCTGATTTTGATGACGTTACCCTGGTCGATTTTACGACCAGTGCTGTGATGTTAGGGAACGTGATTGATGGAGGTCCGCAAAATTCTGTTGGCGAAACGGTTTTGCAGGCGGTGCGTTCTAATTTAGACATCGTAGGAACCAATACCAATCTGGGAATCATCCTGCTATTGGTGCCGTTGGCAAAGTTGGTGGCAATCGAATCGAACGCCTTGTTGAGTTCAGAGCTGATCTTAAAGTTTTTGAGTGAATTGAGCGATGAAGACGGAGCCAAGTTTTATGAGGCGATTCGCTTGGCAAATCCAGGTGGTTTAGGCACCGCACAGGAACTTGACGTTGCCGATGTGACTGCTGAATCCGTTGATTTGCTGGCAGCGATGGAGTTAGCAAGGGATCGAGATATGGTCGCTCGGCAATATTCAGATGGATTTCAAATGCTATTCGAATTCGCTGTTCCGATGATCGAGCGTGGCCGGGAGTTGTTGGGTGGGCTTACGGAAGGGATTGTGTATGCCCATGTCGCGTTGATGGCTAAATTCCCCGATAGTCTTATTGCTAGGAAATGCGGACCTGAGGTTGCCAGGCACTCTCAGATGCTCGCCGCAAAAGCGATGGAAGCCTTAACCATCGATAGCTTGAAAGATGTTTCGACTCGGAAGAATGATTATTGGCAACGAGTTTCGGAGCTAGATTTTTGGCTGCGATCAGATGGCCATCAACGCAATCCAGGGACCACGGCTGATCTGATTGCGGCAAGCTTATTTATTGGAATCCATAATCAAATTATCAAGCCACCATTTAGGTAAATAAATGAAAAGTGATACATTTCGAGTTCAGCTTGAAAAAGACAATTTGGTTTTTAGCGCGGCGCATTTCATCACTTTTGATGGTAACATTTGCGAGTCCATTCATGGTCATAATTATCGCGTGAAATGCGAGGTGATTGGTGCACTCGATGAGAACGGTTATGTCGTTGACTTTATCGCACTTCGAGATGCTCTGCAGGAGATTGTAAATCGGCTCGATCACCATGTTGTCTTACCGACGTTGCATCCAACGATTCAGGTGGCTGAAATCGAAAAAGAGGTTGTGGTTAAGTTTGAAGATCGACGGTGGGTCTTTCCCCGGCAGGATTGCGTTCTGCTACCGATAGCGAATACTACGGCGGAACTGATGGCGCAGTTGATCGGTCGAGAGTTAATTGAAAAAACACACTCCAAGTTCGGCGATCAAATCAAGGGATTGGTTGTTTCGGTGGATGAAAATCGAGGGCAATGGGGTGTTTGTGAGTTGGAATGGCCGGCAACGCCGACTACTTAAGCATCCCCACCGCAGTACGAAACATTGTCTCCATTTTTGCAGAGGGGGTGCTTAGATTGATATTCCCCAGCGGACCGAGTTCTAGTTTTCTTGGTTCTTAAGATCTCCGAGGATCTGTTGGGCTGCTAATTTTCCTGGGCCACCGATGACGCAACCGCCTGGGTGGGTTCCTGACCCGCATTGGTAATAGCCACTGATTGGAGTCCGGTATTGATTCCATCCGGGCGCGGGGCGATTCAAAAACATTTGATCTGCGAATAGCTCACCTGCAAAAATATTACCTTCGGTAAGCCCGACAATTCTTTCAATATCGAGCGGCGTGACAATTTCGCGGTGGAGAATCAAAGAACCAAATCCCGGGAAAAATTCTTCAATCGTCGCTTGAACAACATCACCAAGGTTTTCTCGCTCGGTGTCCCAGTCACTTTCAGATAAATGATAGGGTGCATACATCACGAAACAGGACATGATATGTTTGCCGGGGGGCGTCATGTCCGGATCAATGGTGGACTGTACACAGCAATCGAGGAACGGCTTTTTGCTGTACCTTCCCGCTTCGCAATCAGCAAATGCTTCTTCGAGATAGTCGATTGATGGACCAAGATTTGTGAATCCCATGAAGATGTCTTTTCGGTTTTCCAAGCCTGGGAAACTTGGAAGATCGGACAGGGCGAAATTCACTTTCGCGGCTGTGCCCTGAAATTTATATTTTCCAATAGCTTCGGTCAGGGAGTTCGGCAAATCATCAGAAGAGACTAGCTGGGTAAAAGTTCTGCGGGGGTCGAGCGCACTGACAACCGTCGGGGCGAAATATTCATCGCCGCTCGCGAGGCGAACGCCGGTAGCCACCGCGTTTTCATAGATCACCGTATCCACATCTGCGTCGGTTAAAATGGTCCCACCGAATGCGACAACGGCTTTGGCCAAAACCTCAGTGAATCCTCCGTTGCCTCCTTTGTGGAATCCCCATTCTCCTAAAACGCCGTCGTACTCTCCCATTTTATGGAACAGCCACACGAGTCCGGATCCTTTTGAGCGTGGCCCGACTTTACTACCAATGATTCCACTTGATGCGATTAATGCTTTGACTAAGTCGGATTCAAAATACTCTTCGAGAATTTCAGCGGCACTGCAATTTACAAATTTGTCAATCATCGCTTGGACATCCGGTTCGAGTCCGGCCATGTAGTCTTTGAGCCCTGCCATGGCTGCAAGTTCGGCTGGGTCGTCGCTCATAGCATTCGGAGGAATATTGTCCATGAGCGGTTTTAGAGCGAAACAAACACGATCAATAAGATGCGACAAATCGCGGATAGACTCGGCGTCTTCTCGTGAGTGTCTGGCAATTTCATGAAAGTTAGCATCGGCGTCAGCACCCAGAAGCAGGTAGTTCCCGTTGAAGTCGGGTTGGAAGGTGTTGACCAGCGGTAAAACCAGCATGCCGTGATCGGCTAAGCGGAGATCCTGCACGATATCCGGTCGCATCAGGCTGATGGCGTATGAGAAGGTCGTAAACTTAAACCCCGGGACAAGCTCTTCGGTGATCGCAGCTCCACCGACTAAGTGTCGGCGTTCGAGGACGAGTGTTTTCAATCCTGATTTGGCGAGATAGGCAGCGTTGACGAGACCGTTGTGCCCACCACCAATAACAATAGCATCGTAGTTGTTGGAATTACTCATTTTCCACCTCCCATTAGTGCGGTTTTACGTTCGGGGTTAAAGAACGGCAGTGAAGTGACTTTGGCCAAAACGTTAACGGGCTTGCGAATGACGGAAACCTCGAGGTCGACTTCGGTGCCTTCACCCGTCAGGTCAAGCGGTAGTTTTGCAATTGCGATCGGCTTTCGCAAAAGCGAAGAAAACAGAAAGCTAGTTGCGTATCCTGCATACTCCCAGGGAGTCTCGCTCCGTCGATAAATGCTCATCGTTGTTTCGCGATAGAGATCACTCTTCGGTGGTAAGATACCTGCCTCCAAGTGGACTGCTTCGTAACTGTGCCAGTCGATTTCGAGACCAACGGTTTTCCAGCGACTGGTTTTATTTTTGATCTCGGCTTCAATCGCGCGGCGACCAATAAAATCTCGATCATCTTTTTCTAGATTGCGAAACATCCACGACCAGCCCAGTTCGATTGCCGTCTCACGTTGGGCATCAACCCAGGCAAATCGCGAGGAGTCAAAATCAACACCCATTAGCAACAGTCCCGCTTCCACTCGGGCCATCTTTAATGCAGTGGTTCCGATAGGAGCGATGTTGTATCCCTCGCCGGCCTTCATCAGTGAGTCCCACACCGTGAGAGCCTTGTCTTGGGGAACCCAGATTTCGTATCCAAGATCTCCGGTGTATCCGGTCCGCGAAATGATGACGTCGGCGTCGCCCAGTTTGCCGTTGGCCACGTCGAAATACTTCAGATCGGTGGCGTCTTTAGATAATTGAGAAATGACATTGTGAGCATGCGGGCCTTGCAGGGCGAGGATTCCGTAGGCTTCGGATACGTCCTCGACGGTGACTTGATCGAGTTGCATTTCTCTGGCAATCGAGTTGAAATACCGCAGTGTTGGTTCTCCCGCGGTTAAGTAAAATTCAAATTCATCTGTTCGCAGGATGACACCGTCCTGAATTACAAATCCATTTTCGTTCGACCAAACCGTGTACTGGGCTCCCCCGACTTTGCAGCGTTTAATATCGCGCGACATAATTCGCTCGAGCAGGCGAACCGAATTGGAGCCTGAGATGCGATACTTGAATAACGGTGAGGTGTCGAGGAGCGAGACGGAACTCCGAATTGCATAGTATTCGTTGGTAAGCGAATATTTAAACTGAGGGGCAACCAGAAATCCGGACCAGTTTTTCCAAACTTTCGTTTCGTTGAGTGGTTCCAGACGCGGGTGAAACGCAGTCATTTTGGGCATAGCAGTGCACTTTCAAAAATGTGTGCGGGGATTTTTCTCATTTAAATTTGCTGAATCACAAATTTGCTGAGTGACGAACGGGGCTGCGCGCTTACGAAATTAGAGGCCGCTGTAGCGGTTGCGGTAACGCGTTTCGGCAGAAATCATTGACAGCATAGAGGTATCCCGGAAAGAACATCCCTGAATTTAATTTAATTCAAGTCAGTTCGCAACCGTTTGTCGACGGACGCTGAGAATTGTCCAACGCTGCTTTCCAGCGTCGCTTAAAAGGGAATATAAAATACCTAAGTGTTGACGCGTCGACGGCGGGAAGCAGTGGCGGAATGGATTCAACTGCTCGAGCGAGTCCAGTTGATTGGAATGCTGCGCAAATTTACTTGGAAATTGACGATCCGTAGGCCGCATCTAAGTCACGCGGCAACAATTCTTGGGAATTGTTCCAGGGACTCGGTTGCTCGCAAGGTCTGACTGACTACCGATTCGCTCAGGTCGATCAGCTTGTCTCCGTACTCTTCAAAACGGTAACGGGAATGCACGCGTTGCAGCGATCGTTCCCGAAGGCCATTGGCAAGTTCTGGCTGGGCGGCCAGTGTTCTGAGCAAACTGGAGACTTGTTCGTAATCAGCGTAGTCGACAATGATTCCGGCTCCATTGTCGACAGCCTCAGCCGCTCCGCCGGAGTTGGCGAATGTGACGATGGGCAAGCTTGCCGCCATCGCCTCATGAATCACACACGGGAATGGATCGACCCGAGAAGTCATCAGGAAGGCGTCTGCCCCTACAAAATAAGGTTCGACATTGGGACGCTCACCAATGAAATGAACGTTGTGTCGGGCATGGCTTTTATGGATGTCGAGTTGCACGTAATGGTAAGGCGAGTGGCACCAGCGAGGCCCTTCACCCACCCAGACAAAGTGAATTGGAACATCTGATTGATTTTGAGCACAAGTTTGTCTCGCGATCGCAGCATAGTGATCAATACCTTTGCGGAGATCGAGCGTGCCGCAGCCGAGTGCGATAAATGCATTGGGTGGCAGTGACAATTCTTTTCTGATTTGAGCGTGTGCCTTCTCGCGTGAAATACCTTTGCCAAAATCTGGTGTCAGCAACCCTTGGGGTAAGACGATCGACTTTCCCTGTGGGATTGCAGTCTTTGAGTCGGCTGCGTCTCGAACCGCGTGAGCCGGAAAGACAATCTTTTCAGAGGACTTAAAAATGTTTTCGTAGTCTTTTTCCGAATAAGAGGATGGCAATTCGTGAACTAGGGAAACACAGGGAACCCCGTGTTCCGCAAAAGCCGCTGCAACATGACGGGACTCCATACTGTTACAAACAGCGAGAATTGGTTTGTTGTTTTTTTCGCGATTTACAACGCGCGCCGTCCGTTTCCGAAGTTCCTCAACATTTTGGCTGTCGACGTTAAAGCAATCGACGACCGAGTGTTCTGCAAAATCAGTTGCTAAGTGGCCACCCGATTGAAGGACGGTCTCACATTGAACATCACAATTTTCTCGAAAGTGTTTGAGGATATTAAGAATGATCTTTGGAGCGCCCGTTCGGGTGGCTTCGTGAGATACAAAAACAACCCTTCGCTGTTGTGGCGTGGAAGGAGATTTGCTTTTCTTGTTTTTTCGAAATATTCGCATTGTTTTTCCTGAATGGCCGGCTGGGTCCGGCTTAAAAGTCAGAGGCAAGATTTGCGAGAATCGTCCATGATTATTCGCCTGCAAATCTGCTTCGCTCTTGAAGATAACACTTCGCTAAAAACTCTCAAAGATCAGCGAGACGAGATTTCAATTGCTAGCGAAACCAGGATTCAATTTCGAGTAGTTCTAGGCACCCCCTAAAAGTGAGTAGGAAGTCTAGGGAGTCGGGGAATGCCCAGTCTAGGCGGATTTTGCAAATAGACTCTGAAATTGTTGTGATGACTGTTTGGCTTCTTGTACCGAACTATCGTGCACAATTTCTCCGAGCTCCATGACGATCACTCGATCCGCCAGTCGAAGGGAAGAAGGGCGATGGGTGATGACAATCGTGGTGCGATCTTGGATGAATTTTTCCAGTGAGTCATGGATGATGCTTTCTGATTGTCCGTCAATTTGACTGGTAGCTTCATCAAGAATCAAAATTTGGGGGTCTGAAACGATTGCTCTGGCGATTGCGACACGTTGTCGCTGTCCGGCAGAGAGATTTTTGCCATCGTCTCCAACGTTAGTTTGGTATCCATCTTCGAGTTTGGAAACGAATTTGTCGATTCTTGCGATCCGAACAGCATCCATTATTTGCGCGTCCGTTGCATCTGGATTTCCATAGCCAATGTTTTCCCAAAGCGATCCGTTGAAGAGAACTGAATCTTGAGTTACCCAGGCGATTTGTTGACGCACTTTTTTAGGGTGCATTTGACGGATATCTTGCCCGTCAATCATGATTTTTCCGTAATGCGGATCGTAAAAACGAGCCAGAAGGTTCATGAGTGTCGATTTACCACAACCGTTTCCACCCACAATTGCGAGGGTTTGGCCTGCTGGAATGGTCAGGTTCAGCTTTTTAATGACAGGTTGCCGTGGGAGATAGCAAAAGATTACGTCTTCAAATTGGATTTCGTGTTTATGTGCGGGGACCGGAATTGGGTTTTCAGGTGGACCAATAAGTGGTTCGGGGCCAAAGGTTCTAAACAGATTGTCGCAAGCTGTGCCCCCTCTCACGATAACATTTACAATTTCGCTCATCTTTCGCGCTGGATCTGCAGCGCCTGCGAGCATGGCATAAAACACAAGCAACATGGCTGGTTTGATCGGGGTGTCGCTGATTTTGATGAAATTGAAAAGGTAGGTCTCTTGATTCAAAACAAGATACGCGCCGACCAGCATCGAAAGTGAAATCGAGATGATACTGAGAACTTCGGTGATCGGTCTAAGAAGTGAATCGTAGAGTGCGATTCGAAGTTGCATGCGATAGAGTGTGTTGGCATTTTTCTTGAACCGTCGTCGTTCGCTTCTTTCACGATTAAAAATACGAACGGTTTTTACTGCCTTAAAGGTCTCGATGAGTGTTTGAAATACATCGGCCATGCCTTCCATCTCAATTTGTGTTGAGCGTTTCATTCGGCGGGATAAGGAATGGATTAAATATGCTCCCGCAGGCACGATGAACATGGAAATAATCAAGAGAGGAAATGAAATCCAAGCTGCCACGCAAAGGCAGGTGATCATTTTTAATGGTTCGCGGAGGCACTTGCCGTAGAACATTCGAAGGCCGGAACTGATCATTGTCATGTTGTAAGACAAATGTGTCATCATCGCGGAAGTTCCGATGTTGTCGATTCTTCGTTGGTCGAGCTCCAGGGCTTTTCGATAGTAAATGCGTCTTAAATCTAGAACCGTCTTTTCAGAAACTCGCGCGTCTAGAATGGCGCTGATCACTAACAGGATTCCCTTAAATATGGAAACTCCGAGAAGCCAAACTAGGGCGACCACGAGGGTTTGAAAAGCGGTGTCGGGAGCATAGCGGTCGACGTAGGGTTTGGCATTTTTATACCATTCGAGCGATTTGACTTCGCCACTGAGACGGTCTTTTTTGAGGTCAATTTTGTTGGCGAGTTGAGGCGTTGGGTTGCTTGCTTGCTGCGCCTCTAGGGTGGCTACCTCTCCCGCAAAGCGATCGACACTTTGTTCGCCGCTGGCAATTTCATGTTGAACCCACGTGACTGCCGTTTCCCCTTCTAAGACGATCTTTACGATTGGGAATACCGTGGTGATACTCGCACTCCAAATGACCGCAATGGTCAGGGAACATATAAACGCCCCGGCAATAGTCCAGCGGTAGCGTAGCGAGTGTTTTACAGCGCGAAAAAACGGCTTCATCCGAGATTGCTCTGGAGGTGATTCCAACAAATACTGGCGAGCAAGAGTTTCCCCAACGGGAACCCTGCTCGTGGGGCGGAATATTGGTGGGATTGCTCGACTGAGTCAAGAACAATTAACGGTGTCCGCGCCGGATGGCCTCCTAGGCTGTGCTGTTTGCCTATTTTTGAAAGCGGGGAGGCTTGGCTAGGGGCGGTTGGAGAAGCGACGATACCACCGTTTCCGCGTTTCCACCGCCTCTCGGGCGGTGTTTAACCGATTCTGAGGTTCGACTCGATCCGGCGAATTACTTCTTTCGTCGGGTAAACCGAATGTGCCAAAGAAATTCCGTGGTCAGTTTCGAGCCATTGGGCGACCTTGCGTTCGGCGGCAATCGCCGTGCTGTGACTGCGTCCCCCAAAATATTCACCAATTTCGGAAAAGGCCGAGCCCGTGTACTGTCGGGAGAGGTACATCGCTAACATTCGAGCCGAGCTGATTCGTTTTTGTCGGCTGGATGATTTCAGTTCTTTTGAATTCACTCCGCAAAAATCACAGACAGCCTGCTCGATGGTCACCATGGAAGTACAGTTGGGGCCTGTCAGTGAGAATAAATCACAAAGCACCTGTTGTGCCACTTCAGGCACCATGGGAGTTCGAGTCGCAACGGTGTAGGCGTGTAATCGGTTGATTGCACCGGAAAGTCGCCGAACGTCACGCGTCAGTTGCTCGCAAATTAAGTTAATGACGTTTGTGGGGATATCCATTTTTCGTTCGGCACACATTCGACGTGTGATTTTGACACGTCCTTCAAAATCAGGGTACTGAAGCGGGCAGGTTAATCCTCCCGTCAGTCTTGCACTGATGTCATTTCCAAGGTGCCCAAGTTCAATCGGTGGTCGGTCTGACGAGACGATGATTTGTTTACCAGAACGAATTAAATTGTCCATCGTATGCTGAAATTCGCCTAGCGTTGCTCGTTTTCCTGCGAGGAACTGAATGTCATCAATGGCCAGCAAGTCGAGATCGCGGTATTTCCTGCGGAACATGGGAAGCCCTGTTCCGCCACGCAGTGAACTAACAAATTCGCTAGTGAACTGTTCCGCGGATAGATACACACACCGTTTCAATCGCAGTCGGCGACGGAAGTCGTTGGTAATTGACTCAAGTAGATGTGACTTGCCACTGCCAGTCGGACCAAATACGAAAAAGGGAGCGAACTGACCAGGCTCTCGAAAGAGTTGTTCGACACCAGCTTCGATAAGACGGTTGTCCGGTCCAAAGGAAAATGAACTCAATCCCCTCGGAGCTTTGCGGATAGAGGTCGGCAAATTGGCACGTTGCACGTCATCCGATGCGAGACGTAGCGGTTGAGGTGAACCTGAATCCTGTTCAGATATCGTTTCATCATTCTCAATCGAAGAACTATCTGTCGCGGTGACTTCACTCAGTTCGTAATCAATTTGAAAATGCGGACCGCAAACATGGTTTACGATGTCGCGAACATCGCCAGCCAACGTTCCTTTAATTCGCTGTAGTGAGAAACTGTTTTCTGCACTAACAACAACTCGAGGTGATCTATTCGCCGACGGAGTTGAGTTGACTGAAAAACTTTGATCCTGGGAGAACCAAAG
Source organism: Planctomycetaceae bacterium (assembly GCA_024225195.1). Lineage (GTDB taxonomy): Bacteria > Planctomycetota > Planctomycetia > Pirellulales > Pirellulaceae > Mariniblastus. Next base: position 24,190 of record JAAEMV010001020.1, on the reverse strand, counting down.
GTCGAAACGATCTTTGCCAATCCTTGCTTCCAAGTGGGTAGCAATCGTGGTGGCAAGGTCCGGGTTTTCCGAACGATTGTTAATGATCGAATCCTGAGACGACAAAGTCACATCCTGACACATTATCGGCCCGCTCTTCGGTGCGATGCTTTGAGCAGGACATCCAGCGATTTTGGCTGGAATGGATGTCCTGGGTAAGCAGCGAACGAAGACCGTCCATTGTTTATAATTTCAATCCACATCTTGCGAACTGACAAATAATCTCAAACTGAGGATTTGCGATTCTAAGAGTGCTAGCACGACTGTCAAACCGTTAGTTCGAAATAAATTTGAAGTTCACCTTTATTGCGGAAACCTGCGCGGAGTTTTCAAAATACACGGTAAATTCTCGCGCCTGAATCCAACCGTACCGAGGCTTAGTTAGGTGGATAAAATGTCAAGCGATTGTTGTTAAAAGAAAACTCCCCTTTCCTCGGCAGTCAATCTTGGTTGGGGCCACTTAAACGGGTCGGATTGGGTAAAATTTGACTGGTGAGGTATCTGGTAAGTATAGCAGAAAAGCGCAAGCGATTACCGTAGTAAATACCTCTTAGTTCGCGATCCGGTGAACTAGCGTTTGGCCTGAGAACCAGCGATTAATGACTGGAATTCTTGGCTTAAGCCTATGTTTCCGCTGGGATTATTTATTTCCATCACGACAGCGACCTGTTGGATCTGATTTTCGCGGTAGATAACGGTCGGATATTGCATCAAGATCCCGCCCGTTTGGTTTCTTCCATTTTCGGACAGATAAAATCCAGCCCAGTGGGTTGGTTGTGGACGAAAACCGTAGAATTTGGTTAAAAACTCAGTAAGTTTCACCCCGTCCCCCGCCCAACCCCGGAATGTGATCCGCTGGGGGCGATGATTTTGGTCAAAATAGTAAGTCAATGAACCGTGGAGATCCGAAGCGCTGGTGCCGGTCACGAGGGCGACCCGCAGGCCATGCAAACCAACTGCCTCTGCGTTTGTTGATACTCGATTCCAACGATCTCTGACCCAGCTTTCGCTGATATCGAATCGAAATACCTCTTCAAAATTAAAAACCGGCATAAACTCGAGCGGCGCTGCATCGTAATCGGGGCCTTGAGCGTTTCCAGGGTAAATGAGTGCTCCTGTTGAGCCGTAGTCGACAACGGTTCGACCGATTTGATTGGCTACGACGCCCGAGTTGGATACGGTTGCCTTGGGTAAATAACTCGGTGGCGAATTCCCAAGGGAGCGCTGGGTTGAAATGGCCGAAGCGGTTGCGGGATTGCTAAGCCGTTCAATTCCTTGAAACGCTGGGTTGCCGATGGGGGCGGTCTGCGAGTTTTTTGCATCCATCGCACGAAATGAACGGCTGTTAACTCCATCGGTTCTGCGGAGCACCGGCGGGTTATTTGCTGCGGCGTAGGCAGTCGCTTCATTCACCAGCTCGCCTGACGCGTTGACTGCCCCTTCGATATCGGGTTGATTCGAATCTGTCTGGTTCAATATCACAGGGGCCGCAATGGCACACGCGATTAAACTAGGAACAAGGATGGAGCGAATAAACATCTGAATCTCTGATGATGGATTTTACCATTTTCAAAGATCGACGATGGGTCGCGTTTTTCTTTGGTTTACTAACCAGCGTTACAATGATCAGTAAAATAGAACGCACCGGCGCGAGCATTGCAGCTAATTCAGCTGAGATAATAAGAACCGCAAACATTAGCTAATTCCTACAAACGCTATCCGACCGGTTATTTGGTTGGATTGCGCTGTTTGCGATTGAAGGAATCGGGACTGTTGAATTACCCAAAATGGTCTTTAATCCACTTGGAGTCGACTCCCATCACCGCCGCGGCATACTCCGATTTAGTTTCATAGTCGCTGGGTTTTACATCGCAACGGTATTCCAGTTGTATGATTTGGGATTCAGCTTGCTCGGGACCAAGTTTCCGACGAACTTGTTTTAAGTAGATGCCAAAATCAGGATCTTCGATTGCGTCGAAAAACGAGGGGTAATTACGCAGCATATGTCCCTGATTGTTTTGCAGGATGAGCTGTCGGCAAAATTCAGCCAGGGGTTTCATTTTCAAAGCAGCGGCGCAAGTTGCTGCCATTACCAAAGCTCGGTCACGATCGGACATTTGCAAGCGGGCTTTAAATGCTTGGGCGACACGAAGGTAGATGATGAGTTCGTTAAAGGGAGCCATGGCTGTGAAATTTCTTAGATGAGATCCTGAGACCAGAGAAAGGCCGCAAACATTGAAGATTGCGGAGACGTTCCTATAAGTTACCAGATTTCATAATAATCTTGAAAACATTTGAAATCAGGATTGAATCGAGATGGAAACGAAAATTATTGTCAATTAATATCAAATCATGAATTTAGAAACCCGTGACGATTTTTTATGGCTAATGTCGGAAGAGGCAGCACCAGTATTAAAACAGGTACAGGGAGCGTTTGCCGAACGCGTCAATGTCGTTCGCATTGCCAAATCGTTACGGAAGCTGACCACCCCCACTCGTGGGGCACTTGTAATGGAACAGGCTCAATTAAGAAAAAAGGCGGGGCAGAAGTTTACACGGGCCAGTCGGATGTTTTTTACTCGTCGCGGTTTGGAGCAGGCGTCTGGGCAGCGGCTGGCAGAATATAAGGCTTCTCGGTTTCAGTCATCAAAGAGTGTCGCCGATGTTTGCTGCGGAATTGGTGGAGATTTGCTTTCTCTGGCTCGCCGCGACCATTCAGACGATTCGAAAACTGAAGTGGCCAGAACGATTGGCGTCGAAATTGATGAGTTGACGAGTTTGTTCGCGCGCAAAAACCTGGAAGCTTATTCTCTTGGTCAGGATCTGGCGGATGTTCGTCAAATTGATTTTGCCGAATTTGATCTTTCTAACTTAGATGGCATTCATGTAGATCCGGATCGGCGAGTCCAGGAACGTACGGTTCACGGCAGTCGGTTTCTACCTAGTTTGCCGGATGTTTTTCAGCGGCTTCCCTCAAGTTGTACGGCTGCGATTAAAGTCGCTCCGGCAACGCCGCATGCCAGTTATTTCCCACCGAATGTTCAACGGGAGTGGCTCGGTGACGATCGAGAGTGCAAACAGCAGATTCTATGGGTCGGCCCGGAAACAGATAAACCAGGCCACCGTACCGCGACGCACATCGGTAAACAGGGGGAAGTAAGTCAGATCTCGGTGCTTGAAAGTGAGTCGCGGCCCGAGGTGATCGTCGGTAAGCAGATCTTGCGCTATCTGTATGAACCACATGCAATTGTCTTAGCGGCACAACTCAATAACGTCATCGGCGATCGCTATGGCCTACAACGATTTTCCGCAGACGTTGTTTATCTGACAGGTGACGAAGTTGTTGAGGATCCGTTGCTGACCCAGTTTGAAGTGTTGGCAGTGCTGCCCCTTAATCTGCGAAAGACGCAAGTCTTTTTGAATCGATTAGAGGTTGGCGAAATTGAGGTCAAGAAGCGGGGGATTGACGATGTCACTGCGTCTCAATTTAAGCGACTCAAATTGGACGGCAAACAACGGGCGACTGTTTTGCTAACAAGGCTTGGACGAAGTCGAATTGCCGTGATCGCTAAACGTCGAGGTAATCCGTTGGTTAACCCTGATTCGCCTTCGGACTTGCTGATCGTAGACGAAACTGACATTTAGCTTCTTAATTACGTTGTTTACTTTAGATCTTAATGTAGCGGAACGCATTGAGACGTTTGCTCAAAGAGCCAGTCAGTGGGGTGATGCGTGCGAAGATTCGCAGGAGGGCTGATGTAATTCAGGGAAGCGGTCTGGTTCTCTGAGATTGTTCCGATACAGGACGGCAATCCCAAAGCTTTGCTTCCGTTGATTGTTGCCATTTCGAGTATTTCCTTCGGGGAAAGTGCTGGAAATGATGCTGCGACTTCCTGAGCTTCTTTGAAAATGTTGAGGTCAGGATTGGAGGCACGCGAGTCAGTGCCAAGGCAAACGTTGATCTTGCGGTTAAGCATTTTCTGGAGCGGATAGAGCGAGTGTTGGAAAAAACGATGGGTTCGCGGGCAAAAGGCGACGGACATGTTTTGGGGATGAGCAGCAATCAAATCCAATTCGATGTCGTTAAGGTAATTTCCATGCACAATTAACGCATGTTCAGTTTTTGAGAGTTGATTGAGGATTCCGGGAATGCTGATTTCTCCGTTGAAATCGGTGGGATTCCAGATGCCAAATTCTTTTAAAAGATCGACAAAGTCACCACTCCCTTTTTCTAATAATTCCCGTTCCTCAAGCGTCTCTGCGATATGCATTGCGACCGGAGTTGCTGCAGTCAGTGAGATGGATTGGATCTGATTAAAAAGGAGTTCGCTGACTGAGTAGGGAGCGTGGGGACTCGCTCCTCGAAAAAACGTTGAGTGATCTGGCTGAGTTTGACTAAGAAATGAAGTCAGCTCTGTTGCTTGAGTGGGATAGTTTGAAGGGTCCCGCCCGAGTTGCTCAAAGAAGCAACGCGTAACGATTTGGCAATCAGCTTCTGAGTAGTCGTTTAAATCCAATGGAGCTGTCGCGATTTCACCAATCGCCCACGTTCCAGCTTGCTTTGATTCCAGTAGCCCACATCGGATTGCAAGTGATTTGCTGGAAACCGAATTGGTATCAGACTCTAAACGATTGGACTCGATCCTCCGTTTAACGATCTTTCGAATCCAATCGGTAAATTTGATACCGGGAAAACCGAGTGGCTCTTCAATGTCGCTGAACTCCAAGTGCGTATGAGCGTTGACCCAGCCTGGCACAATGGTTCCGTCACCAAGTTCCGTGACATCAAAAGTGCTGATCGGGAAATCACGCGTTATTTTCTTAAAATCACCGACAGCCACAACGTCTCTGCCAACAACGGCTACTGCTCCGTTTTCAATGGGCTCCCCTTTCATAGGAGATACCCAACGGGCGCGATAAATGTTGCGTTGCTTTTGGTTTTGCTGAGGAATGGTGATGTCTACGAAGCTCAGGAAATTTGGCGGTGAGGCGTGCTAATGCGGTTTGAGATTCGATGATTCGAATTTCAGTTTGGGTGAGGCACCCGGCCGTAGGCTTCGCTTCGATTGGAGGGTTTCAAATCCAGTTGAAGGAACCAAATTATCAGCATCACGCCCACGACAGACATCAAGATAGCGGGAAAGGTAGCGTATTGGTAGTTCTGTCCGTCAGTGCTGTAGAGATACTGCCGAAGAACAGGAGATTGCTCAACGACCGTTCGATTAGCTTGAGAAAGTAGCACAGCAAGGCTGTTGTGGGTTAGGTGGAACAAAATACAGGGAAGGATACTTTTGGTTTGTACGGCAATCAGCCCAAGAACCAATCCAATAACAAAGGTGATCATGGTTTGCTGGATCACTCCATGAGCGAGTCCAAACATGAGGCTGGTTAACAGAATGGGTTTCCATTTTCCTTTAATCGATTGGAATCCGGAAAGGATAAACCCTCGAAAAGCAATTTCTTCGAAGATTGCAGGTGCCAGGGCAAACACAAGGATGATCGCCCACAATCCTGGAGCCGATCCTAAAATTCGTGAAACCGCTTCTTGCAACATTAGCATGTCGCCGCTGGGCGGGTAGATGTGCATGATGAATCCCGTCAGCCAGGTGAACATCGGGTTCAGGAAAATAGCGGCTAAAATTGCAGCAGCGGCCATCGTGATTTTACAACCATTGAGTCGCAGTGATTTTCTTGGATTACGTGTCAGAAACAGAGCCATCATTACCGAGGGAATGAAGATGGTTGCCACCAAAATGATGACTGTCTGTAAAGCGAATTGTCCAAAGTTTTGTGGAGCCGTGACGGCAAACCCAATGAAAAATTTTGCAACCAGAATCACGACGCCACAGAGAATTGCACTTCCCAGCGATGGAAGCGATCGGCGCTCGCGCATAATATGTTTGATCCATGCTCCGATTCCAAATCGTTCGGAAGCTCGAAACAAAACTGTTTCACTATTGAATTGATGAATTACCCAGCGAACAGCTAACCAACAGCAGGCCAAGTTGATTGCACAAACGGGAGCCGCAAATTTTAGGCAGTCTGTGTAGTTCGCTTCGATTAGGCTTCTCAATAGTAGCATCAACCCACTGACGGGAATCAAGCTTGTGCCGAAGTCCAATTCGGCTGCGGGCAGCATTGGAATCATCATCAGCGGCATCGAAATCATCAGTAGCGGAACCAGATAGTACTGGCCTTCTTTGCTACTTCGCGCGAATGCCGCTGCGGCTAGGGCAACCGCGCTAAAAAGTGCTGAAATGGGGATTAAGGCCAGCAAGAGCCAGCCAATACTTGCGAGCGGAGGAATACCGATTGGCAAAGCACCACCAGCACCCATGCCACTGCTAAGTTTGGTTAAAACAAAGATGCCTGTGAATCCCATACTCAGTAGATTTAAAAATGATGTCGCCATACTGAACGTCATGACGGTCAGCAGTTTTCCAAAAGCAATTTCAGAACGTGCCGCAGGGCTGCTTAAGAGAGTTTCAAAAGTCCCTCTTTCTTTCTCACCCGCGCACAAGTCAATGGCTGGATAAAAAGCACCTGTTAAGGACCAGATCATAATGATAAAGGGTAGGATTTTTGACCAGGCAGCAGCCTGCTTGCCAGTCTTGTTGGCAACATCACCGGTGGTAAATACGACCCCCTGAATCATGGAGGTCGGGATCTCGTTGGCTACCAGGGTTTCTTTGGAAAACTCTTTCGACCATTGATTGAGAATCCGATTTACTCTTTCACTGGCGATTCTTGATTTGTCAATTGCTGAATCGGTCAGGACAAAGACTTGGGTTGCAGGGGGGGATGTGGAATCTTGAGAGGCGGTCTCGATGTTGGATTTCGGTCGCTCGGGAATGTGGATTTGATTGGGGATGAAAATCGCCAAGTCCATTTTTCGTTTTTGCATTTCTTGTCGAAGTATTTCCTCGACGCTTGCACTGTCATCCGTAGAGCTGGTGGCTGATTTAATCAGGGATTCAAAGTGCCCATCGCCGGCGGTGGAGCCGATTAATTCGATTAGCTGACTCTCTGCCATGCCAAAAGTTGGGTTGAATTTCCCACCCACAATGAGAGGCGGGCTGGCAGGCAGTTTCTCCTCACCAACGATCCATACTCTCGAAGGTGACTCACGCATGAATTGTGCGACTTGCATCATTGCCATTCCCATCAGGGGATAAAGCAACATTGGCATGATCGCAACGGTGAACAACGTTCGTCGATCACGCAGTTGATCGCGAAGTTCTCGCCGAAAGATGAGCTTAATTGTGGGCCAGTTCATTGTGGGGTTTCTTTACGGTTTTTCACGTTTATGGCTTTTCGCGTTTACGGCTTTTCGTGTTTACGGCTTTTTTAGTTCGTCAGAGGCGACGCAAGTCTGGGAGGGGCTGCTGCGGCATTTTTTTCAGATTCGAGCTGCGCTTCCGACCGAGAGATCAATTGGTAGAACAACTCTTCCATATCGTTTTCTTCGTGCTTTTCAGCAAGGTAGGTCGGTGTTCCCTCAGCAAGAATGACGCCCCGGTTCATGATCGCAACGCGATCGCAAAGTCGCTTGACTTCGCTCATGATGTGCGAGGAAAAGACAATACACTTCCCCTGATCTCGTAGCTGCTCAACTGTTTTTAAGACTTCCCTCGCGACTAAAATGTCGAGTCCGGAAGTGGCTTCGTCAAAAATCAGAACGGGCGGGTTGTGGATCATTGCTCTGACGATGGAGACTTTCTGCTTCATGCCGGTCGACATTTTGCTGCAGAGTACATCTCGGATTTCGTTCATCTGAAACCGATCGAACAGAGCATTCATTTTGGAATGCAAACGATCCAGCGGCATCCCGTAAAGCTGTCCAAAGTACTGGACTAGTTCCCACGAGGTCATGCGGTCATAAATCGCTGTGTTGCAAGAGACGAATCCAATCTGGCGTCTGACCTGTTCCGGTTGTTCCGTCACGTTGAATCCATTCACAATGGCAGAACCTTCTGACGGTTTGAGAACGGTGCTGAGGATTCTTAACGCGGTTGTTTTGCCAGCGCCGTTTGGCCCAAGCAAGCCATAGATTTGCCCGGGCATCGCATCGAAGCTGATTCCAGCGAGAGCTGTGAATTGGCCCGATTGGATGTCTTTATAGGTTTTTTGGAGATTTCTAACGTGGATCATCGTCGTATAACGAAAACAGGTCGCCGCAGTGAGGCTGAACCTGAGTTTTATAATTGGGATTTACAGTTTGATTTGCCTAGTAATGCGATCAATGAGAGGACGGTACCGCTGGCCACCTCCTGCCGAATTTTAAGAGGTTGAGAGAGCGTAGCTTACAAATCAACCGGGGGGATTCAAATCAAATGGGTATTTAGGGTTGTGAGGATTGGTGGGCTTTTTTTTGCAGTGTTTTTAGATTCGCGAGGTCAATCGAGTCCCTTTGGTGTCGATAAAATAAGTCATCAGGTCAGATTACGGAACGATTATGCAAACTCAAACAGGTTCGGGCGGCGGGGAAATTAATTTCCAAACAGGCGGGGGTATTCCGCACCCGGAAAATTTTGAACCAACAGGAAGTAATGATTTTGTTCCACGCCAACCCAACAGTCTTTTAGAAGCGGGGCTCCACCGGAATGATCTTTTTCCACTCGTCCTGAAGTTTTTATTTCTTCACGGCAATCAGTCTGGCGGACGTATCGCCAATCAGATTCGAGTTCCCTACGGGTTGATCATACCCGTACTAGAATCGCTGAAATCCGACATGCTCATTGGGCATAAGAGTTCTTCTGGCGTTGCCGACTATGAATACGAGTTGTCACCTAAAGGGGTTGAGCAGGCTCGAATTCATTTATCGCGAAGTACCTATTGCGGATCTGCTCCAGTCACTCTGGTGGATTACCGGAAATCAATTTTACGGCAATCGGTAAAGAACTTAAAACCTACGTTTGAAGCTGTCGCGGAGGCTTTGAATGATCTAGAGGTGACGGATCTTCAAATTAGTCAACTCGGCCAAGCGATCAATTCCGGCAAGAGTATGTTTCTATTTGGTGCGCCAGGAAACGGAAAAACCAGTATCGCGACTCGTGCGATTCGAGCGTTGAGTGAGCATATTTGGATTCCACGTTCATTGACTGTTGGTGGAGAGGTGATTCGGGTTTTTGATCCGAGTGTTCATGTTGCAGCACCACTTCCTGCTACCTCGGGTGTGCTAGTAGAGCAAGGGATTGACCAGAGATGGGTTAGGATTGAAAGACCGACAATCATCGTTGGCGGTGAGCTTGAGATGAAGCATCTAGAAGCGACTCTAAGTGCGGTGACAGGAATCATTGAGGCTCCGATTCACGTCAAAAGTAATTGTGGTTGTCTTGTCGTTGATGATTTTGGGAGGCAGCAAATTTCTACCCGGGAATTGTTGAATCGCTGGATTGTTCCGATGGAATCTGGCAGTGATTTTGTCAATCTACCTTCGGGTCGGCAAATTTCATTACCGTTCGAGCAGTTGTTGATCTTCTCAACTAATCTCGAACCAACTTCGCTGTGCGACGAAGCTTTTCTACGCCGAATTCCCTACAAGGTGGAAGTCTTCGATCCTACGGAAACGCAGTTTCGAAATTTGTTTAAACGCGAAATGTCGAGGATGAATTTTCAGGTGGAGTACGGCGTTCTCGATCACTTGATTGAATATCACTACAAACGCCCCGGGCGTTCTTTTCGGTTCTGTCACGTTCTCGATATCCTCAATCAGTGTCGAGATTTCTGTGAGTTTCACCGAAAACCAAACCTGTTCTCAAAGGATATTTGCGAATTAGCCGTGCTAAATTACTTCTCCGGAATGGGCAACCATCTCAACGGGTAAGGCAGCTTTCGTTGAGTTCGCTGGTTGCTCGATAGCGTGTCCTGGATAAGTGACCTAAACACACCGTCGGTAAGCGAGACTTCGTAGCGTAATGGAAACGGTTTTGGAAATGCGTACGGGGTGTGTCAGGGTTTGCTGGCGATCAACGACATGAATTCTGCTCGCGTCGATTGATTGGTTTTGAACTCCCCACGAAGGGCGCTAGTGACGGTACTGCTACCCGGTTTTCTAATGCCGCGGATGGACATGCAAGAATGTTCAGCGCTGATTACAACGGCCACGCCGGATGTTTTGAGGTGATCGCTCACAAGTTCTGCGATCGTTTGTGTCATTCGCTCCTGAACTTGAGGGCGATGAGAGACTTCTTCGACGACCCTCGCGATCTTACTTAATCCCGTAACTTTGCCATCGGGGATGTAAGCAACATGGGCAACGCCATTAAACGGGAGTAGATGGTGTTCACACATGCTTGTGAATTGTATGTCACGGATGAGAACCATCTCGTCGTATTGTTCGGGGAAGGTGACCGACAAATGACGGGCGGGATCAAGATGCAATCCAGAGAACATTTCGGCATACATGCTTGCAACTCGGCGAGGCGTTTCTTCTAAGCCGGGCCGATCCGGATCCTCACCAACGGCTTTGAGGATCGTGCGAACAGCTGACTGAATGGCGAGCAAGTCGACTTCTGGGGACACTTTATCGCTTAAATTCACGTTATCTCTCGGAGGTAAGGACGTGGGGGACAACTAACTACTCGCTAATTTAAAAAGTGAAAATTATTGCTACGCTGTTGTAGCGACCTGCTTTTGTACCGAAAACTAAAATTACCGATAACGATCAGGAAACAAAAGGCGCTCTCAATTTGCGAGGAGTTAATCAAGCGTGGAGCGTTAGAACTTGTGCATTCAATTATTTTTCAATCGGTTTTCCCGTCACTCGAAGACTGCGATGAGCGATGTAAACACGTCCATGGCGGTCGGTCGTTTTAACTTCGATGAGGTGCGATCCGGGAGCAATTCCAGCAGGAAGAGTTCCCTTCCACAAATGATATGAATTCTTTGGTTTGGGAAGACTGGGATCAACAGCCTCGTCTCGCTTGGATAATTCAATAAAGTACGGGTCCGGTTCGATTGTCTTCGTCAGTTCAATCCAATTCTCTTTTCGGTCAATGCGGTATTCAACCTTGGATTCTTCCGAGCCGTTATAGACATTGACCCAAATTGGAACTTCTTCGGTTTTCTTTGTATAAACATTCGAAGGGAGATGAACTCTAAGTTGTTCGCTTGCCGGTTTCCCCGCGGCCTTGAAATCCAGTTTGTAGCCGTCTCGGTCAAACGACATGATCGAGTACCCATTAGGAGCTCCGTCGGCCATTGTCGAATGAGGCACTTGGTTGTCACCTAACGATCCCGACCACCAGCTGCCGCTGACAGTAACGTTGACGATGTGGTGGTGTTTATTCTTTCCGTGAAATCCTTCTTTTTTTCCAAGAAAAAGATGTCGGTGATCGTGGGTGTGCCCAGAGACGGAAACACAATAGGGGCGGTTTTTTATCAGGTCAAAGAATTCGGATTTATCCTTCACCGAGATGATTGGAACGTGCATCATCACGACCAACATCTGTGATTGTGGAATCATCGCAAGATCTTTTTTTAGAAATTCAAGCTGTTGTTTCCCAAATCTTGGCTCGTAACGATACCGTTGGTTTTTCTCCGTGGGAGCTGCCCAGTCAATGTTGTCTAACACGACGAAATGCACCTGGCCGTAATCAAATGAGTAATAAGACGGGCCGTAAGTTTCTTCAAAGGTCTCGTTGATCTCAGTTCGGCTTTTCGCGTCCTTGTTAATGTCATGGTTCCCAATGACGTTGTACCAAGGGATGCCGATCATCGCGATTGACTGATTGAGTGTTTTAAACGTGTTGAGATTGTCGAATGCAATATCGCCCAAGGTGACACCGAAAGCACTTTTGTCGCCAATCAATTCTTCAACGATATCGTGGCTGATATAGTCGACTTCTTTGTTGTTTCTAGGTTGTGGATCACCAAAGAGTAAAATCTTAAAATCTTCTGGCTCGTTCTCACGATACAAAGGGAAGTCGATTGACTTGGGCAGTGGGCCAGAGGGTGGCGAACCTTTGAACTTAAGCTTGGGTGAACCTTTAGGTTTATGAAGGTAGTAGAATTTTGGGAGTTGATTTTGATTAACCGGCGTGCGATAGCCGGTGGGTTTAATAACGAACACACAGCCGCCGTCGCTGATCGGAATTTCGTACCGCCCGCTGCGATCCGTTTTTACAATGTCCGTTCCGTTAGAAACCTTGATGCCAACAAAAGCGGAATCTCCAGCGTTAAATTTTCCATCGTTGTTGAGGTCGCAAAAAACAATTCCTCTGGCGATTTGCTGATCTGATTGAAGAGAGGTTTTCTGTTCAATTTTTTCAGGAATTTGAAACGCGAAGGTCACTGAGTTAATCGCAAGCAATGACATTAGAATCAAATGAAAGATCATTACTCGATTTTGAAAAAGGTGCTGATTCATGTTGGCTTGATTTTTAGGAAGTTTAATTACTGTTTAAATGGTACTGGGTTTTGCGGAATTTTTAACCGGTAGCAGGCAATTTCGCGGGTGATATTTGGATTTCTATCGGATTTGTGGTGTTTATTTTATGGTTGTTCAATTGCTGACCAACCTAGGTTGTTTTATCATGGCGGGCTGAGAATCACTGTCGAGAAATTGGAAACGGTTTAGTCGGGATTAAATCCGACGTCAAACTTTATCGACGAAGCATTTTTTGATTTGAAACGAAGACCCGTGAAACCGCAATTTACAGATGCCGATTTAGAAGCCTATCTCGACGAGTCACTGGACTCGGATCGGGCAACTGAGATTGAGGATGCTTTGGCGAATGATAAGGATTTACTTAGTCGTTTGGCCATGATTAATGGGCGTCGCGATGCGGGAATCCACACGCTTGGGGAAATTTGGCGTCGGAATCAAATTGGGGTTCCGACTCCCGAAGTCATGGGGAATTTTATATTGGGTATCCTGCCGGAGGGTGATTCCCAATACATTCAGTTTCGGATGGACGAATTAAAATGTTGCTTTACTTTGGCAATGTTCAACGACCTTCAGATGCAGCAAAGTGAGAACTCCGAACTGTCCCAAACGCGGCGCGAGCGAATTTACAAGACCAGCGCCGGTTTACTCAAACGTGGCAATTCTGACGAAGAGTGAGTCTTCTACTTTCGATTGCCGCCTTCTGGACCAATCGTTTTCTCGGACATCGCTTTGGCATCAAGTACCTGGCTTCCTGCCGAAGATGAGACAGAGAATTTGAACCCTTTGCTCGTTCCGGCAGCACCGTATTGCCCTTCTTTGTTGAGGGCAATGAAATTGATATCGAGATTTCCAAGATTCTTTGGATCGAGCTCAGCGATTCGATTGACGGCCATTTCACAAGCTTCAGTTGGTTGAGCTCCCTGTCGCATCATTTCGACGACTAGAAATGAACCGCAATGCCGCATGACATTTTCGCCAAGCCCCGTCGCTCCTGCTGCTCCACCCTGATTGTCAACATAAAGTCCACTCCCAATGATCGGGGAGTCTCCAACTCTTCCGGGGATCTTATAACCCCATCCGCTCGTAGAACAACCGCCATAAAGATTGCCTTGGGCGTCCAATCCCAGCATGGCGATGGTGTCGTGGTGCTCCTCATCGATTTTGGGTTGGCTTTGTTTTGACTTCTTAAGTTGTTCGCGTTGCCAATTTTCCCAATTTGATTTTTGCTGTGCGGTAAGCAAATTGGTTTCGGGGTGCCCGTTTTCGATTGCGAACTGCTTCGCACCCTCCCCCACGAGCATTACGTGAGGAGTCGATTCCATTACGAGCCTGGCAACGGAAATTGGGTGAAGAATGTCCTGGATGCCGGCAACACTGCCAGCGTTATGATCTGGTCCCGACATGATGCAGGCATCGAGTTCAACCTGTCCATTCGCGTTGGGGATTCCGCCCACACCAACCGAGGCATTTTTAACATCGTTTTCCGTAACCCAAATTCCTTTTTCGATCGCGTCGAGCATTGAACCGGATTCGTTAGCAATTTTGACCGCAGCCTCACAGGAAAATCTGCCGAACGGCCAAGTCGCTATGAACAGAGGTTTCTCAATTTTTTCGCGTCCAACAAAGCCAGCCCCGGCGGAAGTATTAGGCGAGCAGGCAATCGCACCGGTCGCAGAGAGACATGCTGAGTTTTGAATGAATTTCCGGCGACTCATGCTCATGTTTCTACTCTCCAGCAAATTGAAGTTACTAATTTTGACAAAATCCCACTCAATAGCGTCGTTAAGCTATTGGAATGTGGATTGTGAGTCAGGCTATCAAACCGCAACTGCGCCAATTCCGTATGCGGCGAGAGTTTTTCGGAGAGATGCTAACTGATCAGCATCAAGGTCGGTCATTGGAAGGCGTAGCTCCCCTGAGTCTTTCCCCATTTCCGCCATTGCAGCTTTGAGGGGGATTGGATTGGTTGCCAGTCCCAGCATGTCGCGGCAAAGTGGGAAAAGTTTGTGGTGAAGACGTTGCGCTTCGAGGGTCTCGCCATCCATGTAAGCTTTAACCAAAGCGATCATGTCTCCGGGAATCATGTTACCGACGACCGATACGACTCCTTCTGCTCCGATGGAAAGTAACGGCAGTGTCAGGCTGTCATCTCCACTGAGAACTGTCAGATCCGTCAGAGCAAGAATTTGAGATGCCTGATCGAGTGAGCCAGTTGCTTCTTTTACCATGGTAACATTGTCGAACTCTGCGATCCTTGCAATCGTTTCTGGTTCGATGTTTTTCCCAGTACGACCGGGGATGTTGTAAACACAGATTGGGATTTCAATTGCTTCCGCAATCGCTTTGTAGTGCTGAAACAGTCCTTCCTGCGTTGGCTTATTGTAATACGGGGCGACTTGGAGGGTTGCGTCGGCACCTTCTTTGGCAGCCCATTTTGTCAAACTGATCGCTTCGTCGGTGCTATTCGATCCGGTACCAGCCATCACCTTGATGCGTCCTGCGGCGATTTGAATCGTCTCGGAAATAACGCGTTCGTGTTCAGGGTGAGAAAGTGTCGGAGACTCACCTGTGGTTCCGCAGGGAACGAGGCAGTTGGTGCCCGATTCGATTTGGAATTCGACCTGTTCTTTCAGGCGATCCATATCAAGTTTGCCGTCCTTGAAAGGGGTTACAATGGCAACTGCCAATCCGGCAAAATCAGATCCTTTACGCGACATAGTGCTCGACTCCCAATTTCTCTTTTGACTATTTCTGAAACGCAGCGCGAACGCAAATGATAGGGTTTCGCTCCGTAATTTTCCAGCGTTCGCCGGGAAATAATTTTCTGAACCCTGTTGATTAACGGCTGGCTGTATCGCAAAGCCGTTTCATCTCACGGACCGCCTGTTCGAATCCGACAAAGAGGGCCCGTGAAACGATGCTGTGACCAATGTTTAATTCTTCCATGCCGGGGATTTGGGCGATGGGGACAACATTTGAATAGGTAAGGCCGTGGCCGGCGTGGATTTGCAGGCCTAATTCGCCCCCCAGTTGGCAACCGTCGGTTAATAATTGAACCTGTGCGGCGCGGGTGGCGCCAAGATCTGATTCAGCGTAGGTGCCCGTGTGAAGTTCAACGGCGTCGGCACCAATCTCGCTGGCCAACCGAATCTGATCCTCGGAAGGATCAATAAACAGGCTGACGATAATTCCGGCATCATGCAACTGTTTAATTGCGTCTTCAATTCTAGAGCGGTTGGTGATCACATCGAGTCCCCCCTCGGTGGTGACCTCTTCTCGTTTTTCTGGCACGAGACAAACCTGATGAGGGACTAGGCGGCAAGAAATATCCAGCATTTCAGGAACGCAGGCGCACTCCATGTTGAGTCTGACGTTAACTGTGTCTCGAAGGACGCGAACGTCGCGATCCTGAATGTGACGTCGGTCTTCGCGAAGGTGCACTGTGATTTGATCAGCGCCCCCTAGTTCTGCCATCGCGGCCGCCCAGACTGGATCGGGTTCGGTGGTTCGTCTTGCCTGGCGAACTGTGGCTACGTGGTCAATATTTACACCAAGGGTGGGCATGGTAATTCACAACGGGTTAAGGCTGAATAAAGTTGACTGGACTAAGTGATTGGGAGATCGGCTTCAATGATGTGTTTATTTAGTTGGCGGAGAAACAATTTGAGGGAAAACGAAGTAGACTTACGGTATCAAACTGTCTGATGTTGGAAGGCCGCTCACTCCCTCGACACGCACGCCCTGATTGTCGGCTCGACACTTATTTATTGAAAGTGGGGCTTCATGGTTCAAATCTAGCCAACGAATCAAATCATCCGCCTCACTATCGTTGTTGAGAACGGCGAAAATACAAGGACCCCACGAACTTTGGCCAACACCACGGATGCCTAGTTTGCGGATTTTGTTGACAAGCGTTTCAGCTTCGGCTCCATAATACGGGCCATTTTGAATTTGCTCAAACATCATCCCACTTCTGCGCCCGAATTCAAAAATACCATCGCCGAATGCATCGAGATCTGTGTTTAATAATCCAGGTAAAACTTGGTTGCGTACAATCTCAATCATCTCTTGGCGTTCGTTCTGCGTTGTCTGCGGCAGTTTGGAAAATGCGTCGAGTTCTTGGTTTCCGGATAGTCCGAGGCCTTTCAAAGACGTGATCGTGACAATCCTCCAATCCGCGGGGAAATCGACTTGGAAATCCAGCGGTGCCAACAAATCGGTCGTCAGTTTGCCTCGGTCAACGAGAAATCCACCTTGAAAAAATCCATGCGACCCAATCGCTGACCGTTTGCCTCGTCCAATAGAAACCGCGATCTCTTCTGGTTTTGGAACCGGCAGTTCGAGGAATGAGTTAACTGCGAAGGCTGCGGCGAGAGCCAACTGGGTGCCTGAGCCAAATCCTGCGTGACGCGGTGGCGTCGCTTTGATACGAATTTTCAGTGGGAGTTCGGTAAGTTGATCGATCGAAAAATCGTTTTTGAGTGTAACTTTTAACGAATCAAACCAAGCCGTGACCGCTTTCTGGCAAGCAGCGGCATCGCGATGTGGAAGGATTTCGAATTGGGAAGCTCTGGAGATTTCGATTTCCGTTCGCGGTTGGTCGATCATTAGGCCTGCACCGCCAAACCTTCTTTTTACGTTTTTCCCAACAGAAAAAAGCCCAAAATGCAGGCGAGATGGAGCGGAGACAGTGAGTTGGTCAAGCACTTGGGTTTTCTCCCGTTTGGTGACCAACGTGTTCGCTTAGTAATTGGAAAGCCTTCGATTCTTGTGCCGATCCTGTCTTGGAGACGATCGTTTCCAATCGCTGGAATTGTTCCTGAATTTCTTCACGGGGTAAGAAGTCGAGTCTTGTTGCCAGAATTGCTGCTTCAATCACGGCATGTTTCGCCCGGTTAAATCCCCAAAAATCCCGGATTCGGCCGGTATGTAATGTCTTGCAATTAATATTGGTTCTGGCGCTGTTTTCATCGATGTACTCAACTTGGAATTCATACCATCGACAGGTGTTGGCAATGACTTGCCCGGTAACTTTTTCGGCTGGGAAAAATTCCGGTAATGGGATTAGTTTTCCAATCGCAGATTGAGCAATCAGCCCCACGTCATCGGTGACATGTACAACCCCCGATCGAGTTCGTTTTAAATTGGCGAATGTTCGACTGGTATTAAATGGCCGCAGTTCAAAATTTTGCAAGTTGCTATGAACCGTCGGTCCCATCGGGGAAACATTGACCGATCCATCTTCGTTGATCGTCGTTACGATTGATTCCAAAATCATGCCGAGGTTCCTCCACGAGAAGGTTCGTCCGCAATAGCAGTAGAAAGTCGATCAGACCGAATCGTTGTAGAAGGTAAAAGGTCTTTGAGTTTATTGGATTCGCAAAGTTTGGCAAACGCATCTGACGATTCAGAACTTGCCAGTTGGGCGAGTGAAAGGAAGTTGTACAGTAATCTGTAGCCGCAGTCGGTGAGGATGGATTCAGGGTGAAATTGAAGGCCCACAACTGGATGGGTTTTATGTTCAACTGCCATGATGGTACCGTCATCGGAACGCGCGCTGACCACGAGTTGTTCGGGGAGATTGGGGATTTGAGCGACGAGTGAATGGTAGCGGCCGGCATTAAACTCTTCTGAGATTCCGAGAAACATTGGAGAGCCTGTATGGGTCACTCGACTTTGTCGTCCATGGACAGGTTCGTTTGCCATGACGACTTGTCCGCCGAGTGCCTTCACGATGGTTTGGTGCCCGAGGCAAATGCCGAGCATCGGAATCCGATGATGAAAATTTTTCACGATCTCAAGCGAACATCCCGCTTCGTCGGGGGTGCATGGCCCGGGAGAGAGCACGATTGCGTCAGGAGACATGTGCTCAATATCTTGGGTGCTAATTTTATCGTTACGAATGACTTCCGTTTGACAATTTAATTGA
Source organism: Planctomycetaceae bacterium (assembly GCA_024225195.1). GTDB lineage: Bacteria > Planctomycetota > Planctomycetia > Pirellulales > Pirellulaceae > Mariniblastus. The sequence continues at coordinate 5,831 of JAAEMV010001020.1, read as the reverse complement.
TGGAAATGCCGAGCTAAGTTGTGGACAAAGCTGTCGTAATTATCAATAACGAGGATCATGGAATACGAATCTTGAAGCTGAGTTACGGGGCAGTTCGCGGCGTAAAGGATACGAAGAATTTAAGCAGGTGCCTGATCCATTGTAACGGCTCGGAGCATGCCTGCGGCTTTGGTCCAGGTTTCTTCGTATTCTTTTTGCGGGACTGAGTGGCTGACAATGCCTCCGCCAACGGGGATTTGCCACCATCCTTGTGACGCCGTGATCGTTCGAATCAGAATGTTGAGATCGGCGCTTCCGTCAAAGCCTAAATACCCCATTGAGCCGCAGTAGGCTCCTCGGGCACAGGGTTCCAGTTCGGAGATGATCTCCATCGCGCGGACTTTGGGAGCGCCGGTTATAGAACCGCCGGGGAAAATGGCAGCCACCAAGTCGATCAGGTTCTTTGAGGGTTTAAGTTTTCCCTCAACCGATGAGACCAAGTGAAGGACGCTTTGGTATTCTTCCAATTCACATAACTGGCCAACGCGAACCGAATCCGATTCGCAGACAATCGAAAGGTCATTCCGCATCAAATCGACGATCATTGTATTTTCGGCACGGTCTTTTTCTGAAGCAAGTAGTTCTTCCCGAGCTTGGATGTCTACCATCGGGTGTCCCGTGCGTCGACGAGTTCCTTTGATAGGACGCGTTTCCACAATCCGGTCCCTGACTGAGCACAGACGTTCAGGGGATGCGCTTATTATCTGAGCGGGGCAGTTAGTAATTCCGCTGATATCGAAATAGCCACCGAATGGACTTGGATTACAAGTTTTCAGACGCCGGTACAGTTCCAGTGAATCGCAGTTGGAGGGATGTAATAATCGCTGCGATAGATTGATTTGAAACACGTCCCCGGCGAAGATATAGTCGATGCAGCGTTGAACGGTATCGATATAGTGTTGCTTTGAGAAATTACTTTTCAGATCAGTCGGCCCATCAACATTAAGTGCGTTCGAAACCTCTAACGCCAAATCCTCTGAGAGATGGGGTTGGTCATTGTTGGAATGACTGACTTCCTCGCTCTCAAGAACATTGCTGAAAAACTCAATACGCGATCGGGCACGTTTCTCTTGGTCTTCCGGGCTGGTCTCAGGAAAACCATGGGAAATCATCCAGGTGCGATTTAGCTGGTGGTCCCACGCGATAACCAAATCATAAGCGGCCAAAACAATGGCGGGAAGTTGAAACTCATTGTGAGCTACCGGATCAATTTTTTCGATCGATTGGTTTAGGTCGTAACTGAAGAATCCCGCGAGGCCACCCTGCATGGGCGGTAGGTCTGGAATTGTCGGTGAAGTGAATTGGTCGAGTAATCGCCCGATTTCAGTAAACGGTTGCTCACTCCCTAACGGAATCTGAATGGTTTGGAATGGGTCGGCCATTAAAAACGAATAGCGGCCTAGCGGTTGGTCGCCACCGTTAAGGATTTTCATCGAACTATCGAGAAGCAGGCAACCCGGCAGCGATGCTAATTTCGCTGTGCAAGTGTCGACCGAAGGTGCGGGGACAAGTTCTTTTACGAGAGGCTCAAAAGTCAATTTAATGGTTCCGGGTTGGTGGGTAGCGACGCCTGAATCCCATTAGTGTTAAGTCACTCTTAAAAGGCAAGAGGGTGATTTACGACTCGCTTGCAATTGACTCATCCAGCAGGTGCCGGACACTTCGACCGCTGACCGATTCATTTTCAACCAGTTTTTCCGCTATTTTACGAATTGCCTTTAGATGGGCTTGATCGTCGAGGATGTGTTCCGTCTTTTCAAGGATTCTTTTTTCCAATTTTTGCAGGCTTCTTTCACTTCCTCCACGATTCAAAAGAAGCCGGCGAATCATTCGGAGGTCCTGCCCTGCCCCTTGGCGACAATATTCACCGGTCAGATAAGATTCCGCAACCATGCCGGCAAATAGAATCATGACTTCATCTTCCAAAGCATCTTTGGACGATTTTTTTCTTCCTTTCTGTAATTTGCAGACGCCCAATCGCATGCCTCCAGCTTGGAGGTGAGCTGGCGAAATCGATACCTTTTCAATTGGACGGCCAACGATTTGGGCCATCACTGCGTGTCCCGCTTCGTGAAAAGCGGTCGTCAAACGGCTTTCATCGACCTTTTGTGGTTTGTCAGTTTGCGGTTTGTCAGTTTGCGGTTTGTCAGTTTGCGGTTTGTTACTTTGCGATTTAACAGAGGAGATGGAATCGTCCTCGGAATTACTCATTGAAAATATAGCCTCAGAATAGGTAATCAAGTTACTTGAGAATGGGGGCTCGCCTTTTTAAGGGCTGGTTTTCTACGTTTGGATTTTACAGGTCGGATTTTGGCGGGGTGGGTTTTAATCGATCAGTCCGTTTTTTCTTAAGTCGGTGGCGATCCGTTTCCGGTTGCGTAAGAAAGCCCCAGTCAAGCGCTTCATCTTGCGTGTATTGTTTGCCCAGTTGCATCGCAGTCATCGCTTTGCACATTTCATAGCCGAGGTAAAAGGCATGCGACGGGTCAACATTGGTCGGAGCGGAGGCCATGAGTTGGTCAAAAACTAAAAAAGGATCTGCGTCATGAAAATGCTGTCGGCTGCCAAGTAAGTGAATTTCATCAGCCTCGGAAATGATGCGGTAATTGTTATCCTTGATTTGCGATGCCAACTCTTCAATTTGTTCGGCTCCGAATTGAAATAATTTTTCATCTCGCAGGAGAACCAATTGATCGGTTAGATGCTTTGGTGGAATCGACTGATTCACAGCATAATGAACGAGTCGGCGGGCAAGATCACATTCTTTGACGCTGGTTCGTGCCCAGTTAATAACTTGCGTTGTGAGGATACTGCGAATTTTTAACTCTTGGCAAATCGCCAACAAGAGAACGTTGATTCCAGCGGAGTCAACATCCGTCAATTCAGTGATGTTGCCGATTCCCATCATCATTTCGACATGGGGCCAGCGGCGTCGAGCTTGCATGTATCTTTCGAGGCTTTGTGTAAAGCCTAAACCAATTGGTTCGAGGATTGGGTCGATTCGAAAGGGAACATTTTGCTGGTCTAGCAATTCCATGGTGTCTTCCATGGAATGGATGTCTCGAATGTTATCGGGGATGACCACGACTTCACAGTTCCACTGGGCAGCATGTTGGCGATTAGAGGAATTGACGGAAAGCACCAGTTCGGCGCCGGCTTCAACTGCCGGTGCGATTTCCAATGGATTCAAGCTGTCGATCGAACAGCGGTGTCCCTCCGACTGCAATGCGGCGACGCACTGGCCAACCGAATTCCAAGTCGAATTCGGCTCGCAGCCGACATCGATCAAAGTTGCCCCGTCCTTTTTTAAATGATTGGCAGTTCGCACGATCTGTTCAATGGATAGCCGAGGGGCATGATTGATCTCAGCAATGATCTCTATATCCCAATTGCCGTAATCCGAGCGGTCCGCGGTTTGTCCAAAATGTTCGGCAAGGCGGCGGAGATCTTTTGGCCCTTGTTCGATTGGTAAATCAGTTTTCGCTTTGAGGGGCGAAAGGTCACCATTGCAATGTCCGGGAACAATGATCTTGGTTGCCTGATGGGGGATTTTGATCCGCGCTGCAATCCAACTTGGGGTCATCAAGGCAGCGACCGTTATTGGCATCACTTGGATTGAGTAGTCAAAGCCAACTTTTTTAGAGAGTTCGGGAAGTAAATGACGCAGCGCTGGTTCAGCAAGTCGGCCGGTCACAAAATGGATGTTATCGGAGGCCATGGCGTCAGCGTGATTGCGGGGGAAGAGTGAATTAAGTTAGGCGTGTCGCAGGCGCGGGGACTGCATTTAGGTGAACCGTATCCGGCGAACTGTTTGAGCAAAAGTGGTTTTTCCATCCGGAATCTTTTGGCTAACCTGAATTTTTTACAGGCGGAATGATTGTGAGCGACCGAATGTCTTAAAACTTTTGATTCCGGAACTTAATCATAGAGGATTTTGCATCGAACGGCAGGCGTTTTGTATATAATTGTGTTGCCGGATTGAACGGAAGCGTTGTTTATTTTTGGCAGACGTCCCACCTCCTCCCTCTTTCTCTAGTACGAGTCTAACGTGAAAGCACTCCGATACGCCAAGCGATTAGTTAGTTTCGATTCGACTAGTCATTTGTCGAATGCCCTAATCAGTAAATACCTTGAGATGAAGCTCACGAAGCATGGTTTTGTGGTTGAAAAGACTGAATACCGAGACAAGAACAACGCTTTGAAAGTCAATCTTGTGGCCAAAAAAGGGGCCGGTGTTGGAGGTTTGGCCTATTTCAGTCATTCCGACGTTGTCCCCGCGGAGAAATGGTTCAGTCCTAAGTTCGGACCGTTCGAGCCTGCGGTTGCCCGGGAACGTCTTTATGGACGGGGTAGCTGCGACATGAAAGGTTCCATCTCCTGCATGCTGACAGCGGCTCAAACGGTTGCCTGGGACGATTTAAATGCTCCACTTTATTTTGTCGTTACGGCGGATGAAGAAGTCGGATTCCATGGAGCGCGTTGTGTAGTTGAGGAGAGCCAGCTCTATCGCGAGATAGTCGAAAACGGGACGAAGGGGATCATTGGAGAGCCGACAAATTTAGAGGTGGTGCATGCTCACAAAGGTTCGGTGGAAATTAAAGCGACGTCAAAGGGGGTAGCCGGCCATTCGAGTAGCCGAAAAAATGTGAGTGCAAATCTGAGTATGATTCCATTTTTGCAGGAGATGAAAGCGATCCATGACGAAGTGGAAACTGAATTAAAGTGGCAGAATGACATGTTCGATCCGCCAACGCTTAGCTGGAATATTAATATTAAAGACGATTCCCCCGCATTGAATGTTACCGCTGGCAAGACGGTTTGCCGAATGTATCTTCGTCCGATGCCGGGGATCGATGTCGAACCCCTGTTAACGAGAGTTCGTCAGGCTGGTGAGCGGCATGACGTTAAAGTCCGAATCAACCACTGGGGCAAGACTTTCTTTGCGAGTCCCGGTTCAGATTTTGTGCAAGATTCGTTGAAACTGGCTCACCGCCCAAAATCGAAAACCGTTTCCTATGGAACGGATGGTGGGGTGTTTTCCGAGATAGAGGATAAAATTGTTTTCGGTCCGGGAAGTATCGAACAGGCTCATACCGTAAACGAATGGATTTCATTGGAGCAACTTTCTCTTGGCACCGATATGTATGCCAAGATGATTCGCCATTGGTGTTGCGGAAAATAGATTGGAAAAGAGCGTGGATTATGGGGAATAGCGAAGTTGAGATTGTGGCAGTTTGTCCGGATGAACTTAGCGAAGTGCAATCCTTTCTTGAGCCATATTTGGACGATCGTCAATTGCTAAAGCGGACTTCGCTTGAGCTGGAACTTTTATTGAAGCACGCTTTTAAGGCGGTTGCTGATGGACGGATTGTGGCGTTCTGTGCGCTTGAGATTTACTCAAAAAAGTTGGCTGAGATACAGTGCCTTGCCGTCCATTCAGATTATCGACGTCAGGGCTTGGGTGGGATATTGGTAAAACGCTGCGTCGAGCGGGCACGCGATGAAAAAGTCAAAGAGCTGATGGTGATTTCGGCATCTGACGAAATGTTCTTGACTTGTGGATTCGATTACTCGCTTCCCAATCAAAAGCGGGCACTTTTCATTCAACCTTGACCAGGGCTGTGTTGCCAAATTTAATTGCCTCGCGTTCACCGAGGTGAGGGACGGTTAGCGACCAGTCGTTACAGTTGCAGCCTCGATCAAATGAAGATCGATCGGACGATCAGGTAGCCCAGAGAGAAAATTCCGGCATCTACGATCATGTGGCTCAGCCAGGGGGCCATCAGGCGATC
>JAAEMV010001019.1 GCA_024225195.1 Planctomycetaceae bacterium | reverse complement strand
CTCCAACATCGGCCAGTATTTCAAAGCCTCTGTGTAAGGCATGTTCGCCTGCTCTGGTTTATCGGGCTCATTGAAACCCAACACCCAACGCACATCTCCTGACTTGATCTTTGGAACCACTTGAGCATTCAAACTTGCTTGAAGATTTTTTTGCCCCCAAGCTCCCCAAACCATCGGCATGAAAGCGATCTCGGCTGGTTGTTGCTCGATACGCTCCATGCCCCAGGAATAATTCCAATACGGTTGCACGGCTTCGGTTCTTGGGACATTCTGCTCCCATGAACCTGCTTTGCCTTTTTCACGGAGGGTAAAACAAATCCCCTTCTTGCCAGGCAGTTTTAACAACTTTTTCAGCGGAGCGGTTTCCAGATGAATCTCTGCTTGCGATCCCGGCGACAGTTTTTCGATCTGGTCGCGTGCCGCAGCAGCTGGCTGCCACCACCAACCCTTTTGGTCCCAACATTGCCCAAAGTTGTAGTCGGCGAGCAGGGTGTAGTAGGCAGCAAGGGCGCCATCAGTATCGCCTTTTTTGCGAAGTGCCTCTCCTTTAAGAAAAATGACTGTCGCTAATTCGTTGAGGTTCGCGAACCCCTTGGCTTCATCCGCAGATGGAAACTTGCTCAGCCCGTCGTTGGTCTTTTTCGCGTTG
>JAAEMV010001018.1 GCA_024225195.1 Planctomycetaceae bacterium | reverse complement strand
ACGTCGGTCGTTTTGGGAGGCCAGAGTTTAATAGGCGTGCCATCGGACGTGCTAATGGCATCAGAAAAAGTCATCCCCGAATCTTTAGAAATTTCCATCGTTGGCATTCCTGAGTCGCGCCAGAAGGTAACAGCCGACATGAAATCGGATGGGGCGTTAACTTTTATTGGGTCACTCGGAAAGCAGGTCACAACAAGTGGGGCAAACTCATTTGCTAAGCCATTGGATGAATCGGAGATTCGCCAGCCATCGAGCCCGGAGCCGTGCCTCCTCGTACGTGCGAGTGGTGAGATTGAGGATCTGCGTTATTTCTCAATTTCGATTCAGCCCGATCAGATTGAGGATAATTGGGAATTGCGCAGCTTTGATGGAGACCGTTCGGTTTGGCATGGGGCTCCCGTCTTGTCGGAAGTTGACGGTGATCTAATCGGAGTCATGCTGGTGGGTGAGAGTGGGGCGCGAATCGAACCGGTATCCAAGGCTCAGGATGTGCCCTAATTGCTGGGCTGTGGTTGGAGGGGATTGAACACTGCCTTTCTGGCGTTATTTAATCCTCGTCCTCGTCATCGTATTCCACTTCAACTTCTACCTCGGTCTTTGTTTTCCCAATTTTATCAATGAGATGCTCATAGTTCTGCTGAGTCGCAATAGCGGCCTCTTTCAGTCCATCTGCCTCGGGGAAGGCGTCTGATAATTTTAGGATCGGTTCCATCCAGGTCTGAAGAACTCGGAATTGGTTTCGAATAATGTCGAGGAATATATTGGGAACTTTATTAACGACTTGGATTTTTTGAGGAGTCGGCGCGGAGGTTGATGCGGTCTCGCTCGATTTTGTTTGGATTCCATCGTTCATGATCGTTTTCATGTCGGACAGGGTCTTATTGAAGTTGATGAGTTCGCCCACCGCATTGGTGATCTGGCTCATCGTCTCCAACTCGGTGGAATTGGGTTCGTCATTTTGCGAGGTCAATAATTTCACTCCGTCGTCGAGCGATGATCGAATATCATTCAGTCCCTCGCTGAAGGTTGTGAGTTGAGCAATCACTAGTCCTAATTGCCCGTCATTACTGGCTGACCCAAGTAGCAGATTTCGCTTAAATGTCCTTTTGATATCTTCCCAGCGTTCGAGGTCTTCGCCTTCGAGAGTTCCAATGAGTTCCTTTAACTTAAGTAAGTTTGCCTGTGCGCCAGACGTTAGTGTTTGTGCCTGGTTTTGATAATGGGCATCAATCAATGTTGATAACTCTTCATCGTTCATGATCGGCGCAATTTGCTCCGCGATCTTATTCATGTCTCGATAAGAACCCTGTAATTTAAACGAGGGCTCAGTGCGGAATTCGTCAGCTTGAGCTGCTGAGTCAATGTATTCTCGATTGACATCAAGGACTACGTTTCTGGCTACCAGCAGTTTCTGCATGACCAGAATCAATTCGTTGATTTCTTCGATTGAATAATTTCCATCCAGCGTTTCCGTCTGTTCGCCACCTTGTTCGGCCATTTTGATGATTGAAAAAACATCTTTCCGGGACCGCGAATTCAGTCGCGACAATGTCGAATTTGATGTTAGGCAGTTCTCGAGGTAGCTCAACTCGAAAGAGTGGGAGTTGTCACCGATGACATCACCAAGGTTGTACGTGTCAGCCCTGGAAGCAAGCATGTCGGGGATTTGAAATTTCTCACCACTTTCGGTGTAGGGGTTGCCCGCCATGACGACGGCTACTTTTCTACCGCGAAGATCATAGGTTCGCGTGCGGCCATTGAAAACACCTTCGATCCTGCGGGTCGCATCGCACAGCGAAATGAATTTTTGGAGGAATTCCGGATTGCAATGCTGAATGTCATCGACATAGATCATTACATTATCGCCCATTTCCAAAGCAAGATTGAGTTTTTCAATTTCTTCTCGTGCACTTGCGTTGGGTGCTTCATTGGGATCAAGCGAAGTAACTTGATGTCCAACGGCTGGTCCGTTTATTTTCATAAACGTAATTCCCAGACGGTTGGCAATGTATTCCATCAGCGTTGTTTTTCCGTAACCGGGCGGAGAGACTAAAAGCAAAAGCCCCATCAAGTCGGTTCGTTTGTTTTCTCCAACAACACCAATTTGTTTTGCAAGGTTCGCACCAACCATGGGTAAGTAGGTGTCGTTGATAAGTTTGTTGCGAACGAAGGAAGTTAAAACGCGTGGTTTGAATTCTTCTAGTCGCAATTGCAAGCGACGTTCGTCGATGATTTCTTTTTTTAGATGGATGTACGCTTCAAACGCAGGAACCGTTTGGGTTTGAAAACGGCTTAGTCGATTTACGAAATCGTTATAATCGAGATGGTAAATTTTTGCCTCGACGCGGCGGTGGTCGCCAAGGATTCCCTCAATCTCACGTACGGTGTCGATCTTCAGAACCTTGCGGTTGGCAAAGGTGCCGTCGACTAATGTTGATGCAACTTCGTCAATATATTTGTCATCCCAATTTATATTAGCCGCATCAATTGTGTTCGAATATAGATGCTGTCCGTAGGAGCCAAGCCAGTCTTTCGCAAGGAGAAATCGATCGATGACGGATAGGCTAGAGTCTGAGACAACACTTTCAAATTGTTTGTGGGCTTTTTTCTTTTCTAGGAAGTCAATGAATCCCAATCCGAGTTCGCTGGCAGTTCCACTGCAAACCGGTTTGGAATGAGATGTAAGTTGATCAAAAAGATAATTCGCTGCTTCATTAAGATCAGCCTCGTCCCCAACGTCACGTTTCAGGATAGTGGCTTTAATCAAAGTGACGATTTGGGTAATGTATTTTTGTCGGTCGGAGATTTCTCCAAAGAGTTTTCGGGCCGATCCAAGGCTGGCGAATTTCCCACTTAGCGTTGCGTGTTCAGTTGGGTTTTCGTTCTCGAGGGCGAACCAAAATAAATTTGCCAATGCTCTCGCAGGACTCGAGTATTTAAGCAATTCAAGTTGTGAGTCGAGGTTGAGCAATTGCTTTAAAATCAGCGACGCGTCGTGATCGTGGACACCCTTGATATAACCTTCGGCGTATCGAGGTGCCATGAACTCTTGAACCGAAGTCAGAAGTTCTTCATCGGACTGCTGAAATAGGGATTGTTTTTGTTGCTCAGACGTCGAGGCATTGGCTCCCGTTTTTGCAATGCCGAGCATTAGATAAGCGAGGTATTCTGCACGATAGACGTCTTGGTTTTCTGAGACAACCGGTTGGTCCCAAACTCCCTGAGTCGCTCTGAGTCGCTCGTCATTAATTCTTTCAAAAAAGTTGGTTCCGCTAAGGTGAAAGAACATTTCACCGTCTTTGATAACGGTGGTGAGGTCGAGCGGTTGGGTGTTGACGGAGAAGTTATGTTTGCCGAACTGGATGATGTTTTCACCGTCGACGAATAACTCATTTTTATCGCGGAGCTGCCGGACGGTGTCTTCACGGACAGTTTTCAGACGGCTTTGAATGTCATCAACTTTGACCGATTCATCCAATACGTCGAGTTTTTCGACGATGTCCCTGACTTTGTCAATCATCAAGTCAGATGCGAAGTAGCTATTGATCTCTTCAACGGTTGCAAAGTTGGATACGCGAGACCGAATTCCCTTGAGGATACGATCGGCGGCATTCATAAGTGCGGTGGCACGTTTGTTTCTTGCTTCTACAATTTGCAACTTTTTCGTATCGAAAGCTGCGTAGATTTCCTCGCGTTTTTCGGCAAGTTGCACGATGAATTCATCAAACTCGGCGAACTTACCTTCGAGTTCTTCAATCTGAACCATCATTTTGGTCAGATACTCGTCGCACCGTGTGGGTGAGTCACAAACATCAAGATAATTGACGACCGCCTGGCTGATTAGTTTGAGTTGCGAGTTGAACTCTGCAGCACCCTCGACAGACATCAATTCCTGAGATTTTTTCTTCAAACCTGCTCGGGTTTGATTCAAATTGGAATAGATGGCTGAGATGCTGTCTATGATTCGCGTTCGTTGTGTGGCATCATCAATTTTTAAGTTGCTGACGATATCAATGAGCATTTCTAGCTCTTTCGCCCCCTCGGCAATTTCTTCGTCGAGTGCTTTTGCGGCAACGCCGGATTTCAGCTTTCCAATATCAGCGTGTTGTCTGGCGACGCGTTCGGCGTAAGGCGCCAGAGAATCTTCTCTGAGGAGAAACTCGACGCACCGTAGGGAGAGCCTCTCAGAATCCTCAGCGACCTTGGTTTCTAGTTCTTCTACCGCTGCAAGATCGACATACTTTAGTTCTTTTAAGGTAATGACCTGTCCGCGAACCGTTCGGAGATCGGCGAGTGCTTGAACGAAGACATCGATGTTTTGAAAGTGTTTGCTGGTCGCCTGAATTAAGGCGTCTTTGGCCGCCGTCGAGGTCGTAGCGAATTGTTCAGCTGTGTTTTTGCGTACCCGGACTACTTTGTCGAATTCATCGACAGCAGCTGTTGCTGCATCTCGAATGTCACCGAGCGGTTCGGCCAGTTCAAAAGTCTGCGGTTGATTAAGCCAGAAATACGAGTCGATTATGTCACTGGATTTTTTAACCAAATCGACATACAGATTGGCGTATGAATCATCCTGCGAAATCAGATTCATTACTTCATGGCACTCGGACATCGCGCGCACGATATCCTTGTTCCCAATTTTATAAATATAGGATTCCTGCTGCTCGCCAACTTGGAAATCTTCGCCGACATAAGGCGTTTGCCAAATCTGCATGGCATGGTGTTTTTGCGCCGAAGCATCCGTCTTGAAGTAAATCAGTTGTCCATTTTCAAAGATCGAGAAGCCGTTGCAGATGATCGGTGTAGCGACCTCCTGCTCAATCATGTTGTAGGACAATAGGACGTATTGGCCGCACGCCGGGTTGTAAAACGCGTAGAGATAATCCTCTCCGTTACTCGAGGCGAGTCGGCGCTCAAATTTCAAATCTGAGATGTCATTTTCAAAGGTCTTGTACAATCCAGTTTGCAGATAGTAGCCATTAGAAAATATTAAGCCATGGTCTTCGGGAAGCGAGACACACGCATCCTCGATTGAGTCGAGTCGACGCGCGGTTTGTGTTTTTTCATTAAAAACGAGATAGCGAAATTTCTCTTCTTTAAAGGGGCGGACTTTGAGCAAAATAATATTGCCAACAATTGAGTAAAAGATTTCAGCATCGTCGAGCGACTGATCTGAATCCTCAACTGGTTCCGCATAAATCCCTGAACCGTCTTCTGTGTTGTCCTCAATCTTGATGGTTAAGTCACCACCGACGGTCTCCACGAAGACTCTGTCTTCGATTGAAATGTGGGGATGATCTCCATCGCGGTGGAGGTCACGATGGGTCCGCACCCATTTGAAATCGTGTTGTGGCGGGAATTGAACTTCGTGATCACTGCGATTGTCAACATACCTGAGTTCATCTTCAGTAATCAGAAACTTGAAAGACTTTGTGTCGTTGATGGTTTTTCCGACTTGGAAAACCATATAAAGATGCGGCCCTTCCAAGTGGAATTTTTGAAAGCTGGTGTCTTTGTAATATTTGTAAAGGGAGAAGAATTCTTGTTCAAAGTTTCCTTTGCGAATGAAGTCGAGAGATTTCTCGTGCATCGTTCCATCAGAAAATTCGAAAACTGAGAAAACGTCTTCGATTTCAGTGACGGTCTTCAAGCCCATATGGACGTTGTAACCGAAGATAAATTTACTACCTACCGGAACAATGTCTCGGGCCGTACAGTTGTGCGCCGTAGTAATCCGCTGCGTAGAAATCAGTTCGGTTGGGATTGAACCAAAAACTTCACGACGTTCTGAATTCAGTGAATTGAGCCGCTCTCGCAGTTCATCACTGTAAGTGCGGAGCCGATTTTGGATGATCTCATAAGTGCCCCGCTCCAACTGCGGTTCGCTCGCTGAGGATTCCGTGGATGGCTCCGCGGTTTCATTATTTTGTGGCGCGTTT
>JAAEMV010001017.1 GCA_024225195.1 Planctomycetaceae bacterium | reverse complement strand
TAACAACAATCAACTTGCCGATGGCTTTCGGATCTATCAAGTCAACGGTGGGCAAACTTATGAAATCGACGACATCACTCTTGTCGATGGTAACTTTTCATCCGTTCCAGAACCAACTTCCTTACTGATGTTTGGGGCAACTGCGTTGATTGGACTCCAACGTCGAAGAAAAAATTCGCGTGCCTAACTGTGCCTAGAAAGACAACTGCTCCGCGATCTCAAAATCAAAAAAAGCCCCGTCAGCGAAAACACTGACGGGGCTTTTTAAATTCGACGATTCGCGTCAAAGTCTTGGATAGCAACCGCGACTTTGACGATCGTTTTTGACAATTGAAACCGGCCTGCTGGGAACAGCGTGAACGGCCTTTCGACCGTGGTTTCAATCAGCAAAAACACTTCTTATTGACAGTACCGAAAATCTTGTCTCTCAAGGAGTAAAGAAAAACTCGAACGGGTCTAAATCACTCTCTCGGATCTTGTCAGAAATCACACCCTCGGTTCGATTAAAAAAACCGCAGCGACAGTGCAACTCAGAGTCTGGCAACACCAGAGGTCACCGGGCGGCCCCGATAACCTCAGATTGCCAACTAAGCACTCTTTACTAAGAACTCTTAACTAAGAATTAAACGCTCTTAACTAAGCACTCTTGGTTTCAGGCATCGAAAAAGCTTGGGGATCAATACCGCGGCTCACGATCTTTTCATCGATCACGATCTTGGTACCTTTCGGTTGATCGGGCAGGTCGTACATGATATCGAGCATGACCTGTTCGAGAATCGAGCGTAATCCACGTGCTCCCGTCCCTTTTTCCATCGCCTTCCCGGCAATTTTCGACAGCGCCCCGTCGGTGAACTTCAGTTCGCAATCTTCCATTTGGAAAAGCGACTCGAATTGACGCACGAGTGCGTTTTTCGGTTCGGTCAGAACTTTGATAAGTCCTTCTTCTCCCAATGGTGCCAACGCGGTGGTAACCGGTAAACGACCCACTAATTCAGGGATTAGCCCAAATTCGAGAATGTCATCACTAGTCACCTGCGGCATGATTTCAGCCATATCGGCTTCCTCTCGGAAACCGGCTCCAGAGCCGAATCCAATCGTCCGCTCACCAAGACGCTTTCGAATAATATCGTCGATTCCAACGAACGTACCACCGCAGATAAACAGAATATTACTAGTGTCAATCTGAATGTACTGCTGCTCTGGATGCTTACGTCCACCTTGAGGCGGAACGTTGGCGACGGTGCCTTCTAACATTTTTAGAAGGGCTTGCTGCACGCCTTCTCCTGAAACGTCTCGAGTGATCGAAACGTTGTTGCTTGTCTTGCCAATTTTGTCGATCTCGTCAATGTAAATCACCCCACGTTGGGCTGCTTCCACATCGAAATCTGCGGCATGTAACAACTTCAAAAGAAGGTTTTCGACGTCTTCACCGACATAGCCGGCTTCCGTCAGCGTCGTGGCATCACCGATTGCAAAGGGAACATTCAAGATACGTGCGAGCGTCCGAGCCAATAAAGTCTTACCCGATCCCGTAGGACCAGCAAGCATGATATTCGACTTGTCAATCTCGACGTCGTTTCCTTCCCAACCAAGCGAAAGACGCTTGTAATGATTATGAACCGCTACGCCCAGCACCTTCTTCGCACCTTCCTGGCCAATAACGTATTCATCCATTCGTTCGACGATTTCACGCGGTGTCAAAATCTTGTTGAATAACTGCTTTGTCGGTCCTCGACGACGTTGCTCCTGCTCCAGAATCGACTGGCACAGTTCAATGCAATCTCCACAAATGTAGACATCGCCTGGCCCTTCGACCAAGGGTCCAACATCGCGATAATTTTTACGACAAAACGAGCAATGCGCGTTCTTTTTAGATGTACCGCTCGTGCGGCGGTTTCCCGAATCGTTGCCTGCGGGCATTTCTACTCCTTAAAGCTTTTCTAAGTCCAACCGTTGCTATCCCAGTTGACGTTCGAACATTGCCTGGTGACTACACCTCACCAAGCAACGGTGCTTCCTTGCCCGCGAACTTCGAACTAATTTGTTCTTCAGCATAAGTGCTATCAATTCTTGACAAGCTGATAGCGATCTGATTTCTTCTACTCAGTTGTCATCTCCGCAACAACTGAAGGATATATCCTCAATCCCATTCTCTGAAAAAGCCTGCTAATCGTCAGCTTCCGGCTCTTCCTCAAAATCCGGCGTCTCGTCAGGCGCCTCTACTTGTTCTTCTTTGCCGCCCAGCTCGGCCTCTGGCTTTGTTTTTATCTCAGTTTTTGAGCTGACGGAATCTTTCGGGATCGAATGAGCTAAACGCGAAAATTCATCGTCGTCCAGCTTTCCTTCGTCTCTTAATTTTTGAAATTCGCTAATGAAATCCGTTGGAGCAGATTCGCCACCGATGGCCATTTCTCTCAACGCTTTCAGCACATAGTAGGCAACCGCAACCAGAATGACCAATCCGGCAACAATGGCAATCCACCGAGCTTCCGGGATTTGCATCGTCTCTGTCCACAGCTTTTTGATCGCATCCATGGCTTCGCAGCAACCCTCAACTCATTTTGGAACTAAAACACAAACGACAGTCTTTTCGACCTCACCGGTTAATCGCTCAAC
>JAAEMV010001016.1 GCA_024225195.1 Planctomycetaceae bacterium | reverse complement strand
TGTTTTCTACCCAAGAGTTAAATTCGTTACTCCAACCTTTCCACTTGACAAGATTCAGTACTTTTCCGTTTACTCGTTTTGTTCTTAGTACCTTCTCAATTCGATACTCTTCCGGTTCGTGCACCAGCTGGAGCTCCTTTTCGTAAAACCCTCCTTTGATTTCCTCTCCGTTGAAATCCCGTAGGTAATACAGCGGCTCAGCAAAATTTTGGCGATTGTACACGACAAATATTTCCTCACTCCAATTCGGAAGATAACCTCGATTGAACGTGAGTCGAGCTTTAGTGATTCGCACCAAATCACCGATGGCGTATTTATACTTTTTCGAAGGAGGCTTTGCCGACTTAACCTTTTCCTTCCGTCGAATATTTTTTGTCCATTTCCCGTATAAGTTTTGCCGGATCTTGATCGTATGCTCCGGACGAACGTTGATCGGTTTCATCTTTATGCTTCTATGATACGAGTTGTTGTAGCCATCGATGAGCGACTGCAAGACATCGACATAGCGATAAGTATTGTTCGCCGTGAAGTACTTGTACGTGCGCCCCTTCATCGTCCTGTTGAATCGTTCCGCAATACTCGCTTTCTTGTCGCTCTCTGTGGTAAAAAGTTGTATCTCGTTCTCTTGGAGAAATCTATGCACCTTGGTATTCAAAAACTCTTTACCCTTATCCGTTTGAAGGCGTTTCGGCTTTCGAGTGCTCGTTCTGAATATGTGCTTGAGCGATTCGACGATTTCCACGCCATGTTTACTCATAATCGGAATGGCCCACGCGTATTTCGAAAAGCAGTCGATACATGTAAGAATGAAGGTATAGCCATCGTTGTACTTCGCCTTGGAGCTCATATCAACCAGATCCGCTTGCCATTGATCATCTATGTCGAATACGAGAACGCGGTTTCGAGGAAAGCTGACACGTGTCGGTTTATGTATAGTAGGCGTGAGTTGGGTTCGAAACCATTCCTCTACCTCTCGCCGTTTTAGCGTTTGTAATACTTTTCGAGCTGCGCGATACACATTTTCTACGCTTGTGTAAGCACTAGCATGTTTTGAGTCGTAATAGAGCTCACTCAACAGTTCTTCGACGTGTTTTTGCCCAACCGAGTCGCTTGCGTTTTCCTTGATCGACATCGAATTCCGAATTTGAGATCGTGACTTTACCTTCGCAACAGGTGCTGAAACAGCGAGATGGAACGTTTACGTTTTCTATCCTGAGCGGCACCTTTCCCAAACAATTTCCCATACTGAATTA
>JAAEMV010001015.1 GCA_024225195.1 Planctomycetaceae bacterium | reverse complement strand
TGATCTCGAAAAGTCCTCTAACGTAATTAAAAGACAAGAAGTTTCGATAAACTCGGACTTATCGATACGATCGGAATTATTGGTAATCGTCCCTATTCCTCGCCAAAGATCGAAGCTGCCTAATTTACTGCAGCCCAATTTAATTTTGAACGTTAATGATTGACGGATTTAAATTGACGTAATTGGATTGACGGAATTCTCCCGACTTGAGACCTCAAAATAGTGACGGTAAAAAATGTCGCGGAATTGGTCTGCCATGTGGACGCGTGAGTTCTACGTGACTTCTGATACCGAGCCTCAACGAAGCTCAGAAAAAAGTTTGAAAAGTGGTCTAGGGAAGGTCCTTAACTGCGTTTGCTTGTTCACCCGCAGGGCAAAATCGCCTAGAATCCACGTGTCTAAGTTCATGACACTGCGGACTGTTTTTGTGGTCTGTCACTCTGCTGTTTTTACCTGGGGTTTTTATGTTACCCAATTTGTTACGGGAGCCTGCAATGCGAGCCAATATCCGGATCTCTGTCCCACGCGTCTTATTTTTTTTAGTTACTCTGCCTGCCCTTTCGTTGTTGCTGCTTAGCAGTCCAGGCTCTGCTCAGGAAACGGATGGAAGTGCTGAACTGGAACAGGCTTTTCAGCAAAAAATTGACGCGACGTCTTCGCGTGATTTGGATAAAGTCGTCAAGCTCTGTGAAGCTGCAATTAAAAAAGGGTTGGACGAAGGTAGTCTCGAGCAAGCGCAGCAACTCGCTTCGTCTGTTCTTTTCCAGCAGGCCGATCAGTTAGGGCAAAAGATATTTGCAACGGGCGCCCAAGATCCTCGATGGCGTGTTTACCGCTCACAGGCGCTGGGCAAATTACAGAAAGCCGTGAAATTCTCTCCCAAAATGGGCGATGCGTACCTGTTGATTGCGAAGCTCAACGCTTTACCGGGCGG
>JAAEMV010001014.1 GCA_024225195.1 Planctomycetaceae bacterium | reverse complement strand
GTTGGCTTGAGGAGTTGTGGGTTGTTGCCAAATGGGTTTCTGTGTTTTTCGCTTGGCGGGTGGATCAATAGGGATTTTCGTGAAGCACTCAGGGCACTCGATTGTGGTGCCAATTTTGTCGGATTCGATGTGGATCAGTGAGTCACAAATTCGGCAAGTGATACTGTGCGCCGAATCCCCTCCGTAAAGTCCTTCAAGGCCATCGATCTTAAGCGGTGCATTTGGATCGGGGTGCTCTGCGGTCGGTAGTTTCACCAACGACTCGTCATCTTCAGGTTGGAGACCTTCCAGTGAAAGTGCTTCATCATCGAGTTCCAGTCCGTTACTGTCTTCGGAAATCGGTGTCGGCGAGCTAATGTCGAGATCAGGCTGGGATGCCGCGGTTGAATCGACGGGATCTTCGGAATCGACGGGGCTTAGTTTTAATTCCGACGTTTCTTCATCGAAGATGTCTTCAAAGAGGTTGGTGGGAACCGAGGCGTCAGGGACGACCACAGTTCGAACGCATTCTGGACAGATTACTCGCTGACCGGATTTCTTCGAGTCGACCGAAATCTCAGCGTTGCACTCTTGGCATTTAAATTCGATATTATCTGCTTCAGCCAATTTTTAACCTCGAATAGTTCAGCTACTGAGACAAGTTTCGCCGCATTGTGAAGCATATTGTACGTTCACTCAATGCGATAATGATATTTTCGATCATGTCCGTCTGATTTTATCATGAATTCACGGCTCATTCTTACGGTTCTCAAATTAACGGAACCTTGGTTTTTTGCTGTCGGTTGCTTCTGATTAGGATTGGTAAACTACACTTTACCGGCGTTTGATTTCGAGCGAGAGCTTGAATTCGGCAGTTTGATTCTGTTCGCCGTGCGAATGTTGGATTTGGCCGTTTCACAAAAGCTCGGTTAAGCGACCTAGATAGGCAAGGAGCAATTGCCAGTTCACGGTTTATCGACGAAAATGGAGATAGGTCTGGTAGATGTGCGATCCGTTGGCCTATCCCCAACCGCTTTTTTGAAATCCTTCGGAGTCTGCTCAAGAATGAGATTGTTAAAAATTGCTGCCGGTGTTTTGAATCAAACACCACTCGATTGGTTAGGGAATCGAGAAAATATACTCGCCGCAATTGCCTCGGCCAAGTCTGAACAAGTAGGTGTGCTTTGCCTGCCAGAATTATGTATCACCGGTTACGGATGCGAAGACGCATTTCACTCATCGGGCGTTCACGCAACTGCACTTGAGATGTTGAGCTCGATCGTCCCAGAGACGAAGGGAATTGCTGTTTCGGTGGGACTCCCGGTAACCTATGCCGGTGGCGTTTTTAATGTTGCTGCGTTGTTAGTCGACGGTCGGATTGCCGGATTCGTAGGGAAGCAACACTTAGCCGGTGACGGCATTCATTACGAACCCCGTTGGTTTAAACCATGGCCAGCAGGGGTTCAGGGGGAAATTGAAATCGATGGATTCCAATATCCGATTGGTGACTTGCTGTTCGAAGTCGGCGGCATCCGTATTGGTTTCGAAATTTGTGAAGACGCCTGGGTTGGGAATCGACCCGGTGGCAATCTTGCCAGTAAAGGTACGGATGTAATTTTAAATCCAAGTGCCAGCCATTTTGCATTTGGGAAACACGCTGTTCGGCAACGTTTTGTATTAGAAGGTAGTCGTGCTTTCAACGTTACTTATGTTTACGCCAACCTCGTCGGTAATGAATCGGGCAGAGCGATCTTTGATGGTGATGCGATGATTGCTTCCGGCGGGCAGATGCAGGCTGTGGGAAAGCGATTCTCCTATCGCCCGATGGTGCTGACGACGGCTGTTGTCAATATTGATGTGACCAGAATGGCGCGGGCGAGAAGCGGTTCTTTTGAGCCTGAAATTGATGGTGACGAATCGGATGTAATTCGCATGCCGCTCGATATTCCTGCGATTGGGCCAGTGGTGGAAAAGCCCGAAGTAGAACCGTGGATGGCTGGAGAGACGGTAAAAGAAGAGGAGTTCACGCGTGCGGTGAGTCTTGGGTTATTCGATTACATGCGGAAAAGTCATTCGCGTGGATTCGTCGTATCGCTGAGCGGCGGTTGCGACTCGGCCAGCGTCGTGGCTTTGGTTGCCACCATGTTTAAGTTGGCCAAGGCCGAGTTAGGGTTCGACGAATTATTGGCCCGCATTGGCTTGTTTCACAATGATGTGAACAAGCCTTCCGAGGTTAGTGATTTGGTGCATCGTTTACTGACGACCGTTTACCAATCGACTAAGAACAGTGGTTCGGTTACCCGTGCTGCCGCGATGGAAGTAGCCACAGCTGTCAACGCGACTCACTACGAGTTTGATGTTGATGGTATTGTCGATGCTTATCGGGGAATTGTCAGTTCGGCGATTGGTGAGCCTTTAACCTGGGACAAACATGATATCGCCTTACAGAACATTCAGGCGAGGGTTCGGTCTCCCGGAGTATGGATGCTGGCTAACTTAAACAACGCGTTATTAATATCGACAAGCAATCGAAGCGAAGCGGCAGTGGGTTATGCGACGATGGACGGAGATACGTCGGGTGGCTTGAGTCCTATTGCCGGAATTGATAAGGCTTTTCTTCGGAACTGGCTAATCTGGATGGAGCAGGAAGGTCCCGCTGATATCGGAGCCATTCCTGCGTTAAATTCCGTGAACCAACAGCAGCCGACTGCCGAACTTCGCCCGCTTGAAGATAATCAAACCGACGAAGATGATTTAATGCCGTACGATGTTCTGGACCTAATCGAGAGATTGGCCATTCGTGACAAAATGATGCCGATCGAAGTTTTCGATCAGATTGTCACAGAGTTTCCAAACTACGAGAGGAGCCAGTTGGGGAATTGGGTGATTCGCTTTTTCCGTCTCTGGTGTCGCAACCAGTGGAAGCGTGAGCGATATGCTCCGTCGTTTCATCTCGATGATGAGAATCTTGATCCTAAAACTTGGTGTCGTTTTCCAATTTTGTCCGGCGGTTATGATTTTGAAATCGAACAACTCAAAACTCACCTTCAAGACAGTTGATGCGAACGCGGCTTGAACTGATTCTGCATGAGTAGCCAGTTCGTCTTAATTTCGGACATGATATTATTGGTGAGAGAATAACGAAGAAAGAAGAGTTTCATGTCTAGTGTGATTGAAGAACTTCGCAGTCGGGCAGCTGGACGACCGCGTCGCATCTTGTTACCAGAAACTCAGGATCCTCGAATCCTCGAGGCGGCGAGTCTGCTTGATCAACAGAATCTTGCAATTCCGGTGGTTTTAGCTCGTCGAGACTGTCCGAACCGAGACGCTTTAGGTGGTCTGGAAGTCATTGAATGTGATGATTCACGATTAGTGGATGCTTGTGCCCAACAGTTGTTTGAGAATCGCCAACACAAAGGACTGTCTCTCGAGGCGGCAACCGAGGCAGTGCGTGATCCGTTATTGTATGCTGCCTTGCTGGTCAAAATTGGTGCCGTGGATGGGGCGGTTGCTGGAAGTGTTGCGAGCACTTCGAGCGTGATACGGGCTGCGCTTCATGGCGTCGGAATGACTGAGGGTTGTAAAACGGTTTCCAGTTTCTTTTTGATGCAGTTTCCTGATCGAGCTGTAACCTTTTCAGATTGTGGTGTTGTCCCTAGCCCCGATGCCCGGCAGTTAGCGGAGATTGCAATCTCTGCAGCCGAAAGTCATCGCATTTTGACGGGGCAAATACCAAGAGTTGCGATGTTGTCTTTTTCCACTTTAGGAAGCGCTGAGCACGACGAAGTCGATAAAGTTCGGCAGGCTCTCGATTTAGTAAAACAATGGCAACCAGAATTGATGATTGACGGAGAGTTGCAGTTCGACTCTGCGTGGGTTCCCGAAGTCGCCGCAAGAAAGGCTCCAGGTTCGCCGGTAGCTGGTCAAGCCAATGTCTTTATATTCCCAGATTTAAATTCGGGTAATATTGCTTACAAGATTACTGAACGTCTTGGGGGGGCACAGGCTCTTGGCCCGTTGATCCAAGGACTGCAGCGGCCATTCATGGATTTATCCCGGGGGTGCCAAGTGCAGGATATTGTTGACGTCGCTGTGATTGCTTCGAACCTGGCTGTATGACTTTCACAGATTTTCTACGTTGTTGCGTGAACTCATCGCTTGCTAACGAAGCTGCTGATGCTGTTCACACAGCCAATTTTTCAAACCTGCTTACTGCCACATTTCCACTGTGGTAACTTGCCGGCCCTAATCTTATAGGGCTTGGTAAGGTTCAAAAACGGCATTAGTTTGGCGTAAATTCTGTGAAGAACATCAAACCTGTAAAACACCTGTTCGGAACGGTTCATCGTCGGCGTGTCGCGTTACGGTTTCCAGCGATCGAATTAGAGTATCACGAGTTTCAGATGGGTTGATTATTCCGTCGACCCAAAGTCTGCCGGCGGCATAACGAATATCAGTCGACGTGTCGTAGGCCGACTGGACTTTATCTCTTAAAGCTTCCATTTCTTCTACATCAGGTTCTTGTCCAGCACGTTTGAGTGCGGCAATGTTAATGTCGAGGATGACTTTAGCTGCCTGCTTCCCT
Organism: Planctomycetaceae bacterium; assembly: GCA_024225195.1. Lineage (GTDB taxonomy): Bacteria > Planctomycetota > Planctomycetia > Pirellulales > Pirellulaceae > Mariniblastus. The sequence goes on along the minus strand of JAAEMV010001014.1, from coordinate 20,025 downwards.
CCCATGACGGCATATCGGGCGTTGGGCCATGCGTAGATAAAGCGTGGATCAAAAGCCTTGCCGCACATTGCATAATTTCCCGCGCCATAACTACCACCAGTAATGATCGTGATTTTAGGAACACGACTGTTGGAGATAACGTTGACGACTTTCGCACCGGCACGAATGATACCTGCCTGCTCACTATCCCTTCCGACCATAAACCCCATCACGTCTTGGAGAAAGATGATGGGAGTCCAGGTTTGATTGCAGTCCATGATGAATCTTGCTTCTTTGTCGGCGCTATCGTGATAGATGACGCCACCGTACTGCATGCCGTCCTTTTCAGATTTGACGACAGTTCGCTGATTGGCCACGATTCCTACGTGGTGTCCTCCAATTTTTGCGTAGCCGCAAACAATTGTTTGTCCATACTCGGCTTTATATTCTTGAAAGGTGCTGCCATCTACCAGAAATTGAATTAGGTCTCGCACGTCGTAGCGAGATTGCGGATCCATAGGTATTTTGTCGTAGATGTTTTCAGAATCTTCGACAGGCTCAACGGGTGTGTCACAGCGGAACTCCTGAGCGGAAGGATCCTCTGGCAGCATCTCAATAAGGGAACGTAGTCGGACAATCGCGGCGTCATCATCCGGTTCTTTGAAGTCGATGGTTCCACTAATCGCTGCGTGCATCGAAGCACCGCCAAGTTCCTCAGAAGAAACTTCCTGTCCAATAGCCGATTTGACGAGAGCTGGTCCAGCGAGGTAGAGGCCACTGCCTTCTGTCATCACAAGTTTGTCGCAGAGGACAGGTAGATACCCCCCGCCGGCGACGCAATTTCCCATGATGGCTGCGAGTTGGGGAATTCCCATCGCCGAAATGACGGCGTTGTTTCGAAAGATCCGACCAAAATCATCTTCATCAGGAAAAATTTCATCTTGGAGTGGTAGGAAAACACCAGCAGAATCGACCAGGTAGACCAAAGGCACCCGGCACTTCATCGCAATACGTTGTGCTCTGAGTACTTTTTTGCAGGTCATTGGAAAGAACGCGCCAGCCTTAATGGTGGCGTCGTTGGCGATAATCATTACTGTTCGTCCGGAGACCGTGCCGAGACCACAAATTACGCCGGCTGATTTCGCGCCGCCCCACTCCGAATACATTTCCCATCCGGCCCAAAGGCCAATTTCTTGCCAGCTGGTCGGGTCGTCTAAAAGTTTGGTTATCCGTTCTCTGGCCGTGAGTCGTTCTTTTTTATGTTGACGCTCAATCGCTCGCAGGCCACCGCCTAATTCAATATCCGCTTGTTCGGTATCGAAGCCATCAATTAATTCTTGCCAGTTCATTGCGTTATCGGGATTTCAGAGGAAGTGTTGCTGTGATTTGTAAATGAAATTTTGGGAGCAGGTCGTTTATTGTTCCGTGGCATCATCTTGAGGTTTTAGCACCCAGTTTGAATCGAAGTCCTTTTTGAGCCATTCCTGAGCGACCTGAGTTTTCCCTTCATCCGCATTCAGTTTTAATTCCTGAAGTCGCTGTTCGTTACGCTGGTGTGCGAGCGAAAGATAGAGCCGACCCGTATTAAATTCGCTTGTCTGTTCGGTTTCGGGAATGGTGCCGTTGACTAAAATTGCAGTCAGTCGAGAGTACACACAACTTGCCATGAACAGTTCTGTGGCAATGTCTGCCAGTCTGGCCTGTATGTACTGCTGGTTGAGAATTCCTTCCTGATGTTTTGCTAACACAAGCTTCATTTGCCTGCCGAACTGAGCAATCTGTTTGCTTAATTTGCGGCTGTAATATCTGAGGTGTTCGTGTTTTACGGGAACCTTTGGATTGACCAATGACTCCCCCATGACGGAAGCTCGATTGAACCAGACGCTCATCAATTGATTGGCGTTTCCTTTTGTTTCCTTCTCGGCTTTGATGCGATCTCCTTTGAGTTCGGTACCGACGTGTCGAAATCCTACATTGGCGATAAAGCATCTCAGCACATCGTTGGCTCCTTCACCGATCAAGTTTAATCTTGCATCTCGCATCATTCTTTCAAATGGCTGGTCAGTAAAGAATCCTTTGCCTCCCCAGATTTGCATGCAATCGTTCGTGATCCTCCAAAGCTGATCACTGGCAAAAACTTTGATCATTGCAGTTTCGACCATGTAGTCATCCGCGCCGCTATCGATCAGTGCGGCGGTATAATAGGTTGCGCTTTCCATGGCATACATATCTGCGGCTGCTTCGGCAATTTTACCTTGAACTAGTTCAAATTCACCGAGTGTCTGACCAAATTGTTGGCGTGAATTAGCGCGAGCGACCATGCGTTCAATGCAGAATTTTGCAGCGCCCGTGCAGCAAGCGCCGAAAGTAGTTCTGCCAAAATCGAGGACTGTGAGCGCTAGTTTGAGTCCGCGTCCAATTTCACCGAGGATGTTTTCTTTGGGAACCACCATCTCATTGAAGCGAATGCGGCCGGTTGCGGTTCCGCGGATACCGACTTTTTCCATGCGGTCTTCGAGGACTTCAAATCCAGGCATATCGGGAGTCACCAAAAATGCTGTGATTTTCCCTTCGGGGACAGCGGGGTCAGAGGTTCTAGCCATGACGGTTAAAACATCAGCAATGCCTCCGTTAGTAATCCAGCGTTTTTCTCCATTGAGTACATAGCCGGTGCCGTCGGCGGTAGGTTCGGCGGTTGTTCGCACGTTGGCTGCATCGGAACCTGCCAATGGTTCGGTGAGTGCAAAGGCAGCCAGTTTATCGCCAGCGGCCAGCGGCGGCATCCATTTTGATTTTTGATCATCAGTGCCGAACAGTTCCAATGCTCTCAAGCCGATCGAATGATGAGCGTTAACGAACACTGCAGTCGAACCACAATGACCGCCGATGATTTCCATGACGCGGCAATAATTAAAATGCGACATTCCCGCGCCGCCGTAATTTTTGTCGATCGTCATACCAAGGACGCCGATGTTCCCAAGTCCTTTGATGACGCCGTCTCGAATTTGTGCTTCCCGATCAATTTGAGCAGGGTCGATGTACTGCTCGCAGAAGCTTTTTGTTTTCGCAACCATGGAATCACCAGCGGCTTGAGCGTTGGCTGGGAGTTCCGGGTAGGGCATCATGGATTCTGTGCGAAAGCGGCCGAAGTATAAATCTTTTACGAAGCCTTCTTTTTCAGGGCCTTCAAAAAAAAGCGAGTTGGCCTGATCAATTTGTTTCTTTTGTATATCTGACAGAGACATAAATATGACTTTCATCCAAGGAAAACTGAGCCGACACGTCTGAGTAAGACGGGCTCGATGAGCGTCTTCGATTATCGGGATAAAAGCCCGAAAAGCAACGTGTTCGCTTGCGATTCTAATCGCGTCCTGCGCGGCGATTGTTAATTTTTACCGGTTAACCCCGCCACACGGCAGCCAATTTGCAACATATGGTTCGTTTTAAATCGAGACGTTCAAGAGGACTTAATTTGAATTTAGCGTTTGCGATTTTGAGATTTGTCCCATTTGGCGTTGTCGAGTTGAGTGAAAATCCACGTTCTGGACAGCTTGGATTGAAGTCGGGCATCGGTTAACCGAACACTGGCATTTGAGATAGCAACGTTCTGCCGGAAATTAAACCGATTAGCGCAATTCGCTCGTTGCTGCTAGTTGAATCGTCAACCCATTGTGAGAAAGAATTTGCTTGGGCAATTGGTATAAACGTTGATTTTCCTTAACATGGTCGGCGTTGCTCGTTTCTTCAAGGAAAAATATCTATGTCTGACGCTTACCTCATTTCAGGAGTTCGCACTCCAATCGGTTCCTTTCTTGGTGGATTTGCAAGCCTCACTGCGACGGATCTTGGTGGTGTTGCGATTGAAAATGCGATCGCACAGTCTGGGCTGGCGAATGATCAAATCGACGAAGTGATTATGGGGAATGTGATCGGTGCGGGCGTGGGACAGGCACCGGCTCGCCAGGCTGCGCTCAAAGCAGGGCTCCCACCGACAATTGCAGCAGTCACGATTAATAAAGTTTGCGGCTCGGGTCTCAAGTCAGTGATGATTGCCAGTCAAGCGATTCGCTGTGGTGATGCCTCGGCAATTGTCGCTGGTGGAATGGAGAATATGTCGGCGGCACCGCACTTGGCCAAGGGGTTAAGGGGTGGTGTGAAACTTGGAGACACGACCTTGGTGGATGCGATGGTGTCGGATGGTTTAACCTGCTCTTTTGAATCATGCCACATGGGAATGCATGCCGAACATATTGCGGAGAAATTTGGAGCGAGCCGTTCAGACCAGGACCAATTTGCTTTGCTCAGTCAACAACGTGCTGGTCGCGCGATGGAAGAGGGAGTGTTTCAAGATGAGATTGTTCCGGTGACAGTCAAGAACCGGAGAGGAGATGTCACAGTAGACATAGACGAAGGGCCTCGGCCGGACACAACTTTGGAAAAATTGTCGAGCCTGAGAACAGTTTTTGATCGAGAAGGAACCGTCACTGCTGGCAATGCATCAACCCTTTCTGATGGTGCCGCTGCCGTTGTGGTTGTGGATGAAGCGACCGCGGAAACAGCGGAATGGAAATTTAAAATTCTCGGTAGTTTTACATCGGGAACCGAACCCAAAGATCTGTTCATTGCTCCTGTCGAGGCAATCAGAGGGGCATTAGCTAAAGCGAATTTGACGTTGGAGGAAGTTGATTTATTTGAGATCAACGAAGCGTTTGCAAGTCAGATGGTCGCCTGCCTGAAAGAACTTGGGCTTGATAATGAGCGAGTCAATATTTATGGCGGTGGGATTTCACTGGGGCACCCAATTGGCGCCAGTGGAACGCGTGTGCTGGTGACTTTAATGCACGCACTCAAGAGGACTGGCAAGAAACGAGGTGTTGCCAGTCTCTGTTTGGGGGGTGGAAACGCCGTAGCGATGGTGATTGAAGCCTGTTAATTGGATGGAGTCTGTTGCCCAATAAACTACGGTGTGATTGTTTGACCGTCGTTTGCGATCGATTATTTTTGTTTATGAAAGACGACTATGGATTCGCTGTTTACCGACATTGCCAGTTATGTTCACGAAGGCGAAATCGCGAGTGAGCTTGCTTACGAGACAGCTCGATTTTGCCTGATGGACAGCCTCGGTTGTGGCTTCCTGGCGCTGGCTTATCCAGAGTGCAGAAAGATGCTTGGCCCGGTCGTGCCAGGGGCGAGTATGCCTGGCGGTTGTCGGGTTCCCGGGACTCCGCTCGAGCTGGATCCAGTCAAAGCGGCCTTTGATATTGGAACCATCGTTCGTTGGTTGGACTTTAATGATACGTGGCTGGCAGCCGAGTGGGGGCATCCCTCCGATAACCTGGGTGCAATCCTTGCTGTCGCTGATTACCAAAGTCGAGTTAAGGGTGAGTCGCTGTCTGTAAAGGATGTGTTGACCGCGATGATTAAAGCACATGAGATTCAGGGGATTTTAGCACTTGATAATTCCTTTAATCGAGTCGGTCTTGATCACGTACTTTTGGTGCGTGTCGCGAGTACCGCAGTGGCCAGTAAAATGTTGGGTGCGGATTACGATCAGACAGTGAATGCTATTTCGCACGCTTGGATTGACGGTGGTGCGTTGCGAACCTATCGCCATGCACCCAATACGGGGTCGCGGAAAAGCTGGGCGGCTGGAGATGCGACGAGTCGAGCGGTCAGGCTAGGCCTGATTTCGCTGTCAGGCGAAATGGGATATGCCACTGCGCTTTCGGCTCCGAAGTGGGGCTTTCAAGACGTTTTGTTCGGTGGGCAGCCGATTACGTTGGCGAAGCCGCTGGAATCTTATGTGATGGATAACATCCTATTTAAGATTTCCTTCCCCGCGGAATTCCACGCTCAAACTGCCGTAGAGTGTGCCATCACGTTGCATCCTGAAGTGAGTGGGCGACTGGGAGAGATCGATTGTGTTGAGATGGAGACCCAAGAGCCGGGCGTGCGAATCATTGATAAAACAGGTCCCCTGAATAATTTTGCGGATCGAGACCATTGCTTGCAGTATATGGCAGCGATTGGTTTGATTTTTGGTGAACTGGATGCCAACCATTACTCAGATGAAGTTTCCAGTGACCCGCGGATTGATGCACTGCGAGATAAGATGGTGGTTCGGGAAAATGAGTCTTTTACAAAAGACTATTACGATTTGGATAAGCGAGCGATTGGCAACAGCATTCAAGTCTTTTTCAACGACGGAACATCGACTGAACGAATTGAAGTTCAATACCCGATTGGGCATCGCAATCGACGTGCGGAGGGGATACCGGTTTTGCAAACGAAATTTGCAAACAGTTTGAAAGGTGTCTTTGGAGAGGAGCAACAAGCAGCAATCCTTGGGAGTTTCCAAAACTCTGATGCGTTAGAGGCGATTGAAGTCAAGGATTTCTTGAATCTGTTCGTGAAGAACACGGATGGGCTTGAGACTGCCCTAGCATAAAGTTGCTGTGGGTTTCTCTGCCGTCGAGAGGTCCTGTGTCAGACGGGCTCGGCTAATGACAGTTGCGAATTTTTTGCCTATAATTTCGGTTCTAAGTAGCCAATTAATATGCGATGAATTCATGAATCAACCTACGAAGTTTTCGACAACGCGTTCTGATATTTCCGGCCATGCTGTGACGCAGTTGGCCGAACAATTTGGGACACCTTGCTATTTTTACGATGCTCAAACGATTCGCGATCGGATTGAGCAACTACGCCAATTCGACGTTATCCGCTTTGCTCAAAAGGCGAATTCGAATTTGGCTGTTTTGGATCTAGTCCGAAGAAATGGCGTTGTTGTGGATGCTGTCAGTTCCGGTGAGGTATTCCGCGCCAGAAAAGCGGGGTTTGACTTCACGGGAACACCCAGTCCAATCGTTTACACCGCCGATATTTTTGACCGAGAAGCACTCGACCTAGTTGTCGAAAACAAACTCCACGTGAATGTTGGCTCGCCCGACATGATTCAGCAATTCGGTGAGCGGGTTCCTGGTGGAGAGATTACCCTGCGCATCAACCCAGGATTCGGTCATGGGCATAGCGCAAAGACAAATACGGGGGGGGATTCGTCGAAGCATGGTATCTGGCATGAGGACCTGGATGAATGCTTGCGGTTGGCTGCAAAATATCAGGTCAAGGTGACCGGTTTGCACATGCACATTGGCTCGGGAACTGATTTTGAGCATCTTTCACAGGTTTGCGAGGCGATGAGAACCACTGCGTTGCAGGTTGGATCTTCAATCAAGGTGATTAGTGCCGGGGGAGGATTGCCGACGCCCTATCGCGATTCTGATGTCGGACTCGACGTGGATCGTTATTATCAGTTATGGGACAAAACTCGTAAGGACTTGGAAACGGAATTTGGCCACGCGATTAGTTTGGAAATTGAGCCGGGACGATTTTTAGTTGCTGAAAGTGGTTTTTTGTTAACAGAGATTAGGGCGGTCAAGAAAATGGGGAAGAACTTGTTCTACCTCGTCGACGCTGGATTTAACAATCTTGCGAGGCCAATCCTATATGGCGCCTATCACCCAATGTCGATTGCGTTTGCCGGCGAAAGCAGTGAAGTATCTCAACCGGTAATTGTTGGCGGACCGTTGTGTGAATCGGGCGATATATTCACACAAGAAGAGGGCGGCTTTGTTTGCTCACGAGATCTACCAATTGCGTCGGTTGGCGATTATCTGGTCATTGAGTGTGCCGGTGCCTACGGCTACGTGATGAGTTCGAACTACAACAGTAAACCATTTGCTGCGGAGGTACTTTTGGACGGTGATTCCGCTCACCTGATTCGCCGTCGGCAAACGCCTGAGGACCTTGTGCTGGGCGAGTCAATTCCAGCCAGTTAAACAAGGCAAACAGAATTAGGTCGGACCATTAAATTGAGTCGGACAGAGCGGATCAATCGCGATTTTAACTGTTCAGAGTTTTGCAGGCCTACTCGGTTTCAGTTTTGACCTGCCTGATGGCAGTTAAGAATTTTTTGCAACTGTCCATCCGCTGGTTTACGTCCGGTTCAATGCACTTGTGGATGGCCTTGGCCAGTTTCGGATTCAAGTCAGGTCGATGTTCTAGAATGGGTGTGACCTTGGATGTGTCGTGTGCCAAGGCGGCTTGCCCAGTAGTGTCAGTTGAACGCCAGGGGTGTTCAAAGGTCAGAAATCGGTAGACAGTAACGCCGAACGAAAACACGTCAAGTTTCTGGTTGGTTTCTCGTCGGCGAACGATTTCGGGCGCCATGTACTGCGGCGTGCCTGTTCGGTTGCCAGGCATCTTGTAGGGTCGTTCGTTGGGGACGGTGAGTCCAAAGTCGATAAGCTTGAGCCACGTGAAATCTTTGTAGCAAATAAAGTTCCTGGGACAGACGTCGCGGTGGATGAATCCGTGGTCATGAACGGCCTGGATCGATTCAGCCATCTCGCGGATTAGCTTCATGCGATCGGGGAAGAGGCTGGCGTCTCGTTTTCGGATCGAAATATCAAGGCCAGGGCCGTTGATGTACTCCATCAGAATGTACTGCTCACCCTTGGTCGTGGTTCCGTACTCGTACGTTTCAACGATATGAGGATGGTGAATTTGGAGTGCGATTTCACCTTCGTTAGGCTTGTTTAGCCCTTTAAAACGCGAGTTGAAGTAGGCGGTTTTTTCATCGTCTAAGAACTTGATGCCAAATAACTTGTTCGTGCCAATCTCTTGGGCAACGTGAAACTTGGACATGGTGCCGGTGAAGGCATGTCGGTCGAGTCGGAATCGGGCAGAAACGTCCAGCCGTTCTTTGTTGGCCTTCCCTTTACCGCCCAGTAGTTTGTCAAAAATACCCATAAGCTGCGGTCAGGAAAGTTATCGGAGGTTGCTGGTGTAAATGCCGGAACACGAAAATGAGAGGATGACTCTATTTTCCACAATAGTCGATTGTCCTAGCGATTTCGGTTTTCAATTTTGCACGGTTCACAATCCGATCTACAAATCCGTGCTCTAAAAGAAATTCACTGGTTTGAAATCCTTCTGGCAACTCAATGCGAATGGTTGCTTTAATTGTTCGCGGTCCGGCAAAACCAATTAAGGCTTTTGGTTCTGCAAAAACAACGTCTCCAAGCGATGCGAACGATGCAGCGACACCCCCCATGGTTGGGTTGGTGAGAACGGAGATAAACAGACCGCCCTGTTGATCGTAGCGAGCCAGCGCTGCAGAGACTTTTGCCATTTGCATCAGCGAGAGGATTCCCTCGTGCATTCTCGCTCCACCGCCAGATCCGCTGATGATGATCAAGGGTAGGTTTTGTTCAGTCGCTCGCTCGACAAGTCGAGTTAGACGTTCGCCGACGACAGATCCCATGCTACCCATGATGAACTGTGAGTCGGTAACTCCAATCGCCACACGTCGCGCTCGAATCATCCCGCATCCGGTGATCGCGGCATCGGAGAGTCCAGTTTTCTTTCGCTCCGCCGCGAGGCGATCTGTGTAGGCTCGCGAGTCTTTGAATTCCAAGGGGTCGCCGGCAAGTAAATTACCATCCCATTCCTCAAAGGTTCCATCGTCGAGCACTTGAGCAATTCGCTGGTGAGCCGACACATACATGTGGTGGTCACAAGAGGGGCAGACGCGCAGTCGTTTCTCTGCCTCTTTGTTAAATACGGGTGCTTTGCATCCGGGGCACTGGATCCAAGTACCTTCGGGAATGTTTCGTTTTTTTCGTCCAGTCACAATGGTCTTCATTTGAGACATCGTCATATCCGTTATTTCAGCGGCTCTTAAATAGGCCGGTGTAAACCTGTTAGTTATCCTATTGTCGCATAAATGCGGGTTTATGTTCAACAGCTTATTTCATGATTCTTTAGGCCTGCTCAGAGGATTCCGTTGATTATTTAGAGGGAATTGCTGGTTTTAGTGCTGAAATCGATTCCTGAGGAGCAACTTTTCTTAAATAACGGCGCGGCTTTTCCAAGAATCGAATCCCCTTTAAAACTATGGCCATTGAGAATTGGCCCGATTAGGTAAATGTTGCGAACCAACCGACTATGAAATTTCCAGAAGAAGTCTTTTCATCCCAACGCTTTCGAGAGCAAGGCGCCGCCGTTATTGAGCTCATTGCAAACTGCATGGAGGATTCGATATCGGAAAAGCAAAATAAGGTCATCGAGATGACGGATCCTGAGAGCGCGATGCGCGAGGTCCAACAGTGGTTTAATCGATGTACGGTCGATGATTCCAAAGACGTGTCCAAGTTGTTTGCAGATATTTATCAGCGAACAATACGTCTGCATCACCCGGGCTATCTTGGGCACCAAATAAGTCCACCTTTACCCGATGCTGCATTAGCTGCTTTGTTCAGTGATTTCTTAAATAACGGAATGGGCGTTTTTGAAATGGGGATTGCCGGGACGGCGATTGAGCGTTTTGTCGTGAAGTCACTCGCTAAAAAAATGGGTTTCCCCGAATCAGCGGATGGATTTCTGACATCGGGGGGAACCCTTGGTAATTTGACGGCGTTGCTGGCGGCGCGTCGGGCTAAAGCGGTTGGTGATGTTTGGGAATCCGGGGTTAACCGGAAGACCGCTCTCTTGGTGTCGGCTCAAGCCCATTACTGTGTCGACCGGTCCGCGCGTGTCATGGGATGGGGGGCGGAAGGGGTGGTTAAAGTTCCGGTGAAAGAGGATTTCACCATGGATGTTGAGCAGTTGGAATTAACGCTGCAAACGGCGAGAGCTGAGGGGTTGGAAGTGATTGCGGTGGTTGGCAGTGCGTGTTCGACGGCAACGGGGACCTTTGATGACTTGGAGGGGATTGGAGCATTCTGTCAACAACATGGACTCTGGTTTCACGTTGATGGAGCACACGGTGCGGCGAGTGTATATTCAAAACAATATGCGGACAGGGTCAAAGGCCTGCATTTGGCGGACAGTGTGGTGATGGATTTCCACAAACTGCTGATGACACCTGCATTAGCGACAGCAGTCCTCTTTAAAGAGGAGAAGTGGGCGGCGAAAAATTTTGCACAAAAGGCGGAGTACCTTTGGGACGATGCAAATCATGTGGATGACTGGCACGACTTGGCCAAGCGAACATTTGAATGCACCAAGTCGATGATTGCTTTAAAAGTTTTCACCATTCTTGCGGTTCACGGCGAACGGGTCTTTGATGAGAATGTGACGACCCTTTATCGCTCCGCCAGTGAATTCGGGGGGCTTCTAGAACGAGCTGAAGATTTTGAGTTGGCGACGCTCCCCCAGTCCAATATTGTCTGTTTTCGTTTCACACCCAAAGGCGAGCATGATCTGGACTTGCTGAATCGCAAGGTCCGCGAAGAGTTATTATCGACGGGTGAATTCTACATTGTTCAAACCACCCTCCGGGGGCAGGTCTGGCTACGCACGACCATTGCCAATCCATTCACAAAAATCTCCCATTTTGAAAATCTAATCGACGAAATACGTCGCGTCGGGAACGGCGTGTTTGTAGATTGATCAAGAAATGGTGATTGGCAGTCTAGTTCGGCGCAACTAAGTTTTCGCATGGCCCCACAGTGACGGTCATGTTTTGGTCAAGCGGAAAGGCTGCGAGGGCTTCATGAATTTGATCAAGCGTGACCGATTCGTAGATTGCCGCAATTTCAGCTACCGTTTTAAAGCTCTCTTCACTTAGCCATTGAGAGCCAATCGAAAACATTCGGCTGTTGGTTCGTTCACTCGCTAAAACAATATGCGAGGCGATTTTTCGTTTGGCGAGGTTTAATTCCTTTTGGGTGATTCCCTCTTTTCGAATGCTTTGCTGGAGCTTGGCTAGGCGACCGAGGTTCTCTTGAGCTTGCTCGGGGCTACAGCAAATGAACGTCATGACAGCCCCGCTTCCCTGGTAGTCGTACCCGCCCATGCCGGCTGATTCGGCCAGTCCTGAGTCGAGAAATTCCCAATAAAGTCGGCTGCCGCTATCGTCTCCAATAATGCTGCATAAGACGGCGGTTGCAAACCGAATTTCCTGTGCCGATGACGGGCCAGCCGCCATTTGCAAAATGTATTGCTGGTGAGAATTTGGCTTGTGCATTGACACAAACCCTGTTTGGTAATCGGCGGTATTGGTTGATCGTTCAGGAGAGAATGGCGTCCATTGCCCGCAATGTTTATCTAGATCTTCGACAAGTTTATCGAAATCAATTTTTCCGGCACCCGCGAAACAGATATTGGAAGGACTGTATCTCTCTTTGAAGTAACTCATCATGCTCTCGGGCGTGAGGCCGGAGACGGAGTCGACCGTTCCGAGTACTGACTGTCCAAGTGGATGCTTACCAAAAAATTCCGACATCATACGTTCGTAACCGCCATAGGGAGGTTGGTCATCGTACATTTTAATTTCTTCGATAATGACTTGTTTTTCAGTCTCGAAGTCGTCGACTCGCAGCGATGGCCGCATGATGTCACTCAATAGTTCTACAACCTGCCCCTGGAATTCCGGAAGAACTGCGGCGTGATAAATTGTACTTTCTTCACCGGTGCGGGCGTTACTCGATGAGCCCATTTCATCCAGTTCTAGATTCACTTGAGCCGCCGACCGGTTGGGCGTACCTTTGAAAACCATGTGCTCTAAAAAATGGCTGACGCCGCTGATTTCCGAGGTCTCATCCCTCGCGCCGGTTCTTACAAAAAAACCAAACGCTGAGGTGTAGGCCTGAGGATTGCATTCGGCGAGTATGTTCAGACCGTTCTTAAGCCTGTGTTGCCGATATTCCATTTGCTTCAAACTCCAGAGGTTGTGGCCCCAAAGTGACGATGTCGAAACTTTGCGGGGGATTGGCAGCGAGATATTCGTTGATTGACTCAACCGTTAATTCATTGATTTTTTCATTGACTTCATCGAGCGTGCGAACGCGGCCGAGATGGAACCAGTCGCCGGCAATGGATCCAGCGCGCCCTCGGCATGATTCCTGTTGCATGACCATGCCGCTTTTGACTTGAACTTTAAGTCGACGTAGTTCGTCTTCTTTGATTCCTTGAGCCATCTTTTGGAGTTCCTCGATAATGACATCGAGAGTTTCTTGGGCTCTTTCATTGGTTGTTCCGCTATAACAAAGGACTGCTCCTTTGTCTTTCAGCGTGTGGCAAGAGGCGAATACTGTGTAGCATAAACCCCGTTTCTCACGGACCTCGGTGAACAGTCGGGAGCTCATCCCTCCGGAAAGCACGCCGATCGCTCCTCGGTTGAGATAGTAGTTCTCATGCGAATAGGCTACGCCGGGATAGGCAATGGCGATATGAGTTTGTTCACTTTCGTGTTCAATGTGCTCAACGCCGTGGTTGGCTGGCTCGGTAGAGACGATTGGATCAGGTTTGGCTTGCCAGTCTTGGAAAAGCTCACCGACATGGGCCTGAAGTGAATCGAAATCAAGTTTACCAGCACAGGCAATGATCAAGCCGTTGGGGCGATAGTGTTGCTCGTAAAAGTTCTCGATATCGTCAAGTGTAATGCTCTGAACAGTCTCAAGTGAACCCTCGCAATTTCTTCCTTCAATCGAGCCGTAAAAATTTGTGCGAAGTTTCTGTAAAGCTCGCTGAGCGAGATCGTCGCCGAGTGCCGCAATTTCTTGAAAGCAAACCAGTCTGCCGTCTTCAAGTTGGTCTTTGGGGAAGGAAGGGCGCTGGAGAACATCGGCATAGACCCGTAACGCCTCGTGGAGTTGGGCCGCCTGCATTGCGCCGCCGAAATTCGTGTTGTAAAGCGATGCTGAGGAAGAGTAGTCGACTCCTAGTGATTCAAGCGCTTCGATAAATTCACGACTATTAAGGTCTCCACAGCCTCGCTGAACCATTTCACACACAAAGTTGGCAATCCCCCGTTGGGATAACGCGTCGTATCGGCAACCTGCGGGAACAGCGATAGAAAATGCAGCCGATTCAAGCCAGGGCATTGGCTGTGCTACGAGAGTGATACCGTTCTCGTAGGTATGATGAAAAATCTGTTGTTCCATAAGTCTCAACGCCGTTTTTATTTTTCTGAAAACGGTATTCTAGACTGAATTTTACCTACGCGAAGAGGGCATAGGCAGAGTTGTTCACTTTGCTTACGTGATTCGCGATCAAGAGCGTTTTAGGCGAGCATTAAGAATTTCAATTGGATGTTGGGCTAATCGACCTGTCCCGTCGAGAATTTGGTGACGGCAACTCGTCCCAGGTGCGGCAATAATGGACTCCGATTCTTCTGCTCGGATTTTTGGAAACAATACGAGTTCGCCAATTTTCATCGAGAGATCGTAGCGTTCTGGGGTGTAGCCGAAGGAGCCTGCCATGCCGCAGCATCCTGAGGGTATTAGGCGAACGCGATGACCTGCCGGAAGTTGTAGCATTCGAACGGTTGGTTTAAGTGAGGCGAGTGCTTTCTGGTGGCAGTGTCCGTGCAGTCGAATGGTTTGTTGTTTGGGTTCGAATTGACTTGGATTAATTTTTCCTTCGTCGATCTGTGTTTCAATGAACTCATCAAACATTAGTGCGTGATTGGCTAGTTCGTTTGCTGAATCCCGAAGCGATGCGTCCACGAGGGCGGGGTACTCGTCCCGAAATGTAAGGATGGCAGACGGTTCGATTCCGATTAGAGGGGTTTCCGGTCCGACAAGGTCCCGGAATTGGCGGACGTTTTCATTGGCGTGGTCTTTTGCTATTCGAAGCAAGCCTTGTGAAATTGCAGAGCGGCCGCTCTCGCGATGGCTAGGCATGCGTACATCAAACCCGAGTCCTTCCAGGAGTTCCACTGCCGCAATGCCAATGTTGGGTTCGAGGTGATTAGTGAATTCATCGCAGAACAAAAAAACCGTTCCGTAGCGAGCCAGCTTTGTGTCAGCTCGACGGTTTGAAAACCAGTGCCGAAAAGTGTGTCTCGGAATGTGAGGTAGAGAACGCTTCGCTGCGATTCCGAGCCATTTTTTTAGGATGCTCCCGGTTAAGCGATTTTTGATCAAATAGTTTAGTGGCCGGCTCAACCCATGCACGCGTTTAAAATTTCCTGAGAAGTTCGCGATGCGCTGGGTAAGTTTGGGAACGCCGTGGGTGTCGTAGTAGGCTTGCAGGAATTCAGATTTTAGCTTGCTTACGTCGACGTTGGAGGGGCATTCCCGCTTACAGCCCTTGCAGGAAAGGCATAGTTCCATGACCTTTTTTAGATCATCATTGGCCAGTGGTGCTGCCGAGTTATCTGGATTGGTAAGCGCCTCTCGGAGAATGTTGGCTCGAGCACGTGTAGAGTCAAGTTCATTTCGGGTCGCCATGTAGCTGGGGCACATGGTTCCACCAGTCAATTCTGTTTTTCGACAATCACCAGACCCGCTGCATAATTCTGCGGCGGCCAGGATTCCCTGTTCTGGCTCAAAGTTGTAGACGGTGCTTACATCCGTAGTTTTTTGGTTGGGGCGGTATCTGAGGTGAGTGTTCATTGGGGGGGAACCGATGATTTTCCCCGGATTGAAAAGGTTGTTGGGGTCCCACAGCTTTTTTATTTTTTTGACGACATCAAAGTTCTTGCTGCCAATCATGAATTCTAGAAATTCACCTCTTAGCCGACCGTCGCCATGTTCTCCACTTAAAGAACCACGATAGGATTTGACGAGTCGGGCAACATCCTGAGCAATGGCACGGAAAACTTGCTGATCAATTTCTGATTTTAGATTTAGGATTGGCCGTAAGTGGAGTTCGCCCGATCCGGCATGCGCATAATGCACGCAATCTAAATCGTATTTATCACGAAGTATGTTGTCTAAATCTTGGATGAACTGTGGGAGATCAGGCAGGGCTACTGCGGTGTCCTCAATCACTGCGACAGGTTTTGCATCTCCGGGCGTATTAGATAGCACTCCCAAGCCTGATTTGCGCAACTCCCAGACTTGGTTCGTCTCTTCCCCTAGCAGAATTGGGTAAGCTGTGCCCAAACTGGATTTCAATAATTCCGCTTCGAGCTGGTCTAACTTTAGTTGGACCTCCTGTTCTGTATCTGCTCGTAGCTCTGTGATTAAGATTGCTTTCGGTGACCCAACAATAAAAGACATGTTTTCTATTTGTTGGAGATTGCGTGAAGCACCGGCAAGAATGTGGTGGTCGATTAACTCGACAGCATAAGGGTTATGTTTTACCGCAATTTGTGTCGCTTCCAGTGCGTCCTGCACCGAAGAGAAGTGCGCGCACTGAAGGCCGACCGAGGAGGGCGGGATGGGGATACAGTTAAGTTTTAGCTCGGTTGCAAAAAAAAGAGTTCCCTCGGAACCGGCTAGAAGGTTGCAGAAATTAAAGGGTCGGTTGCTCGTGGGATCCAGTGCGTTGGCATCTAGGAGAAGGTCGATGGCGTAACCCGTATTGCGGCGTTTGATTTCCGGTTTGGGGAATTGTTTTTGGATCTCTGCTTTGACCTCGGGTGTGCTAAGTAAATCACGGACGCCGCGATAAATCTTGGTTTCTAAAAGTTCCGGGTCGGACTCGCATTTTTGTTCAAATTGTTGAGTGGTTAACTTTTTGAAGGAAGTGGATGTGCCGTCGGAAAGAAAGCCGCTGACCTCGAGAGTATGATCGCGGGTGCTACCAAACTTTAGAGAGTTCGAACCGCAAGAGTTGTTGCCAAGCATACCGCCGATCATTGCTCGGTTGGACGTAGAGGTTTCTGGGCCGAACATTAAGCCGAACGGTTTCAGTGCTAAATTTAGCTCATCGCGAATTACCCCGGGTTGTACGCGAACCCACTGTTGCGACGCATTGATTTCTAGAATGCGGGTGAAATGTTGGGAAATGTCTACGATTATTCCGTTGCCAACTACTTGGCCAGCTAGTGAAGTGCCAGCGGCGCGAGGTATCAGGCTCAACTGGTGGTCGCCCGCGAACTTGATTAGCCTCTGGATATCTTGATCCGAGCGTGGAATCGCGACAGCGAGAGGTATTTCACGGTAAACGGACGCATCGGTCGAATAGGCGTTTCTCACCAAACTGGAAACGTGCATTTCCCCATCTAAGCGAGAGCCAATTCGTTCAAGTTGACGTTGTAAGGCGGGTGCGATCATAGACGCATTAGTTTCGTAGAAAAAAGAATAAGATTGAAACTACATCAATTCGGCGAGATCTGATTTGTTTTTGCCATTTTCTTCGAACAAAAAAATTGTTTAGACGATTTTTATTAATGATACCGTATGGGAATTGAAGTGAATCGATTTTGACGAAATTAAAGATGGACTTTAGACTAAGATGGTTCCCCGAGTCTCCCGAACTTTTGAATTTGTCGTAACCAACTTATTTGATCGCCAATGTCAAACAAAATTTATTATCCACCGTTCTTCGCCATACTTGTTGTCGTGGTAGGTTCTGCATCCTGTCTAACGGCGCAGGAGACGGACAAGGATAAATCGGCGGCATTTACATCAGCTCAAATTGAATTTTTTGAAAGCAAAGTTCGGCCCATTTTGGTTGACAAGTGTTTTAGCTGCCATGGCCCCGAATCCAAGCCTCTCGAGGGTGGTCTTAATTTATCGTCACGTAAGGGGGTGTTGTTTGGTGGAGACTCAGGGCCAGCATTGGTGGCAGGCGCTCCGGAGGAGAGTTTACTTATAGATGTCATCAACTATGGCGACGTTTATGAGATGCCCCCGGATACCAAAATGTCTGCGGAAGAGATTGGCGTTCTAACGAAATGGGTGAAAGACGGTGCGGCTTGGCCGGAGACCGGTGAGGCTCAAGAGACGCGGCGGGAGTCCTTTGATCTTGAGGCTCGGAAAGCTTCTCACTGGGTTTGGAAGCCGATTAAAAAGCCCCGCGTGCCAGCGGTGGAGAATGCTCAGTGGCCGGCGGAGCCCGTAGACAATTTCGTATTAAAAAAGTTGGAATTGGCAGGTTTGACCCCCGCGGTTGACGCCGAGCGAAGAGTTTTAATCCGCAGAGCCTATTTTGATCTGATTGGATTACCACCTACGCCCGAGAAGGTTGAGTCTTTTGTCAGTGATGAAACTCCCAACGCGTTTGAGAAAGTCGTTGACGAGTTGCTGGAGTCTGACCGGTTTGGAGAGCGGTGGGCGCGGCACTGGATGGATTTGACACGATATGCGGAATCAGGCGGGCATGAATTTGACTATGAAATTCGAAATGCTTTTCGTTACCGAGATTACCTGATTCGAGCGTTCAATGAAGACGTGTCTTACAAGCAACTTTTGCAGGAGCATATCGCCGGTGACCTCCTGGCTCGCCCGAGACGGCACACCACGGAAGATTACAATGAGTCAATATTGGGAACTGGGTTTTGGTTTTTAGGAGAGGCCAAACACTCACCAGTTGATGCGAAAGCAGAGGAAGCCAGAACCATTGATAACCAGATCGACGTTATGTCGAAAACGTTTTTAGGAATGACGGTGGCCTGCGCGCGTTGTCACGATCATAAATTTGATGCAATTTCGACGGAGGACTATTACGCGTTGTCCGGGTTTTTGCAAAGCTCGCGCCGTCAGTCGGCCATGCTAGATCCCGGACGGAAGATTGAGTCTCGGTTTAGGGATGCCTCAAATTTGGTTGACCAAGGTAATGCGTTGTCGTTACAGATTCTCGATGGGTTTTTGGAGTCTGATAGTGCGACATTTAAAAAATATCTTGTCGCATCTCTGGAGATTTTGAGATCAGATCCCGAATGGAACCAACCCGCGCCCCTGTTAATTGAGGGTGAGAGTTTAAAGCAAATCAGTGTTGCGGCTGGAGAGGTGAGTCACCAGGCTATCGCAAAGCAAAAGGATCTGACCTGGGGTGGTAATAAGCAACTTTTTTGGAAAAGTGGCGAGGTTGGAAGCGAATTGGTGCTGGAGTTTTCGCATGATGGCCCGTCCGACAACGTGTTGTTAAGTGGTACTTTTACTCAAGCAGCCGATTACGGAATTGCTAAGGTGATGCTGAATGGCGCTGTTATTTTAGAGCGGCTCGATCTCTTTGCATCCAAGCTTGGAAAAAAGCGAGTTAGTTTTGGAAAAGTCCCAATGCTTGCGGGGGCCAATCGACTGGCATTGGTTCTGTTAGATTCCAACCCGGCCGCCAAGCCCGGGCGAATGATAGGTCTTGATTTTCTTGAGCTGCAGGGAGCTCCTGAGGTTGAAGCCGACTCCCGTATGACGGTGCCTGGGACAGCTAAACGAGCTCAATTAGATTCCGAATTGCTGCAGAGACTGGTCGATGCGATCAAGGATCCTTCGGCGGCGTCAAAGTCTAATCCATTTAATCTGCTTCAGCTTGTTTCTAAAAAGAACGTATCGGTCAACGAGGGTTTTTCTGGAGAACTAAATCGTCAGGCTAAGGCGCGGTTGGGGCAGATTAAGAAGTGGGACGAGGACACAACTGTTTTTGCAGATTTTTCGAAGGGGTTGCCGGAGGGTTGGTACCGGACCGGGTTTGCTTTTGATGTGGCTGGGCAGGCGCCCGTCTTTTCCGCCGTGGGGTCGTTGTTGGATGGACGCACCTCCGTCAACAGTGGACGCTATGGGGCAAAGTTTTGTGGGGTGATTCGCTCTCCCACGTTTGAACTAAAGCAGTCCCATCTTCATTATCTCTGTCGGGGGCGAAATGCGACCATCAGGTTGGTGATCGATGGTTACACCATGGATGAATTTAATGCTTTACTGTTTCGGGGCTGTAAATTTAATATTCGCGATTCGGCAGAATTTCATTGGGAAACACAGTCTGGCGATATAAAAAATCAACTCGGTCGCCGGGCTCACATTGAAATTATTGATCATGGGCATGGGTTCGTTGAGTTGGAGCAGATTCGTTTTTCAAATGGAGCTAGACCTGTTGACCCGGTCTCAGAAGTGTTTACCGGCCAAACCTTTGACTCTCTTGCGGGATTTGTTGAGGGATGGGTAAACGGTGTGGTCGCCAAAGGGGTGGATTCTTCGGTGACAAATACGTCAACTTTGATTGACTACTTAATAGAGCGAGATTTAGTTGGTCTGTTTCTGCCGTCATCAAAATCCAGTTCAGTGCATCGTGCTGGTAAATATGATAATTATGTTTCAGTGGAGTCACCGATCCGCAAGTCTTCAGAGCATGTATTAGTCGATCAAGTAAGCC
>JAAEMV010001013.1 GCA_024225195.1 Planctomycetaceae bacterium | reverse complement strand
TTGGGGACGTTAACGAAATAGGGCCGCCTAAAGTTCTCTTCTTGCGACCAGGATTGAGTTACAAAATACTCTCCAGATTTCAGTTGGCCAGATTGCCCAATTTTCAGAGGAGAATCTAATTCGTCTCGCAACTTGGTAGGTTCGTCTTTAGCCTCCAGCGCCTCGCGCAGATCATCGAGATGACGCATCAGTGGATTCACTCGCGATTGCAGCCTATCTATCTTGACGCGGTTGTTAGATGACCTCGCTTCTTTCAGTTGGGTGAAGACACGGTCCAGCTCTTGTTTAACTTCTACGATCTGGTCTAGATTTCTAAGTCGATGTTCGATTGATCGGGATTCTCGTTCCAGAGCATCGAGTTGCTGACGTAACTCCGCCTGTTCCCGCCGGATCGAAGTGTTGTCCCAAGTGCGTTGAGCGGCGACTGGTTCGGCTAGCAAAATGCCAACAAAGCAGAGGGTGGGCCACATGTGAATTTGAAAGTTGTACATCTTGTCGTTTCTCTTTGGATTTTCTGGTGGAGAAAGGTCTTAAGTTATACACCCTTTTAAAAATTTGCCAGTATTTCTTGTTTGAACCAGTCGTTTGATTCCACGGTGAAAGTTTGGGTTAACGCTTTCGTTGGCCGCAGATTGAGAAAAAGTGTTCTTTAGAAAACTTAAGATTCTCTTCCGCTTGAAACTCGCCTATTTGCTGCACTCCCAGAGGTGAACTGAATCAAACACGATTTGGCAATCGTCTCCCCCTTTAAGTGAGAACCTGGGTCCGTTTTTATCGTTTTTGTTGACGATAGTGACCTTCTCGTGTTCGTAGGTTTTACTGCAACCATTAATGCTTATTCTGATTGTTCCCTTCTTGTACTCGATGATCAGGTCAACCCACTCGTTCAGTTTCATTTTTGATGCGGGCACGGTGTAAGTAGGGCCATTGGGCAATTTGATTTGATGTCCTCCACCCTTGAGGTAATTGAGGATGATCATGTGGTGGCCAATTTGAAAACTGGGGCGCCCTGCGGAGAGTTTCTTTTTTTCAAATTTGTACCGCATATGGCAGACGAACTGTTCGGGAATGCGATTGAGATGCACGACCGGTTCGAGCCCAAGATGATGATCGCGTTTTAGGACTTTGATCGCTTCTTCTTTTGACTGGAACTTGGCAGCCACGACTAGGTTACGGTTCCTGATTTGCTTGTCCTTCGTCGGTGCCCCCCAACGCTCTCGGTTAATCCCGCCATCAAAATCGTCGGAGTAGACAAGCGTGCCGGTTTTAAAAATCTCGGATTTGAATTCGGGTGGGTCGTCGGCAGATGCGTCGAACGTGAAGAGGCATAGGACTGCACTGAACATCATCACGGTCAGCCAAGTACAACAGTTTGCTCTTGTCTTGTTTCGAGGGGTACGTCTGTCAAAGCCGGACGTGGCAGGGTCCTTATTCTGCATTCTTTCTTCTCCTCATTGTCGGAGATGGATCAACCACGGTTTCGAGATAGGTTTTAAGGCGCGTGTGTAGTTGCTTGGCTTTGTCTGGGTGCGTCGTGGATAGATCATCCGCTTCGGCGATATCCTCAACGACATTGAAGAGTTTGACCGATCGAATTTCACGCTTCAAATTTACGTCTGCCAGCAGCTTCCATTGACCGGTCCGGATGACTGCCATTCCCTGCCGGGGGCGAGAGAAAACCAAGCCGTCGATCGGGCGCTTTACTGAATCGGTTTTTGGTTCGGAAAACAGAGTGACAAAGCTTCCTCCATCGAGTTCATCGGAGAGTTTGCCTTTCCCGCCAGCCAACTCATAAAAGGTAGGTAGAAAGTCATAGCCTGCTACGGGGACCCGGCAAACCGATCCCGCTCCTATCGAGGGGCCTCGAACCATCAAGGGGACGCGAATGCCGCCTTCGAGCAGGGAATGCTTGGCCCCGGATAGCGGCGCATTGACCGCAAGACTCTTTGGATTGCCACCGGGAACAGTACCGCGTCCTCCGTTGTCCGTCGTGAAAACCACATAGGTATTGTCAGATATTTCCAGCGTATCCAGTTCGTCTAGAAGCCGTCCAACGCCACTGTCCAGTTCTTCCAGCATCCCGGCCCATCCCTGCGAATAGGCTCGATCAGGGACGCCTTTGTTCTGATACTTCTCTAGTGAGGTCTGCAACAATTCGGTTCGCAAATGAACTGCATAGTAACTCACTTGGACATAGAAAGGCTTGCCTGCGTTGGTTTGTTCCCGAATGAATTTAATCGAGCGATCGGTGACTGAACCAGTACGTTTAGGGTCTTCGACGATGTGGGCTGGCTGCATCTTGTCTGCCATGCCTCCCGTGACATTCCCGGTGTGCCCGTCGCTCACGTCGTAGCCGCACTCTTCCGGTGAGGAAATCATTTTCTCGCCCCATTTGCCGAAGTGGGCACACTGGTAATTGGGATTCGCCTGCTTCAGTGCTCGTGGAAGCGTCACATGATCAGCCGGCACCCACTCGCTGGCGAACTCCGTTCCGGACCGAGCCGCACTCGTCCCGCAGAGGATGCTGCGCCGGGTCGGGGTGCAGAGCGGGGCGGGGGAATAGCCACCGGTAAAACGCATTCCCTCTGCCGCGATCCGATCCATTGCTGGAGTGTGAAGGTAGCTGGAACCGGATTTTGGATTTTCGGGATCCATTAAACCTGACCGCTGACTCCAACC
>JAAEMV010001012.1 GCA_024225195.1 Planctomycetaceae bacterium | reverse complement strand
GATTCGGCTGGGTCTCCCTCGATTTGCTCGAATCGATAGAGAATACTCTCGTTCAAGATTCGGACATTGATTTTAGAATTGGGCATTGGGAATCCGGTCAATGGGCGAACCATGGAAACCCATTGTTGGTAGATGACTATCGAATCGTCAAGTTTATACCGAGAAAGCCCCCGTTCTTGGGTCGGAAAAGTAATTAAAAAACCATGGTTTTTTAAGGGCTGAAATCGATCTTGGCACGTTGTTAAAAGTGGTCGATTTTGGTAAGATCTAAGCGTCAGATTCGCCGCAGGAAAAAGCGGTGAAAACAGTGGTTTTTGAGGGGTTTTCCTCATTTATTTGCTGGTCATGTAAAGTAGGTTTTTGCGGTTGGCTTCCGGTTTTTTTGGGTTTCAACCATCTGGTGGAAAAGAGACGTCAAGTGGCTCGAAATGCTACCTGGGTTTCATTTTTGAATTCTGCTCGACGAAGCAAGCATCTGCGTAGCTTAAAATGTTTGAAAGGCGGATAAATTGTCGACTGATTCACAAGAGCCGGATGAAGACGGCGGTGGCAGCGGTTTAAATAGCAATGAATCGTTTCTTGAAATGCCGATTGAGGACGAGCTTAAGTCTAGTTATCTGACCTATGCGATGAGTGTCATTGTTTCGCGGGCATTGCCAGATGTGCGCGATGGATTGAAGCCGTCTCAGCGACGTATTCTTGTGGCGATGAATGACCTCAGTTTGACGCCTGGTTCTTCGCGGGTGAAGTGCGCGAAAATTTCCGGTGACACGAGTGGTAACTATCACCCACACGGTGAGTCTATTGTTTATCCAACGTTGGTTCGGATGGCTCAAGAGTGGAATATGCGGCATGTGTTGGTGGATAAGCAGGGTAATTTTGGTTCGATTGCCGGTCTTCCTCCAGCGGCGATGCGATATACCGAAGCGAG
>JAAEMV010001011.1 GCA_024225195.1 Planctomycetaceae bacterium | reverse complement strand
CTCACTAGCCCCACTCAGTGGTGCTGCGTCAACAGCCATTGGCAAAAATCGCGTGAGAGATGTTGTGACTGGTGAAGGGGAGTTTCAATACAAGGTAGACCACCAATTTGCCCAACTCCCAGAAAAATACCATTGGCAAACCACCCATAATGTTGCCGTCGACTCCTCCAACAATCTGTACGTCATTCACGAAGGCCGAGCAAACCTAAAAGACCATCCCTCCATTTTTGTATTCGATCCCCAAGGGAAATTTATCCGAGCATTTGGCTGTCAGTTCCAAGGAGGGGGACATGGAATTGAGATTCGCAAGGAAGGAAACGAGGAATTCCTCTACGTTGCCGCCTATCAACAGGTCAAGTGTTTTTCGAAAATGACACTCACTGGTGAGACGGTTTGGTACCAAAAAGCTCCCATGGAGTCCGGGATTTACCAGCTTGGAGAAAACACTTCGACGAAAGCCAACTGGACTCGCAAGGGATTCCTGCCTACTAACTTTGCGTTCTTAGACGATGGTGGGTTCCTGCTCGCAGATGGCTACGGCGCCCATTGCATCCACCATTTCGATCAAGATGGGAAGTGGCTCCGTCTGTTTGGTGGAACAGGGAAGGGTGAAGGGAAATTTAATTTATGCCACGGGTTGTGGGTTGATCAGCGAAAAGGCAGAGAGCCCTCAATTATTGTTACTGACCGCAGTCATAACACACTTCAATACCTGACCATGGACGGGGAATACATTGAAACCCTGACTGGCTACGGCCTTCCCGCGAACATCGATATTTACAAAAACATCATGATGATCCCTGAATTAAAAGCACGTATCACACTCCTCGACGAAAACAACAAGGTTGTCGGGCGTCTTGGAGAGGCGGTTGAGCGGGTTAATTCAGTAAAAGACTTGCGACGAAAACCGGAGCTTTGGATTGATGGGCAATTTGTACACCCGCATGACGCCTGTTTTGACGGCGAGGGAAACATCTTTGTTGCCGAATGGGTTGAGACTGGCAGGATCACCAAACTCACTCGTATCTAAGAAATCGTTGTTCAAAAAACCACAATCCTGATCGAGGCGATCCATAAAAAAATCTGCTGAAGCCCAGTTTAGAAAAGAGGCTACAGCAGACTGAATCGCGAAAAGATAAGTGCGATATTCAAAAAAGAGATGCGATTAGAAAGTCTCGCCGTACTCTTCCTCATTGTCACCACCGCGAGTCTGCTTTGGCATCCCATGATCGCCATCCAGACCCAACGCGGTTTTCAATTGAGAAAATTGTTCGGCAAATTCATCCGAGGAGGAATGGATGTGCTCCGCTTCCGTAATAAATTTGATTCCTTCATTCTCGCCAACCCCATGCGATTCGAGAGTAAACTCAAATGGCTCCAAAGGACTGCCGTAAATAATCAGCAACTTGTGCTCTTCAAATTGAATTTCCTGCGGAGTGTTTGGGTTCAAGACTGCAATGCCTGTGCACCCATCGTTGAGCAATAGGTCTTCATAGTCCCACAAGATACTGGTCAGCACCGGCATGTCGATGTGTTCTCGGTAGAGATCTACATGTCCACCCTCACCTTGGGTGTGGCTGGACTCAAGAACAACATCAACAACAGGGCCGAGACGTTGAATTAGACGAATGAACAGCGGAAATAGCTGTTCTCTTGATGCAGCAGCCATAATGACCGGCACCTTTGCTTTTGTTTCCTGATCGACATAAGTGTCGTGGCGATAGCCTTGACTTGGCTTGATTTTCAAATCCATAGCCGGGCGAATGGCCTCGGTTAAATGAAAAGAATCGTATTGATCCGTTTGCAAATGAGCAGCCATCTGCGCATCGGTCGCTTGATCGAAACTGCTTCCTGTCGAAGGGAGCGGATTATTGTCGAATACTTCCTGAAAGAAGCGGTTTAAATAACTCATTGTTTATCTCAGTCGTAATTGCCAAAATGGGGGGCAGCAAAGTTCGCTGAAGGCTTCCTGGCCCGATACGAAAACCTAGGTCAAGATTTAGCTATTCGCTGATCACCACCAAATCAAAGCCCCTTTTTTATCCAAAGCGACCCATACAACCCTCATAATCAGCTTACGACCCAAAGCCGAAACAAGGGGACTCTACAACGGCGGCCATCAACGCCCCACTCGATTTGCCTCTGGCGATTCGCTCAAAAGCACGGCTTTCAGCACGTCAAAGACTTGTGAAACAGACTGCCCTTGAGGCAGGATTGATGCAACAATAGGAAGTCTCAAGGCAAAAACATGCTTGAGCCTGAATCTCGCCATAGATTTCAGCTGAAAATCGTTCATTCTGACAGCCTCGCTATGCATGACCTCATCCCTCTAAAAACAGCTCGACTGGAATTGCGACCGCTTCGCCCGAGCGACGCTGGGGAAATCGAACAATTACTGAATGACCGCGAGCTTGCCTCCAATACTGAATCGATTGACTTTCCCTATCCCCCCGGAGACGCTGCTGGCTGGATTGATCGAAACCACGATCGCTGGAAAGTGGGCGAGGCCTATGTTTTGGCCATTTGCCAAAAAGAAACCGAGCGATTGATTGGAACCGTCGAATTGGTCGCCAACAAGCAACATCACAGAGCCGAATTGAGCTATTGGATTGGGCGTAATTTTTGGAATCAGGGATTCGCAACCGAAGCGGCCGGCGGAATTGTTGCTTTTGGATTTACAGAACTTGGATTCGCAAGAATTACCTCTCAACATTTTGCCAGAAACCCTGCTTCTGGAAGAGTCCTTGAGAAAATTGGGATGAGATTCGAAGGCACTCGAAAAGGGCACATTCGCAAGTGGAATCAACTCGAAGATGTAAATATCTACGGAATGCTTACCCGCGATTTTCTAAAAAAACGGCAAGAGAATTTCACTGAAAAGTGACACCTCGCTGCGAGATCTCTCTTTTTTCTAGTTTTTAGCCAAGATAACGCGACGCCCGTCGAAAAACGGTTATTCGCTGTGAGCGCGACGGACTCACCGCGCTGGTGGGGAGCAAATTTCACCCGCGATCTGACAACATTTAGGAAAGTGCTAAAAAATGACGCAAACTTCAGAAAAACAAGGGACGCAGGTAACGTTTCTAGATCAAACCGGCTCAAAAAGCGTGGAGGCGATCGTTTCTGAATCTATTACCGTGCAACGCATTCTTCCCAATATCATCACCAAGATGAACTTGCCAACCATCGGACCGGATGGCCAACCTATGAGCTACAGCCTCGACCATAAAGAGGGTGGACGGCGACTGCATGAAACCGAAACGCTCGTCAACGCCAATGTTTCAGCAGGAGATCATCTCATCATTTATCCCGAGATTGTTGCCGGATAATCAACGCTGGCCTGACCAGTCCGTTAAAGATATATGTGAGAAAACAAAATGCGAAAATCTCCTCGCGACCGACGCCTTCAATCCGATTTCGAGTCGCTGCAAAAACTCCAAAATGAGAGCTCTATTTTTTCATTTGAAACCGTAGGTTCTTCCCGGACTCTACCGACTAAATATCGCTTAACGTTTCGTGGGGATGGGCTAAAGAAGTCTTCCTTTTCAGGGATCAATTTAACCTCGAAACACGTTGTCCGAGTCGACCTTGGATCCGCATACCCTCGCTTGGCACCAGGGTTACTTTGGGAAACAAAAATCTTTCACCCCAACATCTCTAATAACGGAGTGGTTTGCCTTGGTGGCTACGGCACACACTGGGTGCCGAGCTTAACTCTGTGTGAAATGAGCACAATGCTCTGGGACATGATTCGCTATAAAAACTTTGATTCGGACAGCCCATACAACCGCGAAGCAGCCCATTGGGCACGCTCGCAGCCTGAAAACAGATTCCCGATAGACAAACGTCCCATTCGCAACTTAATTGGCTCCTCCAGTGCTCCCCATCACACTCCATCCCGCCAAATCCCATCGCCTCCCGCGCTGGCTAACGCCAATCGTCTTGCCAATCGTCTTGCCAATCGTTCCGATCAGATGCACGTTGTCGAAATTACAGAAGATGGAATCGAAATTCTGGAATCGGGGATAGAAATCATCGACGCCAAAGTCGCAGTCAAATCTCCATATCCTCGCACAGCAGAAATAATGTTTCTCGACTGACGACTAAACGATCCAAAC
The DNA here is from genome assembly GCA_024225195.1 of Planctomycetaceae bacterium. Lineage (GTDB taxonomy): Bacteria > Planctomycetota > Planctomycetia > Pirellulales > Pirellulaceae > Mariniblastus. The sequence goes on along the minus strand of JAAEMV010001011.1, from coordinate 1,361 downwards.
TCTTGCAAATCCAGAAAGATGGCCTTCTCCATTCACGCTAGATAAGTAACGTAAAATGATAACCAACCCGAACTCTCCCCCTGACTCCGATGGCCCGATGGTAATCGACGACTCGGACAGGTACTCGCGGTTGAAGTTAATCGCCTGGTGGGAACAGGAAAAAATCGCTGCAGCTAGAATCCTTGTCGTCGGTGCAGGGGCTTTAGGAAATGAGGTCATCAAGAACCTCGCTTTGATGGGAATTGGTGAAATCAACATCATTGATTTCGACGAAGTCCAAGAATCCAACCTTTCTCGCTCCGTCCTTTTCCGAGCCTCTCACGAAGGGCAAGCGAAAGCTCTCGTCGCTGCAGAGATGGCACGTGACTTGAATCCAGACTGTGATATTAACCCAATCGTTGGAGATGTTCTGACTGACATTGGATTGGGATTTGTTGCTGACATGAACCTCGTGATCTGCTGCGTCGATAACCGCGAGGCACGACTGTGGATCAATCGGATGTGCTGGAAAACAAATCGCCCCTGGATTGATGGCGGAATTCAGGAAATAAACGGGGTTGCCAAAGTCTTCTGTCCTCCATTAGGCGCCTGCTACGAATGCGCGATGACTGAAAATGACTATCGCCTAATTTCACTGCGATATAGCTGCCCACTTTTGCGTAAAGAGGATATCCAACAGGGCAAAGTCCCAACCGCACCGACGATCGCTTCAATTATTGGTGGACTCCAAGTCCAAGAAGCACTTAAATTGATTCACGAATTGCCAACCGCCGAAGGTTCAGCTTTAGTATTTAACGGGCTTGCTAATAATTTTTATCAAACTCGGTACCCGAGACGTCCGAACTGCCTTTCCCACGAGACATACGAAGAGATTATTGACCTCCCATTGATGTCTAAAACGGCAACGGCCGAAGAACTTTTTCGTCAGCTTAAACAAACAGCCAGTTGCTTGGACCAGAACAGTAAATCCTGGCAAATCTTATTGGATAGAGATTTCCTCATCTCGCTCAATTGCCGCGATTGTGGCATCGAGCGACAAGAACAGACCCCTTTGAGCCAGGTGACCGCTGAAAAAGGGGTTTGCCATCAATGCGCAGAAGTCTGCCACCCGTTCACAACCAGTGAAATTGAGTGCAACTCCGAACTTGCCCAAAAAACTCTCTTTGAACTCGGTATTCCCGAATACGACATCATCAAAGTCTCAGACGGCCAGCAAACTATCTTTGTTAAATTACAAAACGACTCACCTCAACCATCCCGCTCTGCCGCCAAAGCAAGCAACCTACAATCCGATTGCGAGGGCTCAACTGACGCTCCGGTCCAGTGCAAGGAAGGTTAGGAATGGATGACGAAATCCAACT
>JAAEMV010001010.1 GCA_024225195.1 Planctomycetaceae bacterium | reverse complement strand
GGGATAAGGACTCCTACATTTTCTTCTTGATTGTTGAGCACGTGTTTTTTCAACAGTCGTCTTAGAATCAACGCACGGGTTAGCAGTTTGCCCCCGGTTTCTTCCTGGTTGGTGGAGTCACCGATTTTTGAGCGGAACTTGTTGCGTTTACAGGCTTTGATAAATGCCGAAGGGGCAGAGACAAATTTTCCAGCGGGATTATCCATGGTAGTTGCGCTAAGCTCTTGAACAGATTGACGAATTGCAAACATCGTATCAGCTTTTTCAATCGGTTTGCCAATGTGGACCGAAAGCGGGCGACGAAAGGAACGTGGCCACTTTTTTATACTCTTTCCCTGAGAGAAACTAAATATGCTTCCCCAGAGTTGATCAAAGTAAACGGGGATGACGGGGGTTTTGTTGTCTTTCAAATTGATAATCTTTGTGAGCCCCGGCTTGAAATTTTTGATTTGACAATCCCGAGAGATGCCGCCTTCGGGGAACATGCCAACGACCTCTCCCTGTTCGATTGTTTGTTTTGCTGTTTTCAATCCGTTGCGAATTGATCTAGGGCCACCGGCTATCAAAATGATTCCACAGAAGGCAGCCCATTTCTGCAAAGCCCAATGCGAGAAATTACCCGCCCAAGCAATGACGCGAGGTAAGCGGGGGACTAACACAAGAAGAATCGCTCCGTCGAGCCATGAGGAATGATTGGCGACAACAACAGCGCCACCTTGTTTCGGCAGATTTTCAATTCCGTTGATTCTGACACGGTAAATTATTTGGAACGCCATAAAGAACAAGAGGCGGACGGTTTGTTTAATTAAAAGGTAGAGCGAGTATGCGATTACCGGGATGGTCAAAATACACATCACCAAAAATATTTGGCGGGAACTCAGAAGTGGGAGTGGACGGATTTGCCGCTGAACTTTAAAGATTTGCCGCTGAAAAGCGATCGCGTCTTGTTCATCGAAGTTGGAGTTCTCAGGGCTGAATTCAGCGACATAATCTTCGAGCCGAAGTGGTTGAGAGGCACTTGCTCGGCGTTCTGTATCTTTGGCGATTAAGAGTGTTAATGTTGCAGGACGTAGGAGATCGGTGGTCTCGCTAACGAACTTCTCGATTCCTGGCTGATCGCTTATGGGTGTTTTTTCAAAACGACCAATTGTTTCCTCGAGTTCTTTTGTTTGTGTTTCATTCAAATTTTTTGCTGTAAGTTCCGCGGGCAATTGAGCAATGGTTCCTGGTTCGGTGGATTGCGTGCAAAACAACATCACACCAAAGAAGAGAAGGATACTGCTGAAGGCCAGGCAGTTGGTGGCGGCGAGGATTGAGCCGCGTTTCTTAATCGGACTGTTGTGTTGTAGGTAGGACGCTAGGGGGACGTCAAAGACACCGGCACTAAATCCAAGACCGGCGAGGAAGATAAATGTTAGTATTTTGTCGAAGTTGTACGGATCTCCGTTAATGAAATCCGGAGGGGTCAGCCACAATAGAAACGAGAAAATTGCAACTCCCGTTGCGCCGATCGGAACCAGGCCCAGTTCGATTCTCCCTGCAGATATTAAACCGGCGGCAACGCTGCCAAATCCAATGCCTAACACGACAGCAATCAGAAGAGGCGTTCGGTCAGACTCGATGATGCCGCCACTCTCAGTGGCAAAAACATCGATATTGAGTTGAGCCAAAGCGGCGACTGCCCAGAAAAAAGAAATGCCAAGAGCAATCCGGAACAGCGTACGGTATGAGAATAGCTGGAACAGGTCCTTGATTGTTTCACCTATCAAGGTGATCGGGAATTTCGCTTTTGCATTCGCCGCTGGTAGCGACCAAACTAAGAAACTCAGCAGGGTTCCAATAACGGCAATTCCAATGAGCACGCCTGCCGCTAGGCCAATGTTGTCCTGCCCGCGATGAGTGATATCGGAAAGTGCTCCGCCAAGCGCCATGCCGATGACAGTAGCGGAGAGGGTTGCGAGGTTAAAGACTCCATTTCCGGCGGCAATCGTTTTTTCATTTAAAAGTTCGGGGATAGTGCCGACTTTTGCCGGTGAAAAGAGCGCGCTCTGAAGTCCCATCAAGAAAACAGCAGCGAGCAATACCCAGAAAAAAGGGTCGATCCCGGAAGCAGGGTCAGGTGCTCCCAGAAGGCTGACCGCGATGATTCCAATGATCATGATTGCAATTTCTGCAATCTTGCAGCCGATGATGACAGTTCGTTTCTTGAATCTATCAGCCAGCCAGCCAGCGACTGACGCAAATAAGATGTAGGGAATGATGAAAAATGAAGAGCCGATAATTAGAAGCGTACCCTGGTCTTCAGGGGCAAATTGATTTTTACCCACACCAATAACAAACCAGCGGAACACGTTATCGTTGATCGAAGTTAACCACTGAGTCCAGAGAAGACCTTGGAAGCTGGAAGACCAAATTCCGTGGGATGAGGGTTCGGTAGGCTGGCTCATGGGTTTGCCGGTTTTTCGTGGTTATTAGTTCAACGGCCACTCAGGGTGAAAATCTGAGGTAGTCAAATGTAAGTACTTATCCGTCAGTTTAAAAGATGGTTTTGTGACTCGATACCCGAGTCCTTGGAATAGCCGAACCAATCGTTAGACGTGGGATAACTTCTGCTTTCTTCCAAAGTTCGCAGACACGGCAACAGTTGTTTTCAATAGAACCCAAAAAAACGGAACCAATTCTCTTCAGGCTAGATATTTGTGGGTCCCTGATTCAAGAAGAAAACATCAGAAAAACGATAGGATAACAAGGTTTAGCTGCTCTTGATGGGTGCAACACTTGCTCATGGGGAAAATTTTCATGGGGACGGAGTGTTAGCGAAGTGCAGTTCTTTTCCCAACCTTGAATGGAAAAAATAATGCGACGTACTTCAATCATGACGCTGGGGCTGGTACTGATATTTATCGGGATCCAGTTAAATCTGGTTGATACCTACGTGCTGACACCCCGATTCTCAAATCTTCTCGCGGATCATGCGACTGTGGAGCGAGAGGTGGCAGCAGTTAGGCCAACTTCGGAAGCCCGTTCGACTAACTATTACCGAGCGTCCTATCCAAATAATACCCGAACCGAGTCTAAGCTGGCAAAATCTGGCTTGGGGGTTCAAAAAAAGATTACAACGCCAACTTGGCTTTGTTGGCCCATTTTGTTTTTGGGAACGGTCGTTTTCCTGAATGGATTTTCTATCCGGAGAGAATGATTGTTTTCGGAGTTATTGAAAGTGAAGCAAACTCTGACTGCATTCTCAGTTGGTTTGCAGTAACTAAATAACGGAGGATGGGCCCGCAAATTGGAAACAAAAATACTAGTTTGATGCGTAGACGGATGAGATTCTGGTCGATCATTCGGGGACGTGTCAGCTAGTGTTTTTTATTTTAAGAAGGAGGCAGAGGGTGTCTGGAAGGAATTTGTGATGGTTCTTTTGGGGCAATTTTAGCCGAAGAGTTTGGAAAGATGTCGAGCAAGAATGACTCGAAAAGGTGCTGATTTGTTTTTGACGCAATGGATTGGCGAGGTATGATAAATAGGCGAAACCAACCGTGTTTTTGAGAAAATGTGATGTCAGAATTTGAATGCATTGCCACCGAAGTTCTCGAAAATGCAACCATTGTCAAGTTTGTCGATCAACGAGTGATGAATCCTGCCCGGATTGAGTCACTCGGCCGCGAGTTGCTCTCTCTGGTGGACGCGACGAGTGCGACGGGAATTGTTTTGAATTTTGAAGGTGTTAGTTTTTTCTCTAGTGCGGCGATCAACAAATTGATCAAACTAGAGAGCGAGAGTAAAAAAAATGGACTGCAGTTGAGATTGAGCAACTTGCGTCCTGAAGTGCGAGATTTGTTTAGCTATACAAATCTCGATTCATTGTTTCAGATTAAAGATAATCAAATCGATGCAATTGAGTCACTCTAGAGCGAGTGGGCTTTGAGGATGGGCTTGTGTGCTCGAACGAGTTTTTGAATAGATTGAAGATTCAGGTTAATCATGGAAAGTACAACTCAGCATTGGCGTTACGACGATCACATTCCGAGTGAGCCAGATTGCTGCGCAACAATAGTTGGTATGGTCCTTGAGCAGTTGGAGAAAAACGGGTGGGGTAACAAGGACACCTTCGGTATTCACATGGCCATGGAAGAGGCGGTGATGAATGCAATTGATCACGGGAATAATCGAAGCCCGGACAAAACTGTTCATCTCGTGATTGAGATTTGCGGCGAACGTTTTTATTCGAAGATAACTGACCAAGGCGAAGGTTTTGATCCAGCGAAGGTTCCTGACCCAACGCAAGAAGAGAATCTCGAAAAGGATTGCGGTCGTGGGGTAATGCTTATTCGGAACTTTGTTGACATTGTACTTTACAACGACAAAGGGAATTCCCTTGAGCTAACCAAGCAAAACTCAGAGGCCAAAGCGTGACAATTAACGCGCTGATTGGCGCGTAATTGTCACTGTTAGCAGGCTGTAGCTTAATTCTCCGAGGCGACTTAGTTACTCTCGGTTGAAAAAATCGACGCGGGCAGGTTTTCGGAATTAACTAAATTCGCCCCAGCTGGATTGGCCGCCCAGGCGTATCGGACTGCCTTGGGATTCGGCACTTCTTTGCAACTCACGATGATTGTGTTGTTGCTGATTTTGGCATCTGCCCAATGCCAGGTTTGATTATCTCCAGTTACCTCGAACCGTTGGAGAGGCTTTCCATCACTGGTTTTCAAACCGTTACCCGTGTGAGTGAATTCGATAATCATCTTTCCAGCTTTTACCCGGGAAGACTTGTAGAGCGGCCCGCTGACGGTAACCGGTTTCTGGTAATCGTTGCTTAGCGCCCAGCGAGCCAGTCGTAGGCCAACGGTTTTTTTGTTTTTTGGGTGGATGTTCTTGGCGTCTCCCACGTCGTTGATGGTCGCCATGCCAGTGCCAGCCAGTTCCAAGGTTCTTCTTTGTTGATCCTGTACGGTCGCCCAGTCGCTTTGCTGACCTGGGTCGGTCGTGACTGGCTTGAAATTTGCCAATTGAACGAAGTAAAACGGAAATTCATCGCCCCAGCGTTGTCGCCAGTCCTGAATCATTAAAGTGAACATTTCCTGATAGATTTCAGCGAGGCCCGTTTTGGCGTTCGCTTCGCCCTGATACCAAATTGCTCCCCGCATGGTGTAGCCAACGAAAGGATGGATCATGCCATTGTAAAGAACCGTCGGATTGCGTTCATTTTCGTAAGTTGGTTTTGCCGGTTGAGGGCGACGGGGGAGCCGGGCACGTTCGGAGGCTGCTTTGTTTTTGTTTTGTGCGCGAACCTTGGCAGTTCTCTTTTCCCAGTTAGCCATCGCAGCATCGTGCTTTTTCTTGGCCGCAACGGAATCAAAGGCTTTCGCTTCGCGGTCAAGTTCTACAATCATTTTTTTTCCGTGCGAGTTAGAGAGCATGGCTTCTCTGCTCGTGTAACATTCAGATCTTTTACCACCCCAGCAGGATTGGATAATGCCGACGGGAATTCCCGTTTCTTGCTGAATTTGTTTTGCAAAGTAATAGGCAACTGCTGAAAATTTACCTGACGTTTCTGGAGACGAAAGGTTCCAGGTTCCCGCAATATCGGTCTGCGGTTGTGCGGCAGGAGTATTGGTGGCGAGGAAGAATCGAATCGCTGGATTTTTGGATTTGGGTAAGTCAGTTTTCGCATCCAGTGAAGCTTGAAGCTTAAATGCCATGTTAGATTGCCCGCTCGCAAACCAGACTTCACCAATCAAGATGTTTTTGATTTCAACTCTGTCTTTGCCATTTTCAATGACCATGTTCATTCCCTGGTCATTGGCTTGCATCGCTGGTAGCGTCAGTCGCCAGCTTCCGTCGTCACTGGATTTTGTGGAAACGCTATTTCCATTGAACGCGACGTCGACTCGAGTGTTGGCGTCTGCCCACCCCCAGATGGATACGGGTTTGTCGCGTTGAAGTACCATTTGATTGCTAAAGAATGATGGTAATTTCAATTCCGCCAGTAGTTCAGTGC
>JAAEMV010001009.1 GCA_024225195.1 Planctomycetaceae bacterium | reverse complement strand
ATAGATGACTGGGTGATAAGTTATGGCGATAGGTTTTGGAATTGTTGGCTGTGGGATGATATCGAATTTTCACGCCCGGGCGATTGAAGAAATACGGGGTGCGAAATTCGTTGCCTGTTTTGACAATCGGCTTGAGTCAGCGGAGCGTCTTGCTAGTGAATTCGGCGGAGTTGCTTACTCCGATTTGAATGCGATGCTGGCTGATCCAAAAGTCGACGTTGTGACGATTTGTACGCCCAGTGGAGCACACATGGAACCGGCTGTCGCTGCCGCGAATGCGGGGAAGCATGTCATTATTGAAAAGCCGTTAGAGGTGACGTTAAAGCGTTGCGACAAAATTATTGATGCCTGTGAGCGTAACAACGTCGTCTGTTCGACAATTTTTCCTTCTCGATTTCATGGAGCGAGTCAGGAACTGAAGAAGGCAATCGACGGCGGGAAATTTGGCACTCTTTCGTTGGGCGATGCCTACGTCAAATGGTTTCGCACACAAGAATATTACGACAGTGGTGCTTGGAGAGGGACGTGGGCGCTTGATGGTGGCGGAGCTTTAATGAACCAGGCAATCCACAGCGTTGATCTCTTGATTTGGTTAATGGGGCCTGTGAAATCACTCTCTGCCCAAACCGCGACGTTAGCCCATCAAAGAATTGAAGTGGAAGACGTGGCCACAGCTGCCCTGAAATTTGAAAATGGCGCCCTTGGTGTAATCGAAGCAACGACGGCCGCTTTTCCGGGGATGCTCAAAAAGATCGAAATTCACGGAAGTGAAGGCACGGCCGTAATTGAGGAAGAGGATATCAAGACTTGGGAATTTGCCAAAATGACCGCAAAAGACAAAAAGATTGCAGCGGAATTTGCGTCAAAAACTCAAACGGGTGGCGGTGCGGCTGATCCATCTGCCATTGGGCATGCCGCCCACGCTCATCAATTTAAGGACGTCCTAAAATCTATCAAGCAAGGCACCAAGCCTGCGATTGATGGTGAGGAAGGCAGGCGAAGTGTGGAAATTATTTTAGCGATTTATCAAGCAGCGAAAACGAATCGAGTGGTTCAGTTGCCACTCAAAAGAGATCCAGTTTTAAAGTCAAAGTCCAAAACTAAATAGTTCGACGCGTCCTTAGATGCCGGCTGCGATGACCGATTTTTGAATTCGCGTTTCAATTTGAGTGGAAAAAATGCAAGCTCAACCAATCCAAATTGAGAAATGAGAATTCAGTTTTGACTAAAAAAAACATTATTGGTGCGGTTTTGAATTCCCTTGCTTTCGGGAAGCGAAGACGCCCCCCTAAAGATCGTCATGTGTTATTTGCGATGGTGATGGCAAGTTTGGTTGCTGGTCTATTGTTTGTAATTGGAACGGATCGGGCAACGAATGTTCGGCAAGCGCGGGACATAGGGCGCGGGGCTAGTTTACACGGTTGGCCGTTGGTTTACCTCCAAAGGGAATTTAGGAACGTTCAGGTGTATTTGGAATCGGATAATGCAAACGAATTTCCAATTCCGTTCGATCCGGCAGAAACCCGTCAATGGAATTTTGGAAACCTTGTTCTTGATCTGATCACCGCGGCTTTAATTGTTTGGTTGTGGTTCCAATTAATGCAGTGGATGGTTCTTCGCTATGATCGTTGGAAAAATTCGTGGGATAAAGTTTGAACGGGCGATCCTTGATTTCAATTGTCGAAGATCGTGGCTAAGGGGACGGGGCAACGAGTTCTGTTGTGGGCTCCGTTGTCGGGCGGATGGAGGTGATGGCTCGTTTTCGGAGGGAAATCTGAATTATTTGTCGATTTTATACGGGAATTCTGCCACGATTTCTCTTTTCGAGAAATTAGATAACTGCGACAATTGCGGCCGATCGAAAACAATTTAGGCAATGGAATGCAGCTACGAACTTTCGCCGAATATCTGGCGTTGCAGGTGATCTTGAGCATCGTTCAAGTTTTGCCGATCGAAACGTGCGCCCGTTTTTGCCGTGGTCTGGCGTGGTTGGCCAACGATGTTTTAAAATTCCGCCGCAAAGTGATCGATGAGAACATTGTTGGTGTTTTTCCCGATATGCCGCTGAATGAACGTCAAGAGATGTCACGGAAGATGTGGTATCACTTATTTCTGATGGGTTGCGAAATTGCCCAGGCGCCGCGGAAAATTCATGATTCCAACTGGCGACGTCATGTTTACATTCGCGACAAAGTTCAGATGACGAATTATCTGATCGATTATCGCCCTCTGGTGGCCGTATCAGGTCATTTAGGGAACTTCGAAATGGGCGGGTTCATCACGGGCCTGTTGGGAATGCCCTCGTACACTGTCGCGAGGAAGCTCGACAATCCATATTTAGATGAGTTTATTAACAAGTTTCGCGGGCGCAACGGTCAATTTATTTTGCCCAAAGATGGTTCGGCGGTTGCGATTCAAGAGGTTATTGATAGCGGAGGCATCCTTGGGATTCTTGGTGATCAGCACGCTGGAACGAAGGGGTGTTGGATCGACTTTTTAGGGAGAGCGGCCTCGTGCCATAAAGCGGTGGCCTTGTTTACGCTCTCGGGAAGCGCACCGATGATGGTGTCGTATTGCAAACAAACCGATCGCCCGCTGCATTACGAAATAGGATGTACCGGGGTCGCCGATCCGCTCGATATGCAGGACGAGCTGCAAGATGTCACTCAATTAACCCAGTGGTACAATGATCGCCTTGCCGATGCGATCTATGATTTTCCTGAGCAATACTGGTGGGTTCATCGACGCTGGAAGGAGAAACCCGTCCGTAGGACGAGGAAACAAAAACAGGCTTTGGAGAGAGCGGCGTAGCGCAGCGAGAGCAATGCTAAATTTTATGAAGAAAAATTTCGTCAGATGTTTGAACCGTGTATCTTCTGATGAAGCAAGCGGCTAAGCTTGCTAAGGTAAGACGCGGGTTACTTAAATTTGTAAAACGAGACAGAAGACCGACTTTGCCGTGATTGAGTATCGTAGCTTTCTCAATACTGATTCTCCCTGGATTGTAGACATCTGGCGACAGCAACCGGCGTTTCGTGGTCAGATCTCCAGTATCAATCGAACGTTGCTTGATCATCAGGTATTTGGCAAGCCGTATTTCGATTCACGCGGTCTGATAATGGCCGTCTTGCGTGAAGGCGACAATCTGGTTCCCGTTGGCTTTGTTCATGCCGGTTTCGCTGCAAACTCTGATTTGTCCGATTTAGATCATGGAACCGGTGTCGTCAGCGTATTAAAAGTGGTGCCGGGCGCTTGGCAGGATGAGGTCGCCGATCAGCTACTGGATCGAGCGTTGCAATATTTAAACCAGGCCGGGGCAACACGCGTGCATTTTGGGTCTCATTTTCCTTTCGCCCCCTTTTACATGGGGTTGTATGGGGGCAGTCAGATCCCAGGTTTACTTGTCGACGATAAACTGGCGATCGATACGGCGTTGCGTCGAGGGTTCGAAGTCGATGACAAAATTATTGTCATGGAGCGTCGATTGACGGGATTTCGGACATTCGTCGATAGAGAGCAAATGTCACTTCGGCGTCGGTATCAAATTAACGCCGTTGCCGATCCGATGGAAACATCCTGGTGGGAAAGTTGTACGTTGGGAATGGCTGAGCGGGATCGGTTCAGCGTCTATGATAAAGCCAACCAGAATGTGTGCGGGAGCGTTCAGTTCTGGGATATGCAGCCGTTGGCTAGCGGATTGGGAGTCATGGCTCGCGGGATGCACGACCTGAATGTGCCTGAAGAGTTGAGGCGTTGTGGAATCGCGACATTCCTCGTCGGGGAAGCGTTGCGCCATTTGATGCAGCAAGGCGTGGGTCTAGTGGAGGCGCAAACACTTGAATCGGATCAGCCCGCGATCGGAGTTTTCCGTAAGCTCGGATTCGAAGAGGTTGGCAAAGGTTTGTTGATGTCTAAATTGCTTGCTTAGCCGAGTTCAACCTCATCTATCGCTGAATTCAACTGAGTGGTTTGCCTGGGCGAATCAGCAGGTCATTTTGTGCGAATCCTGCTGCTCTCAATTCTGCTGTTCTTGCAGCCAAGCGATTGGATGGCTCATGACTCTCGAAATTTGGGTCAGACCGTCGTTTGGAGTCCGGAAAAATTTACCGTGGATTCGCTATTTGGTCCCTACACTGGTATTTGAATCTACCGGGGATTTTATAAAATTGAACGTTTGGCAGGCGTCCGTGCTAACGCTCCAAAACTTTGAATTCTTTCCTCATCGTTAATTAACTCCAGGATCAACGATAGCAATGACTAAAGATAAATCATCCCCGGCGGAGCCAGTGGGGGACAGCGAAATGATGATTGAGGCGGTCGGGCTTTGTAAGTTTTACGGTCCGTTTGCTGCGGTAAATGACGTAACGTTTTCGGTGCCACGGCGGCAAGTGTGCGCGTTTCTTGGTCCAAACGGTGCCGGCAAGTCGACAACAATGAAATTGCTGACCGGATTTTTAGCGGCAACCAAGGGGACTGTTGCAATCGCCGGCCACGATATGCAAAAAGATCGTATCCAGGGCAGCGAGCATATTGGTTATCTGCCCGAGAATGGCCCGTTGTACGAAGAAATGACGCCCCGAAGCGCACTTTCCTATCTAGGACGAGCCCGAGGCCTGAGTGCTGAGGCGAAACGAGATCGAATGGATTTTGTCGCTGAGAAGTGTGATCTTAGTGAGGTCTGGAATAAGCCGATCAGTAAGCTTTCGCGCGGGTTTCGGCAAAGGGTGGGGATGGCACAGGCGCTTCTGCACGATCCGGATGTGCTAATTCTTGATGAACCGACCAGCGGTTTGGATCCCAATCAACTTGTTGGAATTAGAAATTTGATTCGGGAGTTGGGAGAATCGAAAACCGTACTCTTGTCGACTCATATTTTGCAAGAGGTTGAGTTTTTGTGCAGTCGAGTAGTTCTCATTGATCAAGGCCGGCTTGTATTCGATGAATCGATTGCTGAGATGGGAGCGCGGGACGCGATGGAACAGAAGTTTCATCAGCTGACAGGATTTCAGTCCCAGCCGGAACCGGCTACGAATTAGAGATCTTCTTTTATTGTTTTGTCGCCGCCGAAATTGGGTGTTGATAAGTTTTTTTTCGTTTAATGTTTTTGGTTGGAGTGTAAACACGACATGTTCCGATGGCACGTTGTTTCCGCTGTATTTGGTCGAAACGTAAAGCAATATTTTTCCGGTCCTCTGGGTTATCTATTCATTGTTGTCTTTGTGACGATATGCGCAGCAATGGCATTTAGCCCGCAATTCTTTGCTGACAATCAGGCAACGTTGGATCAACTTAGCCTTTACTTTCCCTTGCTTTTATTATTTTTCATTCCAGCCATTACGATGTCGGTCTGGGCTGATGAGAAGCGGCAAGGGACGGACTCGATTCTGTTCACGTTACCTGCATCTGACTTTGACATCTTGATGGGCAAGTATTTATCAGTTGCAGCGGTTTACACCGTGGCTCTGTTATTTTCATTGACTCAAGTGGCCGTGCTCGAAATTTTAGGTAATCCAGATGTCGGTGTGATTGTGTCAACCTACATTGGCTATTGGTTAGCTGGGTTAGCCTTGCTTTCAGTTGGAATGTTCGCGTCGTCGTTGACGGGGAGTGCGACGGTTGCCTTTGTTTTGGGATCACTTTTTTGTGCGATCCCCGTCTTAATTGGTTATTACTTTACCGGCTGGGTTGGAATCGAGCGGTTTGGATTTAGTTGGAATTTGCGAGATTTCACGCTCGGGTTAGTTCCCCTTGGCAATATCGTTTATTTCGTTTCGTTGACGATATTCATGCTGTATTTAAATTTAATCGTCATCAGTAAGCGTCATTGGAGTCGAGGCCAACAGTTTGGACTGGCGGGCCAGTACTTCGTGCGGGCTGCTTCACTTGGAGTTGCTTTGGTATCCGTCGCGTTTCTCAGTAACAATGCTATTTCCAGCGTTTGGTCGCGGGTCGATCTGACTGCAGAGAGGTTGTTTACTCTCGACCAGGCTACCGTGGATACTCTGGAACAGGCGAAGGCTGACGATCGGCTCGTGACCGTTCAGGCTTTCATCAGTGAAGATGTTCCAAGGAAATACGTTAACGTAAAGAAACAACTCGAAGGCTTACTTCGCCAGTACAGTGAGTATGGCGGGAACAATGTCGATGTTCGTTTTGTCGACGTTCAGCCCGATAGTGACGCCGCTCTCGAGGCCCAGCAATTGGGGGTCGAGCCGGAGGACGATCGATCGGAGATCGGGGGAAAGACGGTCGAGCAACAGGTTTATCTTGGTGCTACTGTTTCTAGTTCGCTCGGAGATGTGACGCTTCCGTTCATAAACGATGATGCCTCGATCGAATATGAGCTGAGTCGTTCACTAGCATCCACCGTTGATAAAAGTAAGCAAATTACGCTTGGGATTTTGGATACGGATGCTCATTTTGGTGGACCTGAAATTGAAGGCCGACGGATTCCGTGGTCTTACGCGAGGACACTGGAAGAGCTTGAAAAGCAATTTAAGTTGAAACAAATTGGCGCAGATGAGTTGGGGAGTTACGTACCAGCCGAGGGTGAGGATGAATTAAAAACTGAGAAGGAAAAGGCGGACAAGAAGAAGGTCAAAAAGGCGCCCGATGTGTTGCTCGTTGCCGACCCGAGTAGTCTCGACGAGCCTTCGATGGCAAATTTAATTGCCTATATCAAGGCCGGGAATCCTACAATTTTATTGACCGATCCCCTGCCCTTCTTTTGGACTTTCCAGAATCCTGTTTCGATTGGCGTACTGAATGCCCCGAATCAACCGAGGGTTGGTAGTCAGTCACCCTATTCGCAAATTTTGGCCAGTTCCCAAATGCCAAAATCTGATGGCGGCTCGGCGGCGAAACTGATGAAAGCGATTGGCGTTAAATGGAACAGTGGTGCTGCTGCTTGGGGCGTAGACGATCCTCATCCAGGATTTAAACCGACTTGGCCTGAATATATCGGGACTCGCTGGCCAGAGTATTACGGCCCGCAAGATAAGGCGTTCGTGTTTGTTCGAAACCGAGGCGATAATAATGCCTTCGCTGCGAATCAGGCGATCTCAAGCGGACTCAAAGAGTTATTAATGTTTTACCCGGGATCGGTCTCTAAATCGGCTGATAGTACTTACGATTTTACTCCCCTTGTTTCGCTGGGAACCCAGTCGGGATCAACTCCGTGGGATCGGTTGACGAAGACTCCCGTCCAAACGAGTCAATTGCTTGATCCTCGAACGGGACGAATCACAAAACAGACGCAACCTGCAACCAGTCAAATCACAATGGATCCGTTAAAGGTCTTGGAACCGTTCCCTTCAACTCGTTTAGATGATGAGGAAAAGGTGGTTGCCGCCCGAGTGACTGGCGGCGGAGAGAACCAGATTGATGTGGTTTTGATTGCTGACATGGATTTTGTTTCCGATTTGTACTTTACGCAACAGGAAGCGTTGGGTCAGAAATTGGACAACTTGTCATTACTTCAAAATTCGATTGATATTCTTGCAGGGAACGAAGACTTTGTGGCGTTACGTAATCGTCGCGCTACCCCGCGAACATTGGAAAAACTGGAAAGCGTGATTGAAGAATTTCGCGCCGAGCGGGCTCAGAAACAGGAGTCGGCTGAAAAGGAAATGCTGTCAGAGCTGGAGAAAGAGCAGAAAAAACTTCAGGACGCTAATAAAGAAATCCAGCAGGACGCAAATATCGGTTTCTTCGAAAAGCTTCAGCGAACTTCGCAAGAGGCTTCGGATTCACAGCGGCGTTTCGATCTTAAAAAGAAAAGACTTGATCGGGACTTGAAGCAGACGATCGCAAAATTGGACACGCGCGAAAGCCAGCAGATATCGGGGTTGGAAAACAAGGCTCGATACTTATCGATTCTATCTGCCCCTCTTCCAGCCCTTTTCCTAGGAATCCTGGTTCTTTGGTTCCGTAAGGTGAACGAAGAAAAAGGCATTTCTGAGAACCGGCGTGTCTAGGTGCTGTTAGGTAGTTGATTTTAATGAGTGCCTCTTCGTTTGGCAGTGTTAGAAAACAAATTTGATTTTGAGTTGATACGATGAATGAGATAAAAACAACGTTTACTTTTTTGGTTTTCGCTGCAGTTCTCGCAGCGGTTGCGTTAGGTAGCCATTTTTTGAATCAGCCCTCTGATTCCAAGGATTTCGAATTAGTCGGCGAACCGTTTTTTGAAAACTTTGATTCTGCATCTCAGGCCCAATCGCTAATGGTTTCGGCCGTCGATTACGACTCGGGAAGACTCGAGCGTTTCGAAGTCAATAATCAAAACGGGCTGTGGCGAATTCCCTCGGAATATGACTATCCCGCAGAAGCTGCGGATCGACTGGCGACTACGGCTTCGTCGGTCATGGGGATCGTGCGAGAGTCACTCGCTGGTCGATTGAGTAATGAGCACGCTAAACTTGGAGTGCTCGATCCACTCGCAGATGATATTGAGGATCCCGAGGGTGTTGGTAAACGAATTACTTTGAAGGGCGCTGATGACGAAGTTGTCGTCGATTTAATTATTGGAAAAGAAGCGGGTGACGTTGTGCTGACTGGAGCGGAGGCTCCGTTCGGAAACTCCTCAGGTGAGAAGTATTACTTCGTTCGAAATCCTGAAGAGCAGCAAACCTACAAAGTGAAATTGAAAATTGATCTCTCCACGAAATTTTCCGATTGGATAGATCCCGATCTTCTAAGAATTGATCCGAATTCAGTAACCGCCGTAACGATTGATAATTATTCTCTTGAGGAAGATCAATCCAATCCGCTCTCGCCCAATAAAGCTCTGTTCAAAGCTCAAGGCGATAAAATTCAAATGACCCGCGAGTCGAACACAGAAGCGTGGAAGCTCGACGGTTTGATTTCTGAAGTTGAAGATTTGGAAACAAGTAAAATAACTGAAATGTTAGCCGTGTTCGATCAACTCAAAATCGCGGGTGTTCGTCCTAAATCAAAATACAAAGGGTTTTTTCTGCTAACTCCTGAACTAAAGCTAAACCTTCAACCTGAATTTGAAACCGATAAACAGGGCCTTGCTCAAGCGATTCAACAATTACAAGGGGAGCTGGATCAAAAGGGCTTCAACCTTGCCGGCACGGCTGAAAAAATGGAATTAGTTGCTCAGAATGGCGATATCTCAATCGGTACGGATCAAGGAGTTTTGTACACCCTCAGCGTGGGTGCAACCTATGATGGCGAAGAAACTGAGATCGAAATTGGGTCACCTGAAAAGGATTCAGACGGTGGAGATTCCACAGAGGCGGTCGAGGAACCAGAGGTTCAAAATCAGGATAGATATATGATGGTTCGGGTCTCTTTTGATGAGAGTTTAATCGCCCAAAAGCCAGTGCCACCGGTGGAACCAGTCGCGCCTGTCAAACCAGTTGGTTATGTACCGGCTCCGGAAAAGGGTGATGCTGATACGAATTCAAAAAAACCGGAGGAGTCTAGCGATGATCCAGCCGAAAAGCCGCCGGGTGAAACCAAACCGGAGCGTGACCCCGCCTTCAGTAAATATGATAACGACCTTGCTGCGTTCGAAGAGTTGAAACTCGATTACGAACTCGCCAAGACACGTTTTGAAACTGAAACGAAAGAATTTCAGGATAAGATTGCCGAGGGCGAAAAATTGGTAGCGGAGTTAAACGAGAGATTCGGCGATTGGTACTATGTAATTGGTGGCGAAAACCTAAGCACACTTCAATCAAAGCGAAGTGATTTAGTGAAAACGAAACCAGCCCCGGTGAGTGGCGCTCCTGCGGGAAGGCCAAATTTATCGTTTCCAAACTTACCAATTCCGCCAAATCAAGGCGCACCTCCCGCTACCGGGAGCCCTCAGAATGCTCCAACAACAAGCGGTCCCGATGCAGTAAAAAATCCATCGGAAGGAGCTCCAGATCCACCTGAAGACGCACCCATGAAAGAGCCTGTCGCGGAGAGTCCATCGCCGAAGACGGAGGCCGCGGAAGCTCCTGCTTCGGATGCGACCGAAGGAGCCGATAAGGCAACGGGAAAGACGAACGAGGCCGGGGGACCCAAAAACGCTCCGGCTCAGCCGAATAAAGAGCCTGCAGAGTCAAGTTCCCAATCCCTACCGGATTCAAAACCAGCAACCCCGGAAGGGCCAGAAAAAGGTAACTAGCGTCCGTGGGCGTATTTGTACATTTCTCTAGTTCGGTTTTATAAACTGTAGGGTGAAAACAAGGTCGATTCGATTTTGCGAATCGACTCATGATATTTAATTTTCGCCGAGATGATCAGGATCACTTGTGGGCCTGACGGCGTCGCAAATTCTCGCGTCCGCGGATCAGTTGTTTACCCGGAGTTGTCTTGATAAGTTCGCGACTCGCGTCCCTGATCGCCATAAAGCGATCGATGTGGTACGGATGACTGCGTAAGAAACTTGGTGCCTGGTTTTGTTGATCTGGAAAGCGGTCATTTAACCGCCGAAAGATTTCGGCCAATTCACGAGGGTCGTAGCCTGCTTGGAAAGCCCAGCGGCAGCCATCTAAATCCGCTTCTTTCTCTTGCTCCTGCGCATAAGGCGTCATAAACGAATTCATCATGACTTGGCCGAAACCGGCGAACTGTCGGTAATTCTGGACGCCACCATTTATTGTCTGTTGTGCTAATAGCGAGTTCTTAAATTGTTCCAGTTGATGTTGCCGATCGAGGTGGCTGAGTTCATGGCCCAAGATTCCAACCAAAGCTGCCTCGTTGGTGACAAATTTCAGCAACCCCTGGAAAACTACAATTTTGCCTCCGGGGAATGACCTGGCGTCGGTAAGTGGTGAGTCTGCGACGTAAATCGAAATTGAGCTGTAGCGATCCCGGTTGGTCATCAGGGGGCGGAGTTTGTTGATCAGTTGATGTAGGTAGGCTACATCTTTGCCTTTGTCGGTCAGTCCGATCCGTTGAGATTTAAGCTTTTTCGCAAAGAGGCGGAATTGATTCTCGCCGAGTTTGCTTTCGTCTGCTTCCGAAACTTCGATCCGAGCTAACTGTTGCTTTTGCTGGTCGCGATCACCGACTATCTTTCGCAGAAAATCATCGCCGAAATCAGCCTGCTTAAAAGGCACATCGCGATCGAAATTAAATTTAAGATTGGGAACTGGGAAAAATGGAAAGACACCTTGCTGGTCCTGTCCACACACTGGGTTACAGACGGAAATAATCATACACCACATCACCAGCGCTAATCGCATATCGATTCACCTAGAAAATGACTGGAGCCCCGCGGAAATCTTATCTGCAAATGAAGTTTCTGTCAAAACCGGAGGTGTCACGGTCGAGGTTCGCTGTCAAACGCGAACCTGTTTTTTGCGTTTCACAATTACGATTCGGTTCAATTATTCGCTGCTGAATTGTAGAAGGTGTGCCCACCAGGTTTCTGGAATTTTGATGCCGCCGATGGAGGATGCCAGTGTGTCCAACACAGCGTTTGAGTTAAAGGCGTCATGTGGCTTTCGCCGAAGTGCCCGACAATTGAAGGGGGCGAATTCTTTCCAGTGATTGAACGCAGTTTTAACTCGTAGACTATTTGCCGATAATGGAGGATTCGTCTGGGTATAGTCCATTTGGGGGTTGCTAGGTAAGTCGCGTGGGTAAGCGTTTTGGAAATTAGGTGCGAAAGATTTCGAGATTAAGTAACGTGCAATTGAGTTCGCGTTTTTTAACAACTCTGTTCTGAGAATTTCCGACTTTTGAAATACATCGACGCCCACCGCTACACCGAAGCAATTGATGGAAGCGAAGGCTGTGGTTGCGGAAGCAATAGGCCGGCTGCGAATAACCAATTGCAAGTATGTAGGGCTTCTACTGCGGTAATAAAGGTCAGCCTGAGGTGCAGAGCTGGACTGCAACCTGGTTTGTTGCAAAATGTTAACATCGCCGTTCTGCGTTGCAATTTGCGAACAAACTTGCGTTCCATCGTTAGAAAACACAACTAAATTTGTGCGGGGAGAACCAGACACAACAGATTAATGATTATTAAAGCAGCGAGGCACATTCCGTCATCTGTAAGCTACTCTTAAATAGACCCACTGCTTACCACACCAGAAAACATGAATTT
>JAAEMV010001008.1 GCA_024225195.1 Planctomycetaceae bacterium | reverse complement strand
TGATCGATGCAAGCGTGCGCGTCCGCATGATCATGTCGATGCCGATCGTTGTTGCGATTGAGCTGATCTGTTTCCTCCAATTTAAAACACTTCACGGATGGTGGCGTTATGTAACCTTCCGGGATTTACTCTCATTCGTAAAGCCACTGTTCATCAGCGTTATCATCATCGCTGCATTCAATGAGTTGGTCTTGTCACGCATGATTCCGCGTTCTGTTATTATCATTAATCTGATGACCAGCGGAATTATGATGGCGGCTCTTCGATCAAGCTGGCGCCTCTTGAAAGAAGGCTTCCTTTCTTCAGTCCGTTCAACCGAAGGCCAGAGTCGGGCCTTCATGATCAGCACCCATTACGAATCGCTAGTCTTAGCCAACCAAGTCAACAGTCAGCAAAATTCAAACACGAAGATTGTAGGAATTTTATCCTCAGATAAATCGAGAGTCGGATCGAGCCGTGCGGGGATGCCAATTCTTGGCCTAATGCAAGATGCTCCTCGGCTAGCCGCTAATTTTGATGTGACCGAAATTTGGTTGGTCGCTGGTTCGCTTCCGGGGACTGAGCTAGCCGAATTAAAATCACTTTACGATCAATATGGATTGAAGACCAATGTCATTCCATCCGCCGTCGACCGCAACCCTGGCGGTGGCTTTATTCCAGTTCGCCAAATTGAAATTGCAGACCTACTTCAGAGAAGCCCAGTCCAACTTGACACGCAGCGAATCGAAAATGAGATTACGGGTAAAACCGTGATGGTAACCGGAGCCGGCGGAAGCATTGGATCCGAAATTTGCCGGCAATTGCTACAGTTTGAGCCCCAAAAGCTGATCCTCGTCGACCATCGGGAAAACAGTATATTCTTAATTCACAACGAGCTGGGCCGAATCAAACATGACACCACAACACTCGAACCAGCTGTTGCGGACATTCTAGATCGGGAGCGAATCACTGAGTTATTTGAAATCCATTCACCTGATTTTGTTTACCACGCGGCAGCACATAAACACGTCGGATTGATGGAACTGCAACCGGGTGTCGCGATCAGAAATAATATAATTGGGACCAAACGAATCGCTGACATCGCCAATGATTTTGGCATCACAAAATTCGTCATGGTCTCCACCGACAAAGCGGTTAACCCCACGAGCGTGATGGGTTGCACGAAACAAATTGCAGAGCGTTACTGCCTTTCTCTCGGCAAGTATTCAAAGACAAAATTTGTTGCTGTTCGGTTTGGCAATGTTCTCGGATCCAACGGTAGCGTGGTGCCAATCTTCAAAAACCAAATTGAACGGGGCGGCCCCATCACCATTACTGACGAACGGATGACGCGTTTCTTCATGACGATACCCGAAGCCTCTCAACTTGTTCTTCAAGCCGGTTCAATGGGGGAGGGTGGTGAAATTTTTGTCCTCGACATGGGTAAGCAAGTTAAAATTGTTGACCTTGCCAAGAAAATGATCGAACTTGCCGGGCTCCCTGAATCTGCTATCGAAATTCAGTTCATGGGTGCGAGGCCGGGCGAAAAACTCTACGAAGAACTTTACTTCGAAGAAGAAGAAATGATCCCGACCGATCATCAAAAGATTTTCGCCGCCAACCATCGCGTCCTCGATTACAACGATGTGCTTCAGTGTGTTGCCACGCTTGAATCGGCAAGCAGCGAGGGAGAAGGAAGCATTCGTCGGCTTCTAAAGAACTATATCCCCGAATACGATTGCTCAGGGACAGCTTGCGATGCCGAAAAGTCAACGGACGAGACCTTGTTGAAAATTCACGCCGACCTCCGCCCGGAGTTATCCGGTTCTGTGGAGCTCGCTTCAACCGCCGACGAATAAAACAGACTGATAGTAAAAATCAGCCTTCGTTTGTGATTTATCCATTCTTCTGTGCTCACATCGCCACTGTGTGCTTAATGAGTAACAAATCAGTGGCCATAGCACGTACTTACTCGTTAGTGCGGGGCAGTCGATCCTAAATCAAAAACCTACGTTTCCCCAGTAAAAACAACAGCTTCCGTCTCCATTCCAAATGTAACGGTTGTTCGCTTCGTGACCCACACAAAATTATATTCTCTCAATCCAAGTGCAATTTTGTTTGGTTACTCAATTAGACAAATTATCCTATATGAAATCGGTTTCGCCATTCGAACGGCGGCCCAACCATGAACTAGGGTGAGCGTCACCCAAAGGGACGGAGTCCGTCTTAAGACAGATAAGATGTGGCAAATAATGTTGCTGTTTAACCTTCACATTCTACTGCAAGCAACCAATTTACAAGTTAGATGAGTAACTGCATTCAAATTCATGGCACTTCTGTTGG
>JAAEMV010001007.1 GCA_024225195.1 Planctomycetaceae bacterium | reverse complement strand
TTAAAATACACACGGTTTTGCAAGACGACTGAGTGATTCCCGCCTTGCGGGATAAATGCCTGGGAGGCGACCGAAGGATTTTTTGAGAATCAAAAACAGATGCCTGGGAGGCATCTGACAGAGGAAGCCGTAAGCGGTTGGGATGGCAAACGAAGAAGCCGCGAAAGCGGTTGGGTGGGCAGCGTAGCAAAACATCTACTCCACGCCTTGGCGTGGCTTGTATCTGGAGTTTTCTTGCAATCTGTGATCTCTGGCTATTAATCGAACTCAGGTTAAAAGGATTGGTTGATTGATCCAACAAATCCCGGAACAGCAAGATATCCGTAATGTTGCGTCAACGTTGGTGCTTCGGGTTGCCCGGCAAGCAATTTCGGTGCAGTTCAAGGCGCCAAAAACGAGCATAGCCCATAGCTACGCGAGTATTTTAGCAACGCAGAAATGCGCCGAAAGGGCCGGCGGGAACCCGAAATCATAACATTGACAAAGCACTAGTCAGGTTGGAACGAATCGGCAAAATTAGACATCAAAATTCCGGCTTTGAGCATTTCGGCTTCGCCGGAATAATTTACCCGGTCCACTGAAATATCGATGGTGCCAGCATCTCCGTCAAACATGTCATTCACTTCGAAGTTCAGGGTAAAGAAGACCCCAATACCGGTGATCGGCACATTGCGTATGATCTTCACTTTTGTAAATAACGCATCCCTTCCCAAATGAAAACTGAGTGGCCTTTGTGGTGCAAGATCACCACTGACCGATGTATCGACCGAACCCTCAAAGATCAGGAATCGGTACTTCATCATGCCCCAATGCATGTCCTGCTCTGCACTCAACGGGTGTGAAGCCTCAAAATCTGTCGGTAATGCGCTGTTTGTCACCGAATCAAGACCGATGTAGAATTCAACACCCTGATAATCATCTTTGGGAACGGTAACCTGAAAACTGGATTTCGTACCCGGCCATTCCATTAGAGCAAGATCCTCCAGTAATACTTTATCTCCGTTGTCCGTAAGAATATTCAGATCGGATATATAGACACGCATGTCCCTTAAATAGAAATTCCTTCCAGTTTTATCGGTAATGACCTGCTCACTAGTGATCTTCTGACCGTGATAAGTGGGCACCAGGCTGATCGTTAAACTCGCGTAGCCTTCATCGTCATCACAACCGCCGAGCAACACAGCGATCATCGTTAATAATCCCAAACCAATTTTTCTCATGGCCATATTGTTGATTTCGTATACCTATTTCAACGGAAACGTGTTCCTTTTGTTTTAACTCAGGCTTTAAGTCAAATATATGAGACCATCCCAATTGTGATGTATAGCTCAAAAAAAACCACCACATCAAAGACATGGTGGTTCTAAATCTAACTTAACAACCTGAGTTCGATTAATCCTTGCGCCACAGATACCTGTAAATCAGCCGATTACGTTTTATGACGACAGTAGATCGGCATAAATGCTAGTAATAATGTTAAAACACACCCGATTTCGCCAGACGACTGACTGATTCCCGCCTTGCAGGATAAATGCCCGGGGGCATTTAAAGGAAGGAACCGCGAAAGCGGTTGGGTGG
>JAAEMV010001006.1 GCA_024225195.1 Planctomycetaceae bacterium | reverse complement strand
GTCAACGGTAGGTTCATCCCTCATCGCCAGTTCTGCTTACCAAAAACGGCCCACTGAGCATGCATCATTGCAGCCGTGAATTCGAACGATGCAAAACACGGTGCTCACCCATTGAAAGTTTGAGAATAGGCCGAGGCTGAAACAGCCCCGGAACCTCTAATCATTCGCTTTACCTGGTTAAACTAGTCATAACACGCCAGCTATCCTGAGGGAAACTTCGGAGGGAACCAGCTACTAGATGGTTCGATTAGTCTTTCGCCCCTATACCCAAATTAGACGAACGATTTGCACGTCAGTATCGCTACGAGCCTCCACCAGGGTTTCCCCTGGCTTCACCCTGTTCAGGCATAGTTCACCATCTTTCGGGTCCCAACACATGCGCTCACACTCGAACTTCACGCCGAAGAATGTAGTCGGTCGGTAGAGCTTACATTCTACCTTTCACTTTCATTTCGCATATGAACGTTGTTGTTCACATACTCGCACATGCGTATGAACTCCTTGGTCCGTGTTTCAAGACGGGTCAATTGGAACCTGCGGGTCTGACACCACACATCTTTTCGAGCCCCTTCTTTCATCACTCGCATTCAAGCCGAAAATACGACAGAGAATAACGAATTCAGAAATTCAGAACGGTCCAAAAATGTGCGTACCGCCAGTGCAAAAGCCGCCACTTCCAAAAGATCATTCCGAAGAAATTTCAATCGGCGGTGTAGACGGCTCATCCACCAGTGTCAGATGTCTTCAAGGGATCCGGAACAACAAACCGCGCCAAACCAACCAGAACGAAAACTCGTCAAAGCAGGATGAAACAATTTGCGCCCCAATTCCTTAACGACGTTGATTCCAATCGCTTGATTCACAACGATTTCAGGCACGTTTAACTCTCTTTTCAAAGTACTTTTCACCTTTCCCTCATGGTACTTGTTCGCTATCGGACTCGAGGAAATATTGAGCTTTCGATGAAACTTACCACCGAATTTACGCACCCGTCCCAGGGTGCGCGACTCGGGGAACGCACACCGTACGCGCCTCCATAAGGTCGACAGATGGGATTTTCACCCGTGGTTATGTGTTGTTCCAAACAACTAACGACGTAGGAGCAGCTGGTGAACGCACACGAGGTCACATTCCGTATCCGTAAACACGGTTATAGATTTGAGCTCTTCCCTGTTCATTCGCCATTACTAGGGGAATCCTGGTTAGTTTGATGTCCTCCGCTTATTTATATGCTTAAATTCAGCGGGTAATCCCGTGACTGGTCGTGAGCGTGCGAGAAAAAAATGTTTTCAAAAAACAAAACACATCAATGAATTCGAACATCAAGACTTGAAATCTTAATGCTGCTCGAAAACGAGAGACGCGCTGAATCCCACGAACACGTCGGCGCAAGAATTTGCGACAACATGTGAAAACCACTCAAACTTCGGAGTTCGAGCGACTGCATATTTCGGTCACCGCCAATCACGTGAGCTGACACGAGGTCAACTCGCAGAATGCGTTCAGAATCCTTTTCTTTCTCGGAAATCTGCAATTCGAGATGTTTAGCACAGTTCGCTGCGTCCTTCAACGATCCTCGAGCCAAGGCATTCGTCGTCGCAAGAGATAGATAACATCGCATACATTGCAATGAGATCGCAACATCGACGAGACGGAAAAAATGTTTTCCTTTTTTAAAAACAGAAAGCACTGTGTGGTGCGTGGCGGGTGGAATAGAACATTTCTTTGTGCGAATGATCCTTCCGCAGGTTCACCTACGGAAACCTTGTTACGACTTCTCCTTCCTCTAAATGATAAGGTTCGCAAGACTTTCCTTCATCAAAATCGGAAACCGACATGATGAAAGTCCGAATGGCTCACCTGAGCATTCAATCGGTAGGAGCGACGGGCGGTGTGTACAAAGGGCAGGGACGTAATC
>JAAEMV010001005.1 GCA_024225195.1 Planctomycetaceae bacterium | reverse complement strand
CTTCGCCAAAACCGTGCCATTAGGAGCGAAGAAAAGGATCGGGTTTTCGAGCGAGGAACTCAAGGCGAACCCGTTTCCTGTTGGCGACACACAAACAGCCATGTTGAAGTGATTGTCTGTGTCCCAAGCTCGTTCAAAGACACCTATTTCTTCGGCCTCTCCATTAGGAGCGATTCGAAGCGTCCGAAAGCGAAATTTATAGGGTCCGTGATTGCGGTGGCCGGTTCCCGTGAGTGATATCGCTTCAACACGAAAGCGACCGTCGCGGCTGTGGGTGACCGAATTCTGCGCTCCTAAGCAGCATTGAGCGACTGCCGGAACAACCGAACACGGCAATCCAATAACGAGAAGTGTGAATGCAATTGCCGAAGCTCGGGCAGCGAGTCTCGTCATGTTAGATTCCTTTGTCGTAGTTTCTTTTGTCATAATAAGCAGAACGGAAGTGATCACCGAGCCGAAACCAGCGATCGTCCATCTCAAAAAACACCCGCAATTCCGGGGCAGTTTTTGCTCATAAATTTTTTGGGGACTCCCTGCTTTGCTTTTCCCTTCTTGGAGGCCTCCTCCTCTCACATGCCCAGATTCTTGAGCTCATTGCTGCCACTGACGAGAGTCTGGCAGGCATTTTCTGAGTTTGTCTGTTCCTCGCTCGAGATCTCCTTATTGCTTTGTTAACGCATCACCGTTGTATTGGATTTTGATCAGAATATCCATTAGAAATTGCGACATATCGAAACGTTTAATTTCGACGAGCCGGAATTTTCAAAACGAAAAGCGGAGTCAAATTGAATAATTTAACCTGGCAGGATCACCAGCGGTGCGACCAAGTCCTGACCGATGGTGCTTACCCGGATCTCCCAACGAATTCGGCGGGTGGGCAGCAGCAGCGAGGCGGTGATGTCTGGAGGGATGGTTACGGTTGCCCGTCGGGCGTTCGGCTCGCCAAGCAGGGGGATTTGCCCCTCGCAGACAATCCGCGCTTTCACCGTCCAGCGATAGACCGTTCGTTCCCCCGATCGGTGGGTCCAGACGACCCTCCGCCGGGCCGCCTCTTCGATGCGAACCAATTCCCAATAATGGGGGACAATCCTGTCGTCAAAGGAAAGTTGCACCAATTCGCCAGGGCTTGCCGTGGTATTGCTAAGCCGCAGAGGTTGTTTTTTTAGCAACATCCAAAACCGATCGAACAACGATACTCGATAATGCTTGTTCCAGGCCTTTGTCCACACAGCTGCTAACTTAGCTCGATCGGGCAGATGACCAGGGGCCACGGTAAGTGGCACGCGGACGGTAGTGTCGGGCTCATCAGCAGTCCACTCGATGCGGGCGGTTAGGGCCCACTGAACCGAGATGAGATGTCCATCATGGCTGAGCGGGTGGAGCGGCCGAGAAATAGAAAAGTCGTAAGTTGCACCTTCAGAGAGCGTTCCCGATGCCACAAGCGTTTCCGCGGCGACCACCAATTCGTCGGTATCGACTTCTGGCCCGCGGGCCGCCCACCATAGCCGGAGTAGCAGCGCCTTGCAGGAGCCCGTGGTCTCGTCAAGATGCAGAGTTCCAGTGACCGGTTCACCATGATGGAAACGGTCTGTCTTTAGCGATAGTCTCATTCCGTAACGGCCTTTCCAGGCGGGGTAAAGTTCAGCGCTTTGAGACGCAAATCGATATTGGTTACATCCATTATCTCTGACGTGGCCACCGCGGAGTGCGCCCGTTGCCGCAGTTCAGGACATAGCAACAAATGGTGCCCAAAGATTCCAAGGATTTTCTAGCTATTCAGTCAGACTCAGAAACGTACTGGAATCGTCAGTAAAGTAGCCTGCCCCTTCATTTCTCCTACCCTTAATTAGGCTTGATTTACTGGGTAGTTTTTGGTCAGCGGGGTAAGCACTTGTCTCTCTCACTCCCACCGTGTTGCGCGCGGCACGCTGGATGGTTGCCATTTCTTCCTTCGTAATGCGGCTGTCATATTTGATCGTCCCCGGATCTTTGGCAAAGATTGTGGCGTAAAAAACACACGATGCTAGATAGGCTCCTCGTTCGGACGGATGACTACCATCACCAGCGTAAAGGGCTTTGCCCAATTTAGGGTCGACCTTTCTCACGTTTGCCCATGTATCACCAACCGGTGCAAGGATGGCATCACATTCTTTAGCAACAGATGTGTAGTTCTTGCTCAGCGCACCCTGCATCGACTGATAGTCAGGAAATCGCTTGATGTTCCTCTTGTCACCATCCCGTCGTCCCCAGGTCTGATAGAAAACTGTTTTTGCTCCGGAGGCATCGATCAGCTTGTCGAGGCCGATAGCGGCATTTTTGAATTTGTCAGGAAAGACTGCCGGCGTCTGGCTCTGGTCCTGCAAAACGACGAAATCCCATTTGCCATCCGTGATTCTCTGAGTGACCGACGGATTCTTGAGATGGGACGCAAGGGTTCTTCCACCGGGTGAAATATACTCGATTTTCACTGCAGATCCTTCCGGTGATGCGGCGACCAGTTTAGAGAAGGCCTTGCGGATTCCACCGGTGTAGCTGTTGCCGACGAAGAGGATTCGGACTTCTTCCTCGGCCACGGCAGAGACTGAAGTAAAAGCCCCTATAAAAATGATAAAAGTAGCGAAAATGTTCTTCATGGAAGATGTCCAGCTGGGGTTTGCTCGGGTTATCTGTAGGTGGTCGTGATCGAGAAAATTTGAAGGGATGTTAATCCTCAACGCCAAACTTTTTATCCGCAATTTGGGAAGTCGTCAAACATTAACTGATTAGTTTTCGCCGCCGAATTTTTCCGCGTCGCTCGTTCGGTTTAAAGCATTTTCGCAGATGTCCCATGCAGACCAATTTTGGTTAAGCGAGGTTTACACTGCTCCCGAGCCTCCCGATCTCGCTCGGATTTGAAGATAGGGCGAATTTCCGGCGACCAGTGGCGGAGACCGATATCGCATCCGCCTCGATGATTTCCAAAAGACGTCGCTAAACCGGGGCCAAAAATCGGTAAACATTATGCGCGGCGTGAGATCATTATCTTAAAATTTTCTGTTAATCCGTTCGACAAACCGTTAGCCTGAAACTGCAATCGCTACGGAACAGCCGGCTTGAGAGGAGCTGACGTAAATGAAAGTGGATAAAGAACTTGCTCAAGGACGCAAGCAGCGGTACGCGTTGCTATTCTGTTGGTATGTCATTGCCATTATTGGCCTGCTGTTTTATTTCTACGGTCAGTATCAAACAGGCTGGGCTCGGACTAGTGCCAAATGGCCAGCAGTCTTTGGCCAGATCGTCACTTCTGAGGTCACCACTAACACTCACGAAGGAGAGACAACGTATTCGGATCGAATCAAATATGTTTACACGGTCGATGGAGTGGAATATCAGTCCAGTGTCGTCGTGATTGGCGGTCACGAATACAGTGCTCACAATGTCGTAGCCCGCTATCCCTTAGGCACCGAGGTGTCAGTCGCATACGATCCGAATAAGCCCAGCCGGGCAGTACTGGAGCCGGGCGTCGAATCTTATGGCTTTCAAGAACTCGGATTCTCAATGTTCATAGGCGTTCTGTTTATGGGATCGCTGATCAACTTCCTCCTCCGCAGGGCATTGAATGAAGATAAAAGCGCATTGGACCACCTATTGATTTTCCTGTTTAAGGTAGTCGCCTTTCCAATCACCGTCTGCACAGGAAACTTGTGGGTGTTAGGCGGGATGATAGGCCTGTCAGTTTGGTTGGAAACTCTCGAGCTTCATCCGGTGCTGACTTACGGTTCGGCAATCTTCGCTGGACTTTATGGCGTGATCTGGGTGTTGCTGCTGTGGATCCATTTTATGGGCTGGCTGCAAGACTGGATCGAACGATACAGCATCCGATACGCCATCAAACGGAAACCCAAATCGAAGCCTGTTGACACGGAATAAACAACGCACGAAGGTCGCATCCGTATCTTCTTCTGGTAGGAAGTGCATCGCTCGCACACCCTTTCGGGAAGTCTTGTTTCCATCAGGATCACCCCGCGATTCTTCTCGGATTGAACCTGATCGGACATCATTTGTGAAATTACGCGGCAGGCAGTATGCTTTTTCAAATGAAACGTCAGGTCGCTTTAATTGTCGAAACTTCTAGCGTGTATGGTCGCGACCTACTTTCCGGAGTCGTGCGGTTTATGCGAATGCATGATGACTGGGCAGTTTTCCTCGAGCAACGGGATCTTTGGAAGCAACCTCCTTCGTGGTTGACAGAGTGGTGTGGCGACGGAATCATTTCCAGAGCGACAACTCCCAAACTGCTCGACGCGGTTGCGCGAACCGGTGTTCCACTTGTTGAGGTGACAGATCGCCGGGGTGATTCAGACCTGCCACAG
Source organism: Planctomycetaceae bacterium (assembly GCA_024225195.1). Lineage (GTDB taxonomy): Bacteria > Planctomycetota > Planctomycetia > Pirellulales > Pirellulaceae > Mariniblastus. Next base: position 133 of record JAAEMV010001005.1, on the reverse strand, counting down.
GTACGATCTGACGATGCGGCCATCGGTCGGAGGGGGGCTGAACATCTTCTCGGGCGCGGTTGTGAACGATTGGGAGTTTGGGGATTCAAAGGTGAGGCGTGGTCAAAACGTCGAGAGGAGGCGTTCATTCATT
>JAAEMV010001004.1 GCA_024225195.1 Planctomycetaceae bacterium | reverse complement strand
GGTCGCGTTACGAGCGAGTTGGCGGTTGGTGCTGAGTTGCCGGGTGGGACTATTGAAGGGCAATCGCCTGAGTCCTGGTTCGAGCTAATGTTTAATGACGGGTCGCGCGTAGTAATCGCGGGTCAATCGAGATTGGTATTTTCTGATTTGGGGCAAAAGGAGCTCCACTTAATCGAGGGCGGTTTTGCTGCCAGCGTGGAGCCACAGCCCGCGGGTAAGCCGATGCTGGTTTATACGCGAACTGCGGTGCTCGAAGTGCTTGGGACTGAATTTGAAGTTGAGTCAGAGCTGGCCTCAACCTTTTTAAATGTTACCGAAGGAAAGGTGCGCGTAAAGCGTTTGAGTGATGGTCAGTCACTTGACGTTCCGGCGAAGCATCGAGTCACTGCGGCGGCGGATCAATCGTTTGAGTTAGAGGCAACCCCGGAGATGGTTAGTTTTTGGAAAGATCGCCTTGCTCTTGGACCGAAAGGTGTTTACGGAGACTGGCGGCCCGGAGACGCGAGCGAGGGACGCAGGCCTGCGGTTAAATCAATTCCCCATACGATCAAGGAGACCGGGAAGACAATCTATTGTACTTCCTTGAGAGTTATCAGCAGCGACGGTCCGCCGGTTGCCCTGCGTCGTGACAGTCAGTTGGTCGTTGAAGGCAGAATTGCTAAAAAGACGAAATTCTTGTTCGTCGGAGTGACGTTGCAACATCCCAATGGCGATTTTGCAGGTCGATTTCAAATTTGCCTGCCGGGTGAAAGTGTGAACGTCAACGAAAAGTTTGAACTCGATCTAGATGTAGAGGATTTCAAACTGGATCCTTCCTTGCGGGAGACTCGACACAAGCTGGGGAATTCGCCGCTCGGTTTGATCGTCACCGATATATGGTGTCATACGCTCTGGGATTCCGCGGGACTTGAGCTTGAAGGTGTCGAGCTTTATGAAGCGGCATCAGTGGACTGATTTAGAGGAAAACATTGCCGCACCCCTGTATGATTACAGGTGGCTGCCTCGCCAGTAGATTGCAACTATGTGGGACAACATGGGTTAGAGCAATTTTCGGTGCGGCAACGTTTAATAAATTAACGCGGATGGATTATGAATTGAATAATCCGGCAATGCAAAGTCAATGATTAAAAAACAGTCAAAATTTATAGTCGCCGCTCGATGCATTGCTTTGCTGGTTTGCATCATTTCTTTTCGGCATGATAAATCCCATGCTGATTGGCCGCAGTTTCGGGGGCTTAATTCATCCGGGATTGGTAGTGGTTCTCCACCGATTAAGTTTTCTGCCGATCAAAATCAGCGTTGGAAAGTGGAGGTTGGGGCAGGGCATAGCGTGCCATGTATTGTTGGCCCTTATCTATTCGTGACGTCGTACGATGAAACGCGAAAAACACTGGCCGTGCCTTGCCT
>JAAEMV010001003.1 GCA_024225195.1 Planctomycetaceae bacterium | reverse complement strand
GGCGGAGAGCACCGCCTTGGAGATCGAACTAGCCAACACCACACAGTTGTTAGAAAAATCAAAAAAGGCTTTTGCAGACGGTGATTTTACTGATGCCGGCTACTACCAAGTATTAGCGCTGATGCGTTTTCAGATTGATCGCGCTTTCTTTCCGCCATTATCTCAAGACAAGGTGGTGAAATTCGACGATTCGATCTTTATTGTCATGCAAAGAGATCGCCCGGTGTTCAAGGAAGTATTGCGACGGATTAACGAAAGTCAGTTGGCCATTGGGAAGACTTATGAGCCAGGCTGGAAAACGGAAGCTTCCGTGGATGTTGAAGGCTACGCCGATTTTGCCGCCCAGTTTGTGAATGCGGATTTGATTTATTGGAAGTCAATGCAGGAGACGCTGGCTGACGACGCAACCTACAATACGTTTCTCGAGGTCACCGGCCAAACACTCGCCCCTAAAATCTTGCGGATGGCCGAGGGGAGCGAATACGAAATACCAGCTCGCCTCTCAAAGGTGAGCTTGGATCAAATCATTAGAGAGCTTAGCCTTTCCATGCAGGCAGTCAGTGAGGCGGCTGGTAAAGCCGATCGATTGAAAAAAGAGATTCAAAGAAAAAGGAGACAGCGAATGGCGAAGGATTTTGGCCCCAATGAATACAATCCTTTAACGCCCGAAGAGCGGCGGGTGATTTTACAAAAAGGTACTGAACGTGCCTTCGTAGGCGAATACACGAATAACAAATCCAAGGGCACCTATATTTGTCGCCAGTGCAATGCCCCGCTTTATAAATCAGAGGATAAATTTGAAAGCCGATGCGGTTGGCCGAGCTTTGACGATGAGATCAAAGGGGCTGTGCGACGGGAAGTTGATGGCGATGGTCGCCGCACTGAAATTTTGTGCGAGAATTGTGGTGGGCACCTTGGGCACGTTTTCTTTGGAGAGCAATTTACCGATAAGAACACGCGTCACTGCGTCAATTCCATCTCCATGATTTTCATACCAGACGGGGAAGCGGCTCCCGATGAGATTAAAAAGAAATAACGGAGACCGAGAGGACCATTTTTCCGTCACTCGCGTTGTAGACTACTCGGAGCAGGCCTTCCAAAACGCCGCGGTTGCAAAATAAGCTCGATTATCGGAGTCAATTCGTGACTTCGGCGTTGGGACGAAAGCAGACTGCTCGCGAGCAAGCCTGGGCTCGGACGTTGTCTCTCAAATCACTTGTTGTTTTGGGCGGATTGCTACAAGACCTCC
>JAAEMV010001002.1 GCA_024225195.1 Planctomycetaceae bacterium | reverse complement strand
GCTTTAAGGCTACCCCGCAAGGACTCGAACCTTGAATGGCTGGACCAAAACCAGCTGTGTTACCATTACACCACGGGGTAGTGCTGGAGCGGAAGTTTAACAACTCAATGCTGATCCCTAAAGAGGACATTCCCCTCTCTGACCCGGTTCGCGAAACTTTTTTTTGAACGCTGAAAAAAAACGTTCTGTTCAGCTGCAACAACCGCATTTTTCACGTTTTTTGTGACTGAACCGCGAACGCCAGTCTCTGCAATTCGCTTGCGAGGTCGACATTGACCACCGCAATATCGCCACCAAGGCTCAGAGTTGTTGGCGCAAAATTTAGAATCCCCTTGATCTCGCACGCCACCAGCGTGGCTGCAATTTCTGCTGCATGCTCGGCAGGCAGCGCCAGAATCGCCAACTCAGCCGAATCCACTGCCAAGACAGCCGCCAAATCCGCCGCATCTAAGATCTCGATCCCACCAATTTTGGTCCCGACCAAGCTCGAATCTTTATCAAACGCTGCCTTCAAATTGAAACCGAGTCGATCAAAACCACGGTACCGTAACAACGCATGCCCCAAAGACCCTACTCCCACCAAAATCACGTTCCACTGCACTCCGGAACCAAGCACCTGGCCAATGCGGTCAACGAGAATCGCAATATCATACCCAACCCCACGTCGACCTATCGTTCCCAGCGCGCTTAAGTCCCGCCGAACGACTGCTGGCGAAACATTCACCAATTGTCCTAACGCCTGGCTATTCAAGGAAGCCTCGCCCTCATCCAACAAACGTCTCAATTCCCGGTAGTAAAGACTCAAGCGTCCCACCGCAGGTTGGGGCAGACGCTGAGGCACAACGCTCTGTTCGCTGCATTTTGCACTCGGTTGATCCT
>JAAEMV010001001.1 GCA_024225195.1 Planctomycetaceae bacterium | reverse complement strand
GCGGCGATGTATGCTCACATTTTCCGCGATGGGACAAATCTCGTTAGCGTACAATGGACATTTCCAATTGGAACCGATGGCCAAATTACCGTTCCCGATGCGATCACGCGATTTGACGAACGGGTGGCAATCAACTTCTTGTCACAGCCGAACGAATGAAATAACCATCGCATGCAACGGAGCCGGCGGTCGGGTCGGCTTTGAAATTGAGACTTCTCGCGCCGGCCCGCTGATGCGTGTCGTTATCACACCAAGGGTATTCACGGATGCAAAAGTTTTTGTTTGTTTTTTTGTTTGCCTGCACCCTTGTGGCTTTGAATTCATGTTCGAGGTCGGTCAGCGATGCAAGTGTCGTCGATAAGACCCAGTACGTCATTGTGATGGTTAGCGGCTTTGATTCGGACCCATCGCCAGAACAAATTGCCGGGACTTCGATCCGCGGAAGCGGCAATAGTGGTATGTTCCAACTAATGGCTGATCTCGAAGAATTGGAACTGGAATGCAAGTTCTTCAATTGGAATGGCACAGAGGCCGGTCAGAGTGGCCAGGAGAATCCACCGGGAATAGACGGAATCACAAACTGGATTGAGCAGCGTGTAACTCAAAAACCTGAGACGGAATTTGTCTTTGTTGGGCATAGTTGGGGCGGACATACTGTGATCAGTGTCGCGTCACAAATTTGTGAAAACAGCTCTGTTCGATTTCCGTTTACAGTGTTTTTAGATGCCTCATCCGCTTTACGTGGTACACGCCCCGCAAAATTGCCTGATAACATTGAAGCTGCGGCAAATTTTCATACAGGCAACATGTTTTGCTGGGGTGCATTGAAGAATGCTCAAAACGTCGAGAACATCAACCTCGGTGATTCTGAAAGCGGATTCATGGAAAACGACTTTCCCAAGTATGGATCTGCTTTTGACATTAGTGCTCACAATTACGCGGAATGGGATCAGAATATACACCGGGAAATCATCCATCGAATTCTCAAGGTGGTAAAGGCCAGTCCCTAGATTGAGCTTGTTAGTGCGCAAAGGTGTGATAATAATGTGATGCACGCGAAGACGGGCTTGCGCGTCGTTTAGGAAATGGACAATCAACCGTCCCGGCTCGGTGATCGTGACTGTTATCAGGCTATAAGATGACTTGTCAAAATTGCAATCAAAATAACCCTTCGATGGATCACAACTGGGATGCGAGCTGCATCAATTGCGGAAACTTAACTTGGCTCGCTGTTGGGCAAATCGTCGATGCTACTGTCGACCGAATGTGCCAATTCGGCGTTCATGTAAACTTTGGTGATGATGTCGAAGGAATTATTCACATCACGGAGATTGACGATAGAAAACTATCGCATCCATCGGAGTTGTTGGCCAAGGGTGTGCAAATTCCTGTGAAAGTCCTGCACATCGATCAAGTTAATCGTAAAATAGGACTATCGTATCGGCGAGTCGAATGAACAATGCGACATAACAATACGATGCACGCGAAGCCGGACTTGCGAGTGCTCTTTAATATTTAGATTGCTGATTCTGGCTCGGTGTTCGTTGTCGTTATTTGGCTCAGTCAATCCAATGAAATTGCGGAAGAGGCGAAAAAAACGCGACATTCAGACAAACGAGGGCGACTTTTGGAAACGAAGGTGATTGGATGGCTTCCGATTGTGACCGCAGACAGCCGACATTTCTTGACGTATAATTCGCCCGAGACAGCCTCACACTGAACCGAGAGCGTCACGCCTCAGGCACGAACTCGTACAGACTCTGTCAGCAGTGTCTAAATAAAAAAGATCATGAATCTCCAAGCGATACTCCTTTCCTTTTTCATCCTCACGTCTACCACCGTCATCGTTCATGCTGCGGTAGATTCGCCCAATATCATTTTCATCCTGGCGGACGATGTAGGAATCGGTGATATCAAATGCTTCTATCCACCGTCGCAAGTCACCACCCCGAATATTGACCGTCTCGCAAGTCAAGGCATGCGGTTCACTCAAGCCTATGCTCCAGGGGCCACCTGCTCTCCTTCCCGCTATGCGCTGATATCGGGCTCCTACCCATGCCGCGGTCCACTGCGTAGTGACACAGCAAAATCATCCAGCCCGCTGACCATCAGCGTGGATGCCCTCACGTTACCTAGGTTTCTTAAGAAGCAGGGCTACCGAACAGCCCATATCGGGAAGTGGCATTTGGGATACGGCGAGACCAGCATCACCAACTGGGCGGGAGAAATCAAACCCAGTGCGAATGAACTCGGCTTTGACTACCATTTCGCCTTGCCCACCAACCACAACGACGGCTTCAAAACCTATGTGGAAAACCACCACCTGCTCTGGCTGAAAGAAGGCATTATAGACCTTCCGAAAAAGCCGACCACTGACCAGTTGACACAGGTTCGCTACGATGACCTGGGCGACACCACGCTGACAGCCAAGGGTATTGAATTTATCAAGGAAAACCACGAGCGTCCCTTCTTTCTCTACTTGGCATTGACCGCAACGCACACACACATCACGCCACATAAACAATTCCGCGGCACCAGTGAAATCGGTCAACTGGGCGACTATATCAATGAGCTCGATTTTCACGTCGGCGAGATCATGAGCACCCTCGAAACACTCGGACTCGATGACAACACGATTCTTTTCTTTTCGAGTGATAACGGCGGAGCGCTCAAAGATCACAGCTCAGCCGGCAAGAATCTGAGCCTGAAAGATCCGTCACAAGACGTCGGAGCAAAAGCCAAAACAGCCAAGACCGATGCCCGCAAAAAGCATGGTCACCGAACCAATGGTGAATTGAACATGGGGAAAGGCTCCAATTTCGAAGGCGGGCATCGGGTGCCCTTCATTGTCCGCTGGCCTAATGAAATCGCAGCCGGCAGTAAAACGGACCAAATCATTACCTTGACAGACACACTGGCGACCGTGGCGGGTTTCCTGGAAAAGAAACTTCCGAATTCAGCTGGTCTGGACTCGTTTGACATAAGCCCAGTGATGCTGGGCAGGACGCTTGATACACCTCGTCAAGCCGCCATACTGCAGACGAGCAAAGGTGCCTTGGCATTTCGACAAGGCAGCTGGAAAATTCGTTTCTCCAAGCCGACCATCTGGCACGGAGAGAGGCCTGAACTTCCAAAGAATGGACCTGAACTCTACCATTTATCCAAGGACCCCGGTGAACAGAACGATGTTTCTGCCCAGCATCCTGAACGGGTTGAAATGATGAGCGCACGTTTATTGGACCTATTGATTCAAGGCCGAAGCCGATAGCGATGATGGTTGATG
>JAAEMV010001000.1 GCA_024225195.1 Planctomycetaceae bacterium | reverse complement strand
TGAGATCGGGCCTTTCGTAATTGGCAGGCTTACCATATCGCAATTGATCCCCGACTTGGTCGATCCTCTGATTCAGGTAAAAAAACAGGCCAATGATTGACAACAAAACAAACAGGCCGCTGACTATAAAAAGGTAGGGTCCTTTTTCCCACAACCACAACATCCATGCGGGGTATTCCGTTTCTCGCTTCATCGGCTTCCTACCTTTCTTGGCACTGCAGACGCATTCGCTTTCAGAATTGGATGTCGATGGCTGGGCATGCACGTCCCCAACCCCCTAGCCGCATTGGTTCGCAAACCCCTAGCACAGCATTGGCTGAGGACCAGCCACGAAATTGTTGATACAAAACGCCTTCGCAATGCGGTGCGAGCGGAACAAGCCACGACCCTTATTAGCCGTTTAGGGTATGACGCATACTTTCATAATTCTCAGAAGCCCACTGGCGACAGAAATATAGGGATTTTATCGAAGAATCGCCCGTCAGCCTAACCTTTACCCGAGGACAAACTTGCCAG
>JAAEMV010000999.1 GCA_024225195.1 Planctomycetaceae bacterium | reverse complement strand
TTTTTTAAACCGAGCCCGCTGGGGTTGAGAGACTCGGCGATCGATGGAAATTGCCTAGAATTCAGCCACCACGGATTCACGCCACCACCTCATTAATTTCGACACCGGGGCCCGAATTTGATTTGGCGCGAGCGGCCTCACTTCGCGGCGTTGTCCCTTGTTCCCGAAACGGCTTGGGTAATCTTTGCAGCTCCCGATCGAGAGGTGAGGTTTTCGAAGCGTGGTTTACAAACCAAAGTTGAGTAACATTGACATGTCGTTCCATGAAAGCTGCTTCGCAGTAACAAAGATAATAATCCCAAATACGAATAAAACGGTCGTCGAAACCAAGCTCTCGAACCACATCTATTTTGTCGAAGAAGGCAGAACGCCAGCGTCTTAACGTCTCGGCGTAGTGATCAGCAAAGTCCTCCATGTGCACCATTCTCATGCGACTCTGCCGCGCCATCGATTCCGACAAGGCGGTTACTGAAGGTAGACAGCCACCGGGAAATATATATTTCTTGATGAAATCC
>JAAEMV010000998.1 GCA_024225195.1 Planctomycetaceae bacterium | reverse complement strand
TGCCGCAATTGCGACGAGTTCGCGATGGGCGGCAATCGCGTTTATGGGAGTGGCGTTCCCGGAAGAAGGCGAAGGAGAAGAGTTCCATCAGCGAATGACCGATTTGGCAGGTGAACTTGCCCGGGTGGTGTTTGTTAAAAGCGAAGGTGGAATGTCAATTCATTCTTAACGGACGATGCCGTGGTGAGGATTGCGAGTTTTTATGAGAGTCGCCGTCTAATTCAGCGAGTTTAAATATCGAGACGGTTAGTTGTCCTGGGGGATTTGCAAATCGTTCAAATCCGGTGCCTGCTAAATCTTTATGAAATGTTGGCAGCAGGGACCGGATAGCCACTTCGCAACGGCCTCGTGGTTCGCTATTGTTTAGAGCATTATCCACGGCGTTAAACTTAAAAAAATCTATGTCTCAAAACGAAGAAACCAACGAGTCCGGGTTAGAGGACGCGGGTGTCGCTGAAGTTCGCAGTGCCTCAAAAGGTGCGCTGGGCGTTATTTTTTTGACGGTCTTTATTGATCTCCTGGGCTTTGGAATTGTCCTCCCACTACTGCCTTTGTACGCGGATATTTTTGGGACGGACCCAAGCGGGATAGTCATTGGCATGTTGATGGCATGCTTTTCGATCATGCAATTTATTTTCGCTCCGATTTGGGGAGCGATTTCAGATCGAATTGGGCGTCGTCCGGTCATCATTATTGGATTGGCCGGGAGCGTCGTGTTTTATACCCTGTTCGGGATTGCTGCTATTTATCAAAGTCTCTTTGGTTTGTTTGTGACACGAATTGGAGCGGGGATTGCCGGGGCAACGATCCCGACGGCTCAGGCCTACATTGCTGATACGACGACGAAGGAGAATCGAACACGGGGCATGGCTTTGATTGGAATAGCGTTTGGGCTCGGGTTCACGCTCGGCCCGCTGTTTGCTTTTTTTGCAGTGCCGCAGGAGATCGCGGTAGAGGCAGGATCCGAGGTTAGCCAGTTGGGCGACCCTGGAGCAGGTCCGGGGTTTGTTGCAGCCGGTCTTTCTGCCATCGCCCTTTTGTTGGCGATTTTTCGCCTGCCGGAATCGCACCATCCTGGCCAGGGAAAGTCGGGGAATACTCGCAAGTGGTTTGATTTAAGTGCTTGGAAAACTGCGGTTAGTAACCCTGCGATGGCTTATCTGTTGTTAGGTTTTTTCGTTTGTATTTTTTCTTTTGCGAATTTTGAAACGACCCTGAGCATGTTGATCAAGGGTTCGAAATCGTTTGAAGATGCTCCATTTAATTTTTCGTTTAAAGAGGTCTGTCTGACTTTTGCGATGATTGGCTTTATGGTGGCGGTTGTTCAGGGTGGTTTGGTTCGGCGATTGTCTAAAAAAATCTCTGAGAAAAATCTGGCCGTCGGTGGTGCGTTAATTGAGTTGGTTGGATTCGGGATTCTCGCCTACTCAGTGAAGATTGCCTCGGTTCAATGGTTGTTCGCTGCTCTGGCGGTAGTTGTCGCGGGGTATAGTTGCATGCAGCCAAGTCTCTACTCGCTTGTCTCCCGTTGGTCGGACCCAAAGCAGCAGGGGAAGGCGCTCGGTGTGAGCCAAAGTGTGAGTGCGATGGCGAGGATTTTCGGATCTGCACTTGGGATTCCGATGCTGAAGGCATTTGTGTTTTTGCCTTACATTGTCGCGTCGGTTTTGATGCTGGTGGTTGCGGTGCTCATCGCAATTGCGTGCCGAACGGGCGAAGATTTCTCTGAGCAATCCAGCTAAGCCGTTCATTTCGCACGATCGCTGCGATGCCTTCCTGGTTTTTTGATAAATTGTATTGCGATTGCGTCGGAATCAATGTCTGCGATCTTCCTAGGCGTTAGGATATAGATGCTCGGTGGTCGGGTTGTTCTGAATCTGAAATTTTAGTTCTCCGAACCTTCACGTTTTTAAAGGGATCAGCAATGGCCAAGATTAATTTGTTTACTACTGCTCTCATGTTCTTGCTAATGGTTCCCGCTTTGAACCTTGGAGCCCAAGAGCGGGAAGAGAAAATTAGAAAAATGGAAAAACTCTATGAGCATGCATTAGAGTTGGCGGAGGAGGGGGAGGCTGAAGAATCCAAACGCGTAATGGGTGCGGTCAACAGGATGAGACGAGCGTTCAGAAACGATTCTTCGAATGCGAGTGATCGACCGGAACGTCAAGACGAAGCAAGGGAGGCAATTGCAGATTTGCAGCGGGAGAGAGGGGAGTTGCAGTCTGCTCTTCGCCGAGGTGTGTCGGACAGGGAGGCCAGTGAGATTCGGGAAGAACTCGGGATGCTTGAGCGGGTGATCGATGAAAAGACAAGGATGCTTAATGAGTCACGTGAGCATGGCGGCGATAGGCATCGAGAGCACGAAAACCAGAGTCGGGAGGTGGATCGACACCAACACGACTCTTCGGGAGAGGAGTGGGAGCATCGGCTAAATCATCTTCGCGCGGCTGCTGAGCACTTGCATGAGGCTGGTCTGCACGAATTAGGGGAGCAGGTTGAAAATCAGATTGGCGAATTAGAAAGGGAGCGGCACGAGTCACAACGGCACGACTCGGCTGAATTAGAGCCTTTGTTACACGAAGTCATGGAAAGAATGGATGACTTGAATCGGCAAATTAATGATTTGCGAGAAGAAGTACGTCGGCTTAGAAGGTAACTCGTGCGATGAGCGGATGCATTGAAATTCTCAAGACTGCCCAGGAATCGGCCCGGGCGTTGGTGAAGCAATTGGAGTTTAACCAAACAGATCGTTTGGTGATGGCTGAAAGTTGTACGGGGGGCTTGGCCGCGGGGCTTCTGGCTCAGGTTCCCGGTGTGTCGCAGTGGCTGTGTGGTTCCGCAGTTACCTATCGCGAATCGGTTAAAACAAAGTGGTTGGGGGTGTCCACGACTACTTTGGCGAACTATCGTGCCGAGTCAATGGAGACAACCAGTGAGATGGCATTGGGGGTGTTGCGGCAGACGTCTGAGGCTAAATATTCGGCGGCGATAACAGGGCATTTGGGGCCAGATGCTCCGCCGGCAACTGACGGACATATTTTTATAGCTATCGCGGTTCGGAGCGACAAAGAAACTCAGATATATTCGACTCACTGTCTCAAATTAGACTCTCTTGAGAGAGTTGCCAGACAGTATGAGTCCGCTGGCCGCGTTCTTAGGTGCCTTAGGGAGGCAATGGCTGCCGGCAACAATGATTGACCGTAATCTGGCGAGCGAAAAAACAAGAAGCGTCTATTGAGTCGACTTTTTCGATACCAGTGATCCGTTGGGGAATGATTTTCTTTATCAAGGCCGGTTGAAAAAAGCGAGTAGTTATTTCACAATCTTTCCCGATTGAGGTCGATGATTCGTTCTCAGGGTTGCGAACTGATTCGCCGCGGCCAAGCGAAAGCGTTGGTTGGAATCGATTAGGTTTTAAAATTTCCATTGAGCGGTGGAGTGGATCCGTCGTCCATCTGGAGCATATTTTTCAGGCACGGTTATTGAAATGAATTCTCCTAAGATAAAACGCGCTCTGATTAGCGTGAGTAATAAACTTGGAATCGTCGATTTCGCTCAGGGATTGGTGAATTCGGGCGTTGAGATTTACAGCACCGGTGGAACTCGCCGTCATCTTGAACACTCTGGTATTCCAGTCATTGATGTGGCTGAGTACACGCAGTTTCCGGAGATGATGGACGGTCGGGTTAAAACGCTCCATCCGAAAATCTTTGCTGGAATTCTCTGCAGGCATCACCTCGATACCGACATGGCATCGCTCGCCGAACACGAAATACATCCTTTCGAATTGGTTGTCGTTAATCTATATCCCTTCGCCGCAACCATTGCTCGGCCTAATGTTTTGCAACATGAAGCGATCGAGCAAATTGATATTGGGGGGCCAAGCCTCATTCGCGCTGCGGCCAAGAACAGTGATTTTGTCACGGTGGCGAGTAGTCCTGATCAGTACAGCGCGATTCTGGAAGAAGTCGAAGCGGAGGGAACGACGACGACGGGGCTGCGACGTAAATTGATGGCCCACGCGTTTCAGCATACGGCAGACTACGATAAGACAATCTCTGAGTACTTTTCAGGGCAGACCGAAGGAGAAGTATTTCCATCGACCTATCAAGTTGTACTTCGCCGGAAAGATAACTTAAGGTACGGCGAGAACAGTCATCAGAAGGCAGCGCTTTACAGTGCCGGTGATTGCCGGGATGCGAACTTGGTGAACGCAAGGCAGCTCAATGGAAAGCAGTTGTCCTACAATAATCTTCTTGATCTCGACAGCGCGTTGGCAATTGTCAGAAATCAAGAAAGGCCGTCGTGCTCAGTGATTAAACACAATAATCCGTGCGGAGCCGCCACCGGAGAGACTTTAGTGGAAGCTTGCCAGAAAGCCTTCGCCGGTGACCCCGTCAGCGCCTTTGGTAGCGTGATTGGTATTAATCGTGAATTAGACGAGACAACCGCTGAGTTCCTTGCTGCGGGTGACTTTTTTATTGAAGCGATTGTTGCTCCGGACTTTAGCAGTGCCGCGCAAACAATTTTGACGACTAAGCCCAAGTGGAAGAAGAATGTCCGGTTATTGAAAGTCGGACAACTTGCACCCGCAAAACCGGCTTGGGAGGCACGGTATCTACTTGGGGGAATGCTGGTTCAGGATGTAGACAATCAACCCGATGATCCTTCGAAGTGGACCGTTCCAACCGATACTAAGCCGGATGAGGCAATGATGGCTGAATTGCGTTTTGGCTGGGACATGGTTCGGTATATTAAATCGAATGCGATCTGCCTTTCAAAAGACCTCGCATTGGTAGGTGTGGGAGCCGGGCAAATGAGCCGCGTGGATGCCGTCGAGATTTCAATTAAAAAAGCGGGAGAGCGATCGCAGGGATCCGTTCTTGCATCTGATGCTTTCTTCCCGTTTGCCGATTCGATTGAAGTTGCCGCGGCCGCGGGTGTGGTCGCAATCATTCAACCAGGCGGAAGTATGCGTGATCAAGAAGTGATTGACGCATGCAATCAGCACGGAATCGCAATGGTGTTCGCTGGGAATCGTCACTTCCGACATTAATTTGACGGGGGATTTCCTCGGCTCAATTGGTGCTTGAGTAACGACGGCTGGTTTCCCGAATCGGTTGTCGAGTTTGCGTAAGTTGAGTTTCTAGGACGGGGGAGAGGCGTGAAACGCAGTGTCGCAATCTACGGGCCTACGCCTCAATTCGTCCGATGGGCCATCTTGCATGATTGTCCATTTCGAGATACCGACGTCGATAACCTGCCGGATCGAACATTCCGGCAACTTCGCGGGTTGCGTGAATTTTCGCGGGGCAGAGCCGAAGGCCGGGTCTTTGAAAATTATTGCCTACACCCCGAAGCGGTTAGTGATGAACCCCAAAGAGCCCGAGGGTTTCATCAAAATGAAGTACTTGCCGCGTTAGGCGAACCGGAATTTGTTGCAAAAACTTGCTGGCAGTGCCCTGCGAACGCACTTTCTGATCTTCGTTCGGAAGCCTGGGCTGGTTGTTATGGAGTGTTGGCAGCGACAAGCGGTTTTGATTTTGAGAGATTGGTAACTTCATCGGTAGATTTTGACAACCTTGAAAGCTATCCCCTTTATCAGCCCGGTCGGTTTGACTTTGTCGAACTGATTGAACAGGCATTGGATGAGCTGCCCCAGGAAGTTGGGGCTGATTTGTTTCCGCCGACCTCGCCACCTTGGTTTGGGATTTGGAGAAACGGGGGATTTGAACCTCAGCAGCTTCGTGTTCTTGGGGAGTTGCTCAATCTCATTGTAAGACATTGTCTGGAGTTGGACGCACTTCCTGCGGAGATCCGTGAAGTGGTTCAGCTCAAATCCGCCGTTGATCGCTGTCTTAAATTTGACCTCGTATTGAGTGTCGAGTTGGTACCTCCGGGGCACTCTGATGGAATGACATGGGTGATCAACTCGCACTGCCCAGATTGTAGAATGAGTATGTTGGGCGATGTCGATCGGTGTCCGGCCTGCGGAAGAGTCGGGGGGGCGCAAGGCGTTCGCAAGAGTAGAGTTCTCGGGTCGAGACCCTACGTAAATTTAGACGGTGTGCTAGGCGTTGAAAGAACCGTCGAGCTTTTGGCTCGGTACGAGCAAGGAAAAAAGAATACCTGAGAGACGCTTAGGCAATCGATCGAAAACTTTGGCCAAACCGACTGGTGGCACGTCAGGGGCGAGTAAAAAACAAATACCGCTATCAAAACAAGGTCAACGTTTGAGCAGGGCTCGCACTGAACTCATTGTTGTAAAGTCACGGTGTTTCGTTTCTAGCTCCTCTAGCTGTTGATCGAGCCAGTTTGAAAGATCGTTGATGCTTTCAAAACTCATGCCGCCTTGGGAATCCTTGTAATTCTCCACACGACTATGGTGTAAATTCTCAATTTTATTTTTCTGTAACACCTTAGGCCTCCTCCGTGGGGTTGATTGATGAGTTGGTCTCTTTTCCTTTCCCCTCTCCCTATTTAATACGCACAAACAGTGCCATTCTTGTTGGAAAATCTCGTTTAATTCTAAGTAATTGCTAAATAAGGGTTTGTGGGGTTTTTTGCCCCAATTCTCTAACCGGTTTTCGAGTGTTTTTGATAACAGAAGGGGTCGAAATGATCCCTTGCTTAACAGTGTTCGGAACTGCAGAACTGCCGGAAGTATTGGCAACAAGTAACGGCCTGCGTTCGAGAAGGTGTTTGTTTTCGCCCCTTTTTTTATTATCGGAAGACGCCTGTCACCGCCGCCATTTTAAATGGAATTAGTTTGTGGGCTGCTAGTGATAGGGGCGGTTGCAAATCAGATTTGTGGGCAGCTTGGTTTCCAGCTTTAGGGCTCAGCGTTTCCCTTGGGTTTCTATTCGGCTTTGTCGTTTTTGGACAGCCGATCGAGTGCTATTTGATAGACTTTTTTAAAGTCTTGTTTTTCGTCGTGATTTAAAATCAGATTTGAACACAGACAAACGAGTGCGATCGCTCCGAGTAGCCCTGTTGCAGTCAGCGGATTGGTCAGCAGGATTAGAGGAACCAGGCTGCAAATCCAGATGCCGGAATTCATCGAGCATCCGAAGCGGTGATTCATCAAGACCATTAACGCAACCAATGCACCGTTGCCACATGCTGTTCCGATCACTGCTCCGGGCAGGCCGATTCTTGGAATGAGAATAATATTGGCTACGATATTTACCAGCAGTCCAATGCCACTGACCAGCGTTGCCCATTTTCCTTTTTCGGCGACCCATAAATAATCTTGTGCTACCGTCATAAGTCCGAACCAAATGCAATAGACAAGGGTCAGTGGTAAGATCGCTAGGCCATCGTTGTAGCGACCTTGAAGAACCCAATCAAACAAAAGAGGGGCGGCAAAAAGGATTCCAATTCCTGCTGCAGTGAAAGAGATCGCAATCAGTTTGAACGACCAATTCAGTTGCTTTTGGGCTTTTGCTTTGTCGTTGGCTTCCCAGGCTTGGCTAAGGTACGGAATGAGAACGCCTCCAAGCATTGCTGCAATGCTAACTAGTACTAAGGGTACAACTCGGCCACTGTGGTATTGTCCCACAGATGCCTGAGCCATTTCTGGGGAGGTAGATGACCAGTACAACAGCATGTATCGATCTGAGACTTCGATCAAATTGCTCAATAGGTTCGTCGCCCACATCCAGGCAGCGTAAGGTGCGATGCGTTTCCACATGGTTGAATGCGTCAAGTCTTCGCCATCATTGCGAAGACCAGCGCGGTGTTTCCAGAGTATCCAGATGGCAGGAAGCATTCCCACAAGGCAGGAGATTGTAAACGCAAACGTAGCGGCCGAAGCTTTGTTCTGCCAAAACAGTAGCAGTAGCACTCCAGTCACGGCGAATACAATTCCGGAGATGAATCGAGATATGGTGACCACGCGGACTTGCCGAAGAGATTCTAGAAGTGCTCCAAGAAAGTTAAACGCGCTAACTGCGATAATTGCAATTCCAAGGTAGCGAGCCAAGACAATTTGGGTTGGGTCCCGGAAAAGTAGCTTGGCCGTGATGCTTGGGAATACAAAAATCAGAATTGAAATTACCAAGGTTGTGCAACAACTGATGGCGGCAACTCGTAATAAAAACGTTCTCAATTGTCCTCTTTGCTGGTAGTGCTCGGTAAATTTCCCAAAACAGCCGGGCAATCCAATGACGGCAAAAGGGACCAAGAGCATGAGATAGCTCCACGCCATCGACCACTGTCCGAGTTGCTGGTCCGTCATGAGGCGGCAAAAGAGCAGGCCACGTCCGAATCCGATGGCTCGTTGGCTGATCGTAAGGATGAGTGCAAATGCCAAACCAATAGCGATCGAGTCTGAAACGAACGCCGCCGGCGCCTTTTGTTCGTTTTTCAGCAATTGACGGTTGGCTTTAGGGTTTGCGTCGGCCATGGCATCGTAGGGTAGTTCGGTTACGGGGTTAGCCAAAATGTTGGTTATTTACGGGGCTAAACTGGTGAAACTCCCCAAGTTGGACGCAAAACGCCTTCTCACTGCTTGGCTTAGGCAAGGATGGGACTGTGGTGCAGGTTGTAGCGATTTGCGGTTATTCGTCTCCTTGCGCGGCAGCGGGGCATAAAACCGCTGCTGA
>JAAEMV010000997.1 GCA_024225195.1 Planctomycetaceae bacterium | reverse complement strand
TCACTGATCCACATCGAATCCGACAAAATTGGCACCACAATCGAGTGCCCTGAGTGCTTCACGAAAATCCCTATTGATCCACCCGCCAAGCGAAAAACACAGAAACCCATTTGGCAACAACCCACAACTCCTCAAGCCAACAACACCGTCGTCGAACCTACCGATGATGACGAATTGAGGCTTAGTGACCCAATTGAAAAACCAAAAATAGACATCGATCCCAGTTATGGACTCGACGTCCCGTCTGAGGACTTATTGGCACCGAAGAAACCTGCGTTGCCTGAATCGACCAGCGGTGATTTATCCCTTGAACCAAAATCTGAAACCGACCAACCGACAACTCCCATCGCCGCACCAAAAAAACCAGCGGTGTCGCCGCCAAAACCAAACGCGGAACAACAAAATAAGTCTGAACTTCCCCCAATTAAGACGGGACGAGAGCTGTCTCCACAATCTCGCCGTGAACGACTTGAAAAGGCGCAGCAAAAACAACGGTCGGCAGAGCAGGGCACCGTCTTTAGTCATCGCGAGAATTCCGCCGGCATGGATTCCCGAGACTTCCCATCCACTGATTTGGGACCTCAGTTCAAATCCGCATTCTCTATGCTAACGGCGAAAAATACGATCTGGCGATTTGCAATTGCGATGTTGCTCATGTGTACTGGCGCAGTCGTCATGGAGTCTATTTCCCCTTCATACGTCTCACCCGACACAGATCCAAGTCCAACAACCACAGAACAAATTTTTAACTTTGTAACTTGGCTCCTGTTAGGAGCGGCGCCGTGCCTGATTGGATGGTTAATGTTGCTCTATACATCGGCTTACATTTTTCGCGATGCTGCGTTGGGATACAGAACCGTCAATTCGTGGAAGAACAAAGGGTTCAACGAACTCACCTCGACCATCCTCGTTTTTGGATTTAGTTTCGTGGCGGCTGGGATCATCATGCTGTTCTTCCCTATCCTCAAGCTGCCCATGCAATTGCTAGTAGCACCGTTGTTCTTGACGAGCGTTTGGTACAGCCGCAGCCCATTCAACGTCGTTAACATCGATGCGTTTCAAACAGACGGCAAAACCATTCAATTGTGGAAATCGTTCTACCAGTTCATCGCAATTCTTGTGATGGCAGCCTTATTTAGCGGACTGCTTTTGTTTATACGAGGTTTTGCATTTATGCCCCAATTTTTAAATCTTACCCTCACCGTTCCAGGCGTATTCGCACAGGGGCTAATCACGATACTTTTTGCCGCGTCCTGCGGTTGGCACTGCGGCCGAGTGTCCATTGAACCAGCGGACGACTAATCGTCCATTTACCCAGCTATTCGATCCATCGAGCGGTTGCTTCCTCGTTTAAATCAAAACCTAGACACCATGAATACACCAGAACTCAAATCCAAACCGATGACGGCCAAAACCCTACAGGCAGTAATCGCACATTTAGCGACTGTGCTTGTTTGCTGCAGTATTTTGATGTGGAGTGTTTTCAATTTCTGGCTGAATGTGCTCGCCTACTCGAACCGAGACACCACTGACCAAAACTGGCTAATCACGATTGTGCTGGTCGCTGTCACTTCGGTCATCCCCTTTTCCTTTGGCCTTCGATTACTCCTGAGTACTTTGGACAGGAAGACGAAACCCACAAGCTGACACGCGCTTCGGTAGGCGACAAAAGCTCAATCGCACACTGTTGCTGAGCTATTTCCACAGTGTCAAACCAGAAATATCTTTTGTCTGTTTCCCCAAAATCAGACTTGTCGTGTATCCGACCAAATAACAAACGGCAATTCCAATGAACGCGTAAAGATAACCGTTGACTCGGTAAATCTCCCAACCAAAGAAATCAAACCAACTGCGGCAGTAGACTCCCAGGGAGTTATCTTTCGAAGCAAAGAACAACGCCATCATAAATAGAATTGCCGTCAGTGCTCCGATCAAACTGCCAACTCCGTTGGCGCGGCGAGTCGTTGCCCCCAACGCGAACAATCCAGCCAGCACTCCAAGAAACATACCGAGTATTCCAATAAACTCGTCAAACAAACTCTTAATTTCGGGATTGATAAAAATTAATCCCGCGGCCGTTCCTAACACTCCCATGGCTAACGTAATCACCCGAGCGAGCCATAAAGCTTGACGCTCACTTGACAATCGGAATGCGGGTTTAAGAAAATCCGTCACGATGGTCGTTGCCCCAGAATTCATACTCGTAGAAACCGTTGACTGCGCGGCTGCAAAAATCCCGGCCACCACTAACCCCGCAATACCAATGGGTAGCTCCTGGCTGATAAAATGGGGCATGATTCGATCCGCGGCGATAGTAGGATCTAAGTTTTCAGGGTGAGATCGGTAGAACATCCAAAATGCGGTACCCATTCCAAAGAAGATAGCCGCTGCGGGAATTGCCATTAACCCATTAAGCCAAATGGAACGCGCCGCCAACTTTTGATCGGGCGTCGTCATATAACGCTGAACAACTGCCTGATCAGCTGTGTAGCTCGCAAGATTCTGGCCAAATCCACCGAGGATGACCACCCAAACCGCCATGATCGCAAACGAATCCGTACCGAACTCGAAATTTACCAAATGAAATTTACCCGCCTCCGTCGCCTCGGCAAAACTGCCAGAATCAGCTCCATTCAATGCGAAAAAGATACAGGCAATCGCACCACCGATTAAAACAAACGTCTGAATCGTGTCGGTCCAAATGACAGCTTCTATGCCGCCCAGCGTACAGTAAATAATTGATAACACACCCATCACCAAGACACATTGCGTAGGGTTAAGAGGTGTCACACTCGCCAACGCGAGTGCTGCTAATGCGAGAACCACTCCCATTCGAAATATATGGAACAAGCTGAAGCTACCCGAGCCAACCAAACGCGCGGCCCGATTGAACCTCAACTCGAGATACTCATAGGCACTGGTCGCGTCGATTCTTCGGAAAAAGGGCAGTGCAACATAAACAGCGATGGGAACAACACATAAAATTAGAGAACTGCCCAACGCATAAACCCAATCCTGCGCAAATGCCTTCGCCGGCACGGCCATGTAGGTAATCGAGCTAAGCATCGTCGCGAAAATACTGCAACCAGCCGCCCACCAGGGGATTGATTTTCCACCTCGAAAATAATCATCCGTCGAACGATTTCGAAAAGAAAAATAAACCCCCACCCCGACCATCGCAAACAGATAGAGCACAACCACTGTCATGTTAAGCCAACCGAATGCCTGCTTGCTTTCCAGCACCTCAATTCGCCATACCTTGCGCGTCCTCACTCGTGGTCGAACTTCGCCACTGACTAAAAACAAATCCTTCCCCCAGCGAACCGCAGGCGTCGTGACCTGATTATCAGGTATTGCTCCAAACTCCGTCCAGCTATCTGTAATTGTGTGATAGGCGTACGCAAGTTTAGGAAAACCGGGATGATCGAAATTTTTCATCGAAGTCCCCGATTTTAACTGAGCTTTTAAGATTTCACCGGTTGCATAGCCCGGCACAACGACATGCGCCGGACCGTACGACACTGCAGTTCCAGCCGTCATTGGCACTGGGCAATCAGCGATTTTCTTCCATAAGCCAGTCTCACCTTCCCCCGAGAATCCAGCAGGATCAAACGACCACGCATCCGTTAAAAATTCTAAATTGTTGGCATCGGCATGATCTTTACCTGGAGGGAAATACCGCCCGCTGAAAACCAGCAATCGCTCCTTAAACCCATCGTGCTGCGATGCCACCAGTGGAAACATTCGCGGTGGTCCTTCGACTGGCCAGCCGGGCAAGGGTTCCCAAAGCTCACTTTGTTGGTTTACGTTCGACTCAGGATCGAGAGAAACTTTCTTTAAATTGAGCCTCCAAATTGCGCGACTGCCGTTGGCCACACCGCTTGCATCCAACATTTCTCCCGCAACCAAATAGACATAATCACCAATGACGGCCGCCCCACCACCTTTGCATGCCGCCGGCAAATCAGGAATTTGCTGATCGAATTCAATGACTTCTAAACCAATTCCGGTTTGTTTTTCCCGAACCTTTAACAAATAAGCTCTTGCCGTCAGGCCGTTGGCATTTTCGCCCCCCAACACCAAAATCCCTCGTTTGGTACTTACAACCGATGCATAGCCAATTTCTTCGCTCAATCGTAAGGACTCGTCGCCAGGCATCCACGTGTAAGTCGGTGAAGCCAAATCGCGATCCGCTTCCATTACCCAAACACGATCGTGGTAAATTTTAGGTAGCTCCCACAATTTGGGATTTTCGGGGGTCGCAAAATTTGCACCTCCCGCCACGATTAGCCGATCCTGATCAATACCGACAACCGGTCCGGCAACACCTATCGCATCAGGAAGCTCCGGTAGCGGATTAAACTTTAAACGTTGGCGTGTAGTTTCATCTTCAGCAGCCAAACTGGACAATTGGACCACCAAACACAAAACGGCAAACCCCAAGCATCGCATCGGTGCCCCGCATGAACTTTTGAAACTACTTCGCATCGTTGCGCTCCAAGACTCCTAACGCATCCAATTTGTCTGCGAATGCCTGATACTCGGACTCGTTAATTGGACCGTAGGGCAATCGAAAACCTCCACAGTCAAAACCGATGTAGCGCATAATTGATTTCCAATAAGAACGGTTTTCGTACTGAACCATCAGGTCGGTAACCAAGTTGATTTGCGACTGCAGGTGAGCTGCCTCGGCAATTTCCCCCGCGTGATAATTCTTGTAGATGCCCGAATAAAACTGAGGCCCAAAATTATAGGTCGATCCGATTCCTCCATCAAAACCGAACGACTGCCCAGCCACAAACTGTTCATCAAATCCACTCATTATCGCCACTGGTCGCCCGATTCGACGTCTCAACTGCTGAACAGAAAAGAAATTCGCACCTGTATATTTCAAACCACAAACATTTTTCATCTCAAATAATTCAGCGTCCCGCAAGGGATCAATCACACCCCCAAGAGAGTACGCCATGAAGGGAAGATCAGTCGCATTTGAAATTGCCGAGTAATGACGCACTAACCCTTCGTAGGTCGTTCCGTAGTAAATTGGAGCAACAGAAGAGATCCAGTCGGCACCAACTTCTGCGGCAGCTTTCGCAAGACCGACAGAAACGTCAGTGCTAGGATGCCCGACATGCGCAACCACTGTCGCTCGATTTCCAAAATTTTCTACCAAATGCCGCACGACCGACGTTCGCTCCTCTGACGACAAAAGCAATCCTTCGCCCGTTGTTCCGGTAGCATAAAACCCTTTAAGTCCATGACTCAACTGATACTCGGCGATGGAGGACAATGCATCAAAATTGATTTCATTCGAGGAATCAAATGGGGTGAAGATCGCTGACATAACGCCCTTCATCTCTGAAACACTTTTTTCATGAAGCATTCTTCGCTACCGCCTAACTAAAAATTGGTCTGATCGTCTTAAACCACGCAACGTCGAACATTGAGTGAAGACATTAAATGAAGTTGAGTTTTACTAAACATTTTGGTGAGTAAGACCACCAACGATGCAACTCGAATCACTAATTGAATCCATGCATCGTTGAATTGCAATATTCCGAGGTTTGAACAAGCTAAAATTTGCTTTGGGTAGTAAACGGACTGGCTGGATATCCGGCTGAATTCACCAAATTCACGGGTGGTTCTGGAAATGGGTGCCAAGCATATCTTGCGTCAATCGGCTGGGGAACTTTCTCATGAGATAACCGAACGAGGTGATGTTCCACCTCTGCATCAGCAGGGTAAAACACACCATCTTCACCGGCGATCTCGAAGTGAACGACTCGTTTTCCATCAGCACTTTTGAGGCCTTGCCCGACGGATGAAAATGCGATTTCAAGCGAATCACCTGCCGGAGTACAAGACTCGAACAACGGCCCCGATTTAACCCCATCCCTTGAGTAAACATGACTCATCGCCCAAGCGGCCAATCGCTTTCCAACCGGTTGCTTACTCGTTGGATGAACATTGGATCGATTTCCCACGTCCATCGTGATCGCCATACCAACGTTCGATAGGCGACTGAGACTTCGCCGCTGATGCTCGCGAAACTCGGGCCAAAACGGACGATTCAGCGCCGGTAACTGCACGAATGCAAACGGCAACTCCGAACTTTGAAAACCTTTCCGCCAGGACTCGACTAAAATTGGAAAAACTTGATCGTACTGTTTTACGCGGCCAAGGGACTCAGCATTAGACTCGCCTTGGTACCACAAGACTCCAGCGATCGACATCGGCTGAAAAGGGGCGATGGTCGCATCAAACATAAACCCAGGTTTAAAAGTATGATTAGGCCCTGATTCATCTTGAGCCATCTCGAATATCCCAAGCAAACCGTCTCTCAAGTTCTCGCGAGCCCGAGTTTTACACCAAACATCCAAAATTGGATTATCAAGCCAGTTACCAGTGACCATTTCTTTAAGGTTCGGTCGACCAGCAAGAAATTTTGTATCCACCCACGACTCTATGGGCGTCCCGCCCGAGGCAACGTTAATCAACCCAACCGGACATTTAAGAACCGATCTCATTTCTTTTCCAAAGTAATAACCGACCGCGGAAAATCCCTTGACGGATCCCGCGTTCGCAACCTCCCACGATCCTTGCCCAAAAACTTCCGACCGCAAGGCATCGAAGTCCTCCCCCCGATAAACCCCTGCGTTTCCACCAACGCTGCTTTGAAAATTCAACAACCTCAAGCCTTCATCCGACGAGGAAGCCATCGCGCTGCGACCGTTTGACGATTGCTGGACAGGCCACTGCATATTCGATTGACCGGCACACAACCAAACCTCTCCAACCAAGATACGATCCAGCTCAACAGTTTCATTCCCTGCACGCACCCGTAATTGGCGTTCCTGAAAACTACTAACGCAAGGAGGAAGGATCGCCTTCCACTTGCCATTATCATTGGCGGTCACACGCACTGAGTGATTTGCGAATTCCACTTGGATCTCTTGCATCGCGGGAGCCACTCCCCAGATCCGAATCTCCTGATTAGCTTGCAGCACCATGTCGCTTTGAAATACAGGCGCTACAGCTAATGGACTAGCTTGATTCAAATCCAGCGATTCACCTCGCAAAGGCGAAAGTGTAAATTTTGGGTTAGCCGTTTTTTGCCGCGGTGGAGGCGACAAAATGTCTTTCAGCTTAATTGACTGGAATGTCATATCAGCCTGACTACCCTCGTAAAGAATTCCGACTGTTTCCGCATCGATCATGGACATACAGGAGTAGCCCCGCCCTGGCTCTTCGTCCAACAACAATTGAGTTTGATGCGGCCAGGTCTCGCCGTTATCCCGGGATGCCTTGATCGTGATGTGGTTTCTACCGCGAAGCGAATTTGGGTTCGAGTAAAGTAACAGCGGCAGATCGTTTTCCAACGCGATTCCACGCCAAGCCAACTCGCGATTCACGTTAATTAAACTCGCCATGCAAGCACCCGGCTCAATCAGATTTCGCCGCGAAGTTGGATGCTCTTTCCAAATTCCACCAAGATTTTCAGTCGTCATCACTACACGAGCAGGCTCTCGGTTAAAACGGCAATTGAGCATCAACCGGCCATTGTCTAGTTCAACCACCTGAGCCTCAGTAGTGTCGTCTGCCGCACCGGTTCCCATGGACCATGTCTTTCCATGATCTCGACTGTAGATGATGCTGGAATGCGGGAGACGATGCACGGTTCGATCAACCAGATCTGGGGGATCTTGATATTGAGCGGGGAATACTAATGTTCCATCCGCCATCGAAATCCCTTTCCCGGGTCCTTGAAGCAAAAAGCACCACTCAGGTTTTTTAACTTGCTCAGTAATGTTAATTGGCTTTGACCAAGACACTCCATCGTCATCACTTCTGACCATGATCCATTGCCCCGTCTCTGCTGGAGAGAGCCCCGGACCAGATCCTCGCCAAGACCGGTTGCCATGTGACCAAGTGGCGGAAACCCAAATTGTTCCCGTCTGACGATCAACGAGAATGGATGGGTCGCCAATCCCATCGTGATTCCATTTCGGATCATCTCCCATGTCCATAATGATCTTCATCGGCTGCCAAGTTTGCCCTCGATCTACAGATCGAGACAATCCAACATCCACATCCCCGGGAAGATCTCCCCCTCCCGACCGCCTTACGTCATAGACGGCAAGCAATGTTCCGTCATTCGTGGTTGCCAAACCCGGGATGCGATAGGTATGAACTCCATCATCACCTGACTTTCGGACGGCAACACCAACCGATTGAAATTGAACCGTCCCCCCCTGCTTTTGAAGCGAACCATTGCTAAACCGTGTCTTTTTCGGATCCAACTTTGCCCCAATTTTAGAGCCCAATCTGGCATTCGGAGCGACAGTTGCTGCTAACCAAAAGAAATTCTCCCCTTCAACCAATGCTTGTTCCCCCCGAAACCCAACCTCAGCCTCGACCAATCCATTCATAATTCCAGAAGAATCAGAAGCATTTCCGACTAACGAATCAGAACCGGCATCCTTGGGAGTCTCGATCGCACCGACTAGGACAGGTTGACCAAACTCATCAGAGGGTGAAAACGTATTGTTCGAGCCGGTGTAATAAACTTGCAGTGACTTCAGTGCCTCCGGTTCTGAGAAAACAAGCCCACCCAATTGCTTCAATGAAATCGGATCGACAGAACCTTCGACTTCGACCTTCAACTTCACCAACGGGCTTGCCTTTCGGCCAATTAAGGCAGGAATCGCTATAGGGACAATACTGACATTTGTAATTCGTTGAGGTTGCGGTGCAGAGATTCGAAAATCGTCGATTAAGATTCCCGTTCGTTCTGGACTTGAAACCCTGATCCGTAATTTTGAAAAACCTCCGGATTTTACATTCACCCGAACGTTTGACAAAAACGCTCTACCTACTTGGACCGTCTTTCCACCATTGAATATCTCTGACCACTTTCCATTCTGCCATTTATCAATCTTAAACTCGAAGGGAGCTCGCCGAGTCCACCGTTCAGCCCAAAACGAAAGCAAACTGTTGCTTGCAATTTCCGAAGGCAACGTAATTTCGACAACCGTCTCAGCCCCTCCGAGTAAATGGAGACATTGCTCCCCCGATTTCGCATGCTGGTCGTCGATTTCTGCCGTTCCAGTAACTACGCGCCAAGTCGCCCCCCCTATTTTCAGATTGGAAAATGAGCCCGGTTTGGGAGACTCAAAACCGGTTTGGAACAAGGAACTTTTTGGCATATCGGCAGCGGGCGACGCGTTCAAGCCAAACGCTGACACCAGTTGTTTGTTTAGCGTATTAACCGTTTTGCTATTCTGTTTTAGCCCAGCGATATTCTGTTGTTCAATTGGACTTTCGTCATAATCATAGAGTTCAGTGGCAACCACGGTACCATCCGGTTTTCGCCATTGCGTTAATCTTTGAGAATTCGTTCTCAATGAATACCCCATCACCTTGCCACGTGGATATTGGCTTAACGCAAACCCCTTTGTGCTGAGGCTGGCGTCGTTAAGCAGAGCCTGAAAACTCTCACCTTCGAGCTTTGGATTGGCTGGAAGCCCTGCTGCCTCAACTAAGGTTGGGTAGATATCGACCAGCTCCACCAGAGCCTGCGACTTTTTACCTCTGGACTTCATACCTGGCGTTCGCACGATCAACGGCACCCGTGTATCCAACTCAAAATTCGTAGTCTTCCCCCACAGCCCTTGTTCTCCGAGATGGTATCCATGGTCTCCGAAGACACAGACAATCGTATTATCAGCAAGCCCCAATCGATCTAACTCGTCCAAGACAATGCCGACTTGAGTATCAATAAAACTCACACAGGCAGCGTAAGCGTGTCGCAATCGCACTTGAGAAGACGGACTAAATTCACCTTGGTTAGGTTGATCGGAATAACGTCGAATTTCACCCGAGGAGTGACCAGCAAATCCTGGAGTACTTTTTGGGAAATCGCGATTGTCTGCAACGGTGATGTCTTGATAAAGATCGAAATATTTTTGGGGGGCAATAAACGGAGAATGGGGCTTAATAAAACCAACCGCTAAGAAAAACGGTTCCGAAGAGTCTTTTAACTCACGCAACGTTGTGATCGCTGTGGCGGCAACCTTTCCATCATACAATTGCTCATCCGGAACACTGGGAGCCTCCGTGGCTAGGCCGAACACCAACCGCTCAGTCCAGTCAACACCCTGTGGGCCAAGCCCCGGATAGGATTTCTTAAAAGCGGTTTTCGCTGATGCCACCCCCTCTTCGGTAAAGTAATAACGAGGACCAAACCTAACCGCTGGCGCTGACCAACTTTCAGGATCCCCCATCGTGTCCCATCTAGTTTTGCTCGCCCCCTCCGGGAAGACACCATGAAAGATTTTTCCGATGGCCTGAGTGCGATATCCTTGCTGCTTAAAATATTGCGGTAACGTCACAACATCTGGATGGTTAGTACGAAAGTGAACATGATTGCCAACAACTCCGATGGTTTCCGGCCGCAATCCCGTCAACATGCTTGTTCGGGATGGGTTACAAACCGACTGCTGGCAATAGGCTTTTTCAAAAATCAAGGCCGATCTTGCGAACTGATCCATTCGCGGTGTGACCATTTTCGAATTGCCATAACAATTTAAATCTGGCCTCAAGTCATCGATCGCGATTAGCAATACATTTGGCGATGGACGGTTCTCCGCAACCGCTCCGTGGATAAACACTGACACTGCGCCTATGGCGAGCGCGAAAAACAAAACGGACTTCCGACTAGACCTCATTCACTTTTCTCCAATTTAGCCCAGCCCGATATGTGAACCGAAAACGTGAACCGAAAACTTGTACACCCAAAACGGTGACTTCCTCTTGGAAACGTTTAAATCAACTTGAACCACAAAGGTAAACTTTGATTTCTTCAACGTTTCACCCTTGAGCCTCGAACTACCGGCAAGATTTGGATGGTAGAACCCCACTCCTTAGGCGGGTATGATCTTGTTACATCTGATGCCCTCTGTCAAATTCCCAACTGCGTTGAAGGATTGGCAAACACTAAAACTCTGCAGTTCCATTTTTAGGAATGGATAGATTCAATTATGTCCCAATTCAGCCCGCACTCTCTCAAGCACCAATTCGACTCAGACGGCCTGACGTTCATTCCGTCCTTTCGATCACAGCTTGAGGTCGGTGATATTCAAAACAATCTCGATCGGGTAATTCAGAATGTCGTCCCCACAATGCCGGCAGAGCACGTTTTCTATGAAGACAAACAAGATAGAAGTTCGCTGAAACAACTACAAAACCTTCATCTGCATGACGATTATTTTGGTCAATTGATGATTGACAGTCCATTCCGAAAACTTGCTGAGACTTTGCTTGATTCAAAAGTCGTTTGTAAAAACATGCAGTACTTTAACAAACCTCCGAAATCGGGTTTACCAACCCCACCACATCAGGACGGATATTACTTCAAGATTTCACCCTGCGAGGCGATAACAATGTGGCTGGCACTAGAACCAGTCGACCATGAAAATGGTTGCGTCAGATACATCCCCAAGTCTCACCTCAAATCGATGCGTCCCCATGGGTCGACGGGGACTCTTGGATTTAGTCAGGGAATTACTGATTTCCCTAACGCCGATGATACTGCGAATGAAATTGCCTACCCCGCCCAACCAGGCGATTTACTGGCTCACCACGCGCTGACGATCCACCGAGCCACGGCAAACCACAGCCCCAACCGGACAAGAAAAGCAATCGGCCTGATCTACTACAGAGAAGATGCAAGAGAAGATTCGAAGGCACGAGCTGCTTATAAGAGTCAATTACTAGCCGAAATGAACGCAAAGCAAAGAATTTAGAGGGTTCTTTTATCCCATTGACTTGGCAAAGGCCCTTCAACCAAGTTTAATACTGCAGTCGGTTTCACTAACTCTGGACACTTCTGGATCAAAAACAAATGCCTGGTTCCTCCCCCGTATTAATCGTCCGTTTAGCAATCATGATGTTCCTCCAATTTTTTGTTTGGGGAGCATGGTATGTTTCATTGTTTGGATTCCTCAAAGAAAACGGGATGACCGAATTAGGCGCTGGCGGTTCGTTCGATGCTGCGGCATACACCGTCGCCCCAATTGCTGCGATTCTCGCACCACTCTCACTTGGCCTTGTTGCCGACCGTTTTATCAACACAGAGAGAGTGCTGGCGATCTTGAACATTGTCGGAGCGGGACTGCTTTGGTACGCACCTTCGCTTGCCGCCGCTGGTGCGCCAGACAGCTACATTTCGCAATTCATGCACCCTATGGTTCTCTGCCTTCTCGCCTACATGATTTGTTTCATGCCGACGCTGGCTTTGACAGCAAGCCTTTCCTTCAAGCACCTGAAAGACGGTGAAAAAGAATTTCCATTGGTTCGAGTACTCGGAACGATTGGTTGGATTGCCGGAAACTGGGTGATGCTCGGTTGCCGAACTATCACTGGAAATACGGAAGCGTTCAGTGACAATTCGGAACACATGTTTACCGCCGCAGCGATCGCATCGTTTATTCTCGGCGTCTATTGCCTCACTCTCCCTAAAACCGAACCACCAGCGAAAGGTGCCCCCCTTTCACTAGGGAAAGTAGTTGGAATCGATGCTTGGGCAATGCTAAAAGACAAATCATTTTTCGTTTTCGCGTTTGCCTCATTTTTAATCTGCATTCCACTGGCTGGGTATTACGCCAAAGGTTTCGGATTCGTTGATGAGATGGGCATCACCCTATTTGGCTCGACAACCGGAGCAATGAGCACCGGGCAAATGAGCGAGATTTTCTTCATGCTGATCATGCCGCTCTGTTTCGCCCGACTTGGGGTAAAAAAGATGCTTGTCATCGGCATGCTGGCGTGGGTCGTTCGATACGGGCTATGGGGATTTGCATTCGGCCAGGAAGGAATCCTCCTGACCGCTCCGGTATTCATTGGCATCCTGCTGCATGGAATCTGCTATGACTTCTTCTTTGTCACCGGCATGATTTACACTGATAAAAAAGCGCCGCCGGAAGTCCGCGGTCAGGCTCAGTCTTTGATTGTGATGCTAACGCAGGGATTGGGACTGGGAATCGGAGCCCAGGCCTTTGGCACGTGGACCGGTTGGTGCACAACCGATGGAGTCATTGACTTTAGTAAATTCTGGTACGTCCCCGCCATCTTTGCTGCTGTCGTCATGGTGTTCTTCGCCCTGACATTCTGGGACCGGACAGCGGATGAAAATAAGCAGCAGATTGGCTGAGGCTAAATTAAATTTCAATCGTGAATTGAAAAGCAGATTTTAAGTTGATCCAACAAAGCACTCTCCCATTGCATGGGAGGGTGCTTTTTTTAACTCTTAACCCCTTACTGGATAGGTATCGAACCCCACGCAATTCAAGACGCCCTGTCGTAAGAACACTTGCTTGGCGGTAAAATTTGTTCCGCTGCAAATAATATCACGAAGGAATCAAAAAGATGGCCACTCCGCTCGAATATGAAAATGCTGTCGGCGAACGTTACGCGAAAGCAGCTGAGGAACGCGAGACCTCACTCTGCTGTCCCGTTGTCTATCGCCAGGAGTTACTCGATGTAATTCCCCAGGAAATCATTGACCGTGATTACGGATGCGGAGACCCTTCCCCCTATGTCAAGGCGGGCGATACCGTTCTCGACCTCGGTTCAGGAGGAGGTAAGCTGTGTTACATCGCATCTCAACTGGTCGGAAGCGAGGGCTCGGTTATTGGAGTGGACTGCAACCCCACAATGCTCCAGTTAGCCCGGAAATATCAAGCGGAAGTTGCGGAAAAGATTGGCTACGGCAACATCTCCTTTCGCGCCGGCATGATTCAGGATTTA
>JAAEMV010000996.1 GCA_024225195.1 Planctomycetaceae bacterium | reverse complement strand
GTTTTATCTGGTCAATCATTTTAAAAACGATTTTTTTGGCTCCTTTTTTCTAAGATCCTTGTCGTTGGTGCGTTAACCCCGCAGCTAGACAGTCGATTCAATGAATTTACGGGAGTCTTAAATGTCGAGAACGCTTGATCGAGTCGAGATCCGCACACCTTGTCCTATGGACTGGGATTTAATGGAGGGTAACGACCAAGTTCGCTTTTGTGGCCGCTGTAAAAAGAATGTGTTCAACATCAAGGCGATGACAGAAGCAGAAGCAGTTTCACTATTCGAGGACTCGGGTGAAAAAGTGTGCGCCCGAATTTATCGACGGGACGATGGGACGGTGGTTACTTCGGATTGTCCCCCTCGCTCAAATTCTCCGTTGGCCGGCAAGAGAAAACCACTTCAGTTTTCGATGGCTTTTTTGATGGTACTCGTCACATTCAGTGCTGGCTTGGCCGCAAGTGCTCCGTGGATAGGCACCAAAATCCAACCGTTAATCGAGCGATTTTTCCCGACTGCCCCGGGGAACGCCATCCCGATGGGGGGAGCAGTCGCCATGGGAGATATGGTCGCTCCCATGCCTCCGGTTCAAAATCCACTGCCGGTCATTCAAGGTAAAGTCTTGACGCTGGAAGAGCCTTTGTAATTGAGTTCTCAAATGGGAAGGTCTGCTTAATTGTCGCAAATAGTTGTCTCTTGCGTTCGTAATCCTCTAGACTTGGGACGGCTTGTTATTCAATGTTGGGTATCGAGTTGACGATTCTTGGGTTGTGTAGCGAATGCAGTGGAGGGGCTTGGTGTGGCAAATTTAATTTCACGGAGGCAATTTGCGGGGATTGCTGGCGGAGTCGCTCTGCCACTGTTAAGCCCAGCTTTATCGTTTTCTAATTCTCCCGAACCACAGAAGACACTGCGTGTTATTGCGTACAATATTTATGGAGGCAAAGGTTGGCCCAAAGAGCGACCTTTGGCGAGGCAGGCCGTTGCAAAAAAACAAATGGCTGCCCGGTTGGCGCAAGAGTTGGAATTGTATGCTCCCGACATTATCTGTTTTTCTGAATCTCCGTCAGAATCAATCACGCAAGATATTGCCAAACGTCTCGGGCTTAATCATGTCCGCTTTCCTAGCGGTGGGAGCTGGCCTGGGACTTTATTGAGTCGTTTCGAGGTTGCTCGATCTCAAAATGTTCCGTTAGGTTTTCAGCGTCCGCCGAAACTATTTACCCGCCACTGGGGGCGAGCGGAATTGTTGATGCCGGACAAAAAGACATTGGTTGTCCATTCTGCTCATCTTTTCCCTACTGCGGATCCGGTCAATCGGCTGGCTGAGATTCGTGCGATGGTAAAATCCATGCAGGCCGATTTGCAAAGTGGGAAATCGATGTTGTTAATTGGGGATTTGAACCATAGCCCAGACACAAAGGAATATGAATTGTGGATGGAGGCTGGCTGGATTGATACGTTCGCAAAAGTGGGCGTCGGTGAAGGGCCGACCATCAAAGCTGATATTCCCAAGTGGCGGATAGATTATGTATTGGCCGCGGGGGGCATTGCTAATCAAGTCGTTGAATCGAGGCCGCTGTTTGAAGGTGGGTTTCGTTTAAATATCCAGGATCCCAGTTCATTTGCTCTGAGCGACCACTTACCTCAGTTGGCAGTTTTTGACTTGTCTATATAAATCCCTAGGCTGAACGCTTGTCGCAGTCGGTGCATTTAGAGAATTGAGTCGGTCGAGTGAAACCATTAATTGTTTTGAATGAGAATGAATAATGAAGCTGTTGCAAATTTGGATGGTGGTTTGTTTGGTAGTGAGTGCTCAAAGTTTTGCACAGGCGACTGACTTTTATGTTTACTACCTCGGAGGTCAGTCCAATATGGATGGCTACGGGTATGTCAATCAATTGCCTGCCGCCGAGACTGGTGCACAGAACGATGTTATGATTTTTCATGGCAACACTTCACCCGATAAAGCCGCAGTTGATGGGAAAGGTGTGTGGAGCAAACTGCAGCCAGGG
>JAAEMV010000995.1 GCA_024225195.1 Planctomycetaceae bacterium | reverse complement strand
GTCTCGAAGCCCCCATCATCAGTGTTTAGGCCGGCTTTGGAAGATACGTAGTTTATGATCGAATCAGGGCTTAATCGCACCTGAATTGTCGGATAACAAAGCGTTGAACCGGAGCCGATTAGCCGTGGTGTGGTGCCTTTGATACACTTATGGTTCGGGCTGAACTGGTCGGCCCGGTTAACTTGGACGTTCGACGGCGAATTCAATCACGAGAGGAATATCGACAATGCGAATTAGCATCTCTGTTTTTTGGTTGTCCGTTATGTGCGTTTTCCTTTTGGTGTCAGCAGCGAGGGGGCAGCCGGAGCGTCAATCTTCAAGCGGCACTTCTAAGGATTCCGAGATTCCGGATGGTTTTGAACGTCAAGCCCTTGAACTTGGCGGCGAAATTCTGAAACCGATTGGTTGGAGATACGAATCCCGTGAAGTTGGTAAAACGATTGTTACCAAAATATGGGAGCCCTTGGCAAACGAAGAATATGCCTATGAAACAGGTTTCACGATTGACATCGTCACCAACACCGCTGAGGCGGGCAAACGTCCAAGTGAGTATGCCGTATCGTACCTTGACAAGCTAAAGAAAACGGGCGAGGTCGTCAAAGTTTACAAGCCCAAAGAGACGAACGGGATGATCGTGTCCGGGATACTATTAGACCAAAAAATGACCATGGCCGATTCGGAGAAAAAATATCGGATTCGCACCGTCCTATCTGCTCATGACGACAGCGAGCTCCTTTTCGTAATTACCTTCGGAACACTTGTCACATCGTGGGACAAATATGAACCAACATTCAGTGTGATGACGAAAAATCTAAAAGTGATTGACTTGTCGAAAAAACCAAAATCGGATCAATAATTCTGGCTTCGCGATTGGGAACACCGTCGAACAAACGGATGAACCGGAGCGGGATAGGCTGGGCGGCTCGCTTCGCTCGAAAAACAACTTATGACCGCCCGGTTATCCTTGGTCGTTATCCAGCTTGAGATGAATCAGAACCCAAACACGTCGCCGCAAAACACGACAGTGAATTGCCCGAATCTTTATATCTGGAGTCGTGTCCTTGCAGCAACCGCAGCTCTCGGTCTCGTCGTGTCATGCGTCTGCCTCTACCTTGCGCTGACGTACCCTGTAGTGCGCCCACCTGATTGGCATGGTGGTTTTCGCTTCCACTTGTTGGCCGCGATTGCCAAATGGGGGTCATGCGCCACAATAATCCTTGGTAGCATTGCATTTATGAAACTCCCAAAGTCATTGTTAAACAGAACTCTGTTGACCTCTTCTTTCGCTCCCGCAATTATGGTGATTGGACTATATGCTGCTTGGCTGGTAATGTTCGCCTAACTTCACTTTTGATTCTATTGTGTGTTTGAAAACGGATCGCCCAACCGGTGCGTCAGATCGCAGGATAACAATGCGTTGAACCGAAGCCGTGAAACTCTCTCGGCAAATTCCTTAAACTAAACTAACTTCAGTCCGTGTTGCCGCGTCTCGGTTAACGCGGGCGTTATCCTGCCCTGGCAGATTTCGCCGAGGTTCGCCACATCAAAGCATCGCAAAAATGAATATAGCGACACACAATGATAGAGCCGCGTGGCAGTTTCCGGCATTTCTCGCGTTAACATTCGGGGCAATGGCCGTGTGGC
>JAAEMV010000994.1 GCA_024225195.1 Planctomycetaceae bacterium | reverse complement strand
TACGTCGATGCCGAAAAGGACCCTCTTTTGGAGAACATTGAAAGCATGGCGACCAATCTGTTGGGACCCGTCAGCTTATTTTTGGCTGCGACTCGGAAAGAAACGATCGGGAAAGCCGACCGTATATTCGAGCGAATGGAATTTAATTCCAACCAACCCTACTGGGAAATCAAAGATGATTCCATCGAAGAAGATATCCAACACGAAGAATACAAGTACATACTTCTGTCGATGTTGATGCCCGCCAACGAGCAAGTTCAAAACGCAATGTTTCGCACCAAAGGTCGCCAAGAGGGAGTACGAGGCGCCGTGGCACTTCAGAGGTTCAAGAAAATGTCTGGGGAGTGGCCAACGTCTTGGCAGGAAATCCCCAAAACAGTACTTAAGTCGCCGCCCTTGGATCAACTGACAGGCGAGCCTCTTAAATTTAAAATCGTGGACGGCCAACCGTTGATCTACAGCGTCGGTAACGACCGAGACGATGACGAGGGAAAGGATTTGGTAAGAGATGGTCAAAGCGAACACCGTAACCGTGCCGTTTTCATACTGTCTAAGTCGGTTGATCAAAAGGTCGATGGCGACTGGATTCTTTGGCCGCAAGTTGAGGAGGAGTAAACGGTGCAACACCCCGTCACCACAATGCTCACCCTGCGTCGCGGCGGAAGCTCGAATGATTCGCCAAGACCTGCTCCTTTCGCATGAAGCCCAGCCGCTAGTTTCTGGGCAAAACCCGCATTTTTGCAGAAATAGCAGGCATTAAGTTAGTGTTAAATAACACAGGAACGGCAGTTTGGGACTTGAGACGCGGGACTTTCATGTTATTGTG
>JAAEMV010000993.1 GCA_024225195.1 Planctomycetaceae bacterium | reverse complement strand
TCTTTAATTGTTCAACCAACTTTCCAACTCGGTTATCGATTGACTTGATACGATCGTGGTAGCGTGCGTACGTTAAACGAAACAACGGAGTGTCAGGATGATAAGGTGCCAGTTCAACTGCGTCCGGATCCGTTTGAAGATCGGGGGAATCCACCCACGCCTGCTTAAAATGCAATGAGGACTCATGGGAGTCAGTATAGGTTTGCACGTGGAAAAAGGGCTTCCCATCAGGCCTGTTACGCCAATGCGCCCGGTTGGATGATGCGTCCCAAGTTCCTTTGGTTTCTACCGCGTTGTAGTCCTTTTTGGAATTGTTGGTTGTGTAATAACCAGCGTCGCGCAGATAAGCCGGAAACATTTTCCAATCCTTTGGCATGTTCGCCAGCTCTATTCGACGATGGAACTGTGTGCCCAAACGCGGTCCGTAAACCATTGAAATCAGCGTCGTTCTCGCGACACTACAAACAGGTGCATTGGAGAACGCTCGATCAAAGGCGACCCCGTTTTTCGCTAAGTTTGCAATATTTGGAGTTTCGGCCCCCATCGGATCAAACAACTTTAGATAGTGTTTCGAATTGTCCTCCGACATAATCCAAACAATATTTGGAGTTTCCTGTGCGAACACCCAACCATTAGCGGAGGTTAGAAAACTAAGAATTCCAAATAATAAGCAGACGAAAAGGCGAAGCTTCAGCATGATGGTTCAAATCTAAAATAGTGGGAATTTAATCATTGAGTTGGAAGTAAAATTCACTCATGAATCCTGTTCGTCGCATATTAGAATCTGCTCGAAGACCCCAGTCAAAGTATCGGCGCAATAAAAAAGGACGACCTTAGGCCGTCCTCTCTCATTTTGTTTTCACGAACTCGACTCGCATTGCATGCGTGGCCGGGAGCTATTTCTTGCCGCCTTTTTTCTCAAGCGACTTGTAGTTGCCAGCAAATTTCTTCTTGAACTTCTCGACTCGACCCAGAGCGTCGACGAACTGTTGCTTACCAGTATAAAACGGGTGCGAGGCACTCGAAATATCAACGAAGTAGACAGGATATTCGTTTCCGTCTTCCCACTTAATCGTCTCTTTAGTGGCGATCGTAGACTGGGTTAAAATCGAAAAATCTGCAGTCTTGTCTTTGAATACTACAGGGCGATAATCTGGGTGAATGTCCGATTTCATGGCTCTACTCGGGTGACTTGAATAAACTTAAGTTGAATATATTATCGAAAAAGAGGGAGTCGTCAAACCGTAAATCTGCCATCTTTCAGCGTTTTAGTTCAATTTTTCCCGACTATTTCCCCGAGTTTCTGATTAAGATCAGCTTTCCAAGACAATTGAGTGATTTTGGCGTCACACAGCCGACTTCATTCCGATCGCCCTTCCGCAGGAAAAACCATGGATAGCCTCGCTGGAAATTTGCTTATCGCAATCCCGGATCTTCACGACCCAACCTTTTCTCGCACCGTCGTTATGCTCGTTCAACACGATGACCAGGGCGCCTCCGGATTAGTACTTAACCGGCCTTCGGACGTCACGATCTCCCAGGTTTGGGACGAAGTTTCCGCAGTACCGTGTGACTGTCGGGATTTGGTTTACATGGGCGGCCCGGTTGAGGGTCCCTTAATTGCTCTCCACGAGGAATTTCACAGTGACGAAAACTTCGTGTGTCCGGAGTGCTATGTATCGGTAGGCAGAGAAGCGTTGAATCTTTTGGTTAACCAATCGGCTGCAAAATTTCGCGTTTACAGTGGCTATTCAGGGTGGGGTCCGGGTCAGCTTGAAAACGAAATAGAGCAAGGCGGCTGGTTTACCTATCCAGCCGCCTCGCAACATGTCTTCGACTCGCCTGACGGGTTGTGGCGTCAGCTGTGCGAGCAAATCGGAGAAAACGTTCTTGGGAGACACGTCGGCAAAGTAATGCCAACCGATCCCGCATTAAATTAAAACCCTCACAGGCTCAACGATATTACTCCCACTCGTAAGCAACCACTTCATTTAGGTTTCGAATGAGGATCGTTTTTCCTTTCACAGCCAAGTGAGCCCAGCTGTCGTCGCCAACCTTCCGTCGCTCTATCAGTTCGAACTCGTCCGGCTTCGCAGAGATCAAGAGCAGCTCTCCCTTTTGGTCGAGTGCCAAAATCTTATCACCCGCTCCAACAAGACTCGCGTACTTGCCAAACGGCTTGCTTCGCCAAGTCTCTTCTCCTGTTTTCAGGTCAAAACAAGCAAAACGCTGATTTCTCAAGTGTACAAACGAATGACCATCGATAATCACTGGAGACGACATGTACCCCTCGACTGGTGCACTCCACAATTGAGACGTTACAAAGTTGTTGGTGGTGCCCGCAGAGGCAACGTTTATCAACTGAGTGTTACCGCCATACGTACTTGTGAAGACACTCCCGTTCCAGATTGTCGGTGTGAGGATATTCATCCCACGAAAAGTTTTGACAGCTTGACCCCAAAGCTTTTTTCCGGTTTCCAGGTCAACTCCGCAAAGCTCGCCGCGTGTCTGAACAACTGCTTGTCTCTTACCGCCGAGCTCGGCAATAACCGGTGATGAAAAGGCGCTTCCGTTCATCCCGCCGCCATCCTCGAGTGAGGACCAGACGATTTTACCGGTAGCCTTCTCTAGCTTTTTGAAACCGCCGCCGGCCTGAACGTACAAATAGTCGCCGTCAATCAACGGAGAACAAACGAACCCAAAGTTGGGCGCAGATGATCCTGTGTCGGCAGGAAAATCGAGTTTCCAAATGATTTTACCGTTGGAAGCATCAAGACAAACCAGAACATCCCGAATTCCCGCAACGTAAAGTCGCCCGTCGTCGTAGGCCGGGGTTGCCCGTATCCAACTGCCATTCGATGCGGCAAAGAAAGGCACTCGCATGGAACCTTCCCACTCCGTCTTCCAAATCGGCTTTCCGGTATTTAGATCGATTGCAGTGACGACTTCAAGCTTTTTATCTTTTGTCTCGGTAACGAAAACCGAATCACCAACTACCAACGGACCGCTGTAACTTGGCCCCAATGGCATCGCCCACTTCTTTTTGAGCGTATCCTCGTCAATTGAA
Organism: Planctomycetaceae bacterium; assembly: GCA_024225195.1. Taxonomy (GTDB): domain Bacteria; phylum Planctomycetota; class Planctomycetia; order Pirellulales; family Pirellulaceae; genus Mariniblastus. The sequence continues at coordinate 5,703 of JAAEMV010000993.1, read as the reverse complement.
TCGGGTAAAGAGCCTTTGGGTAGGACTCCATCACGGTTTGGCCCACGCCACTGCCCCCACTGAGCTGCGTCATCCGTAGCAGGCGTCTGAGCGTTAATCGTAGGCGAGCAGTAAGCCGCCAGCACTAAAAAACAAATCAAAAATCGAGTGATCATGGTCATTCCGTTAGGGGAAACAGTTTGTGAAACAGGTTAAATCAAAAAGCGTCGAGGAGTTGAACTCACTCCCCGAATCTTGGCAACATCAAATTAATCTTGGGCTGGTAGTTTTTTACCAGCGAAGCCATTTGTGAAAAATTATCACAGCATATTGCGTGGGTGATGCCCTTACGGACATCCGCGGTAACCGCAGTCCCGCCAAAGACGACGGTCGTCTTATCCGGCATCCTCGAAGCAAACTCATTAAGTGCAATAACCGCTCGGGCTGGATCTCTTAAATGCGAGATACTTACCCACAACAAATCCGGAAGATGCTCTCTGGCTGATTGCAATAGCGAGGACAGCGGTAAATCGTTCCCTAGCGAAAACGCCCGCCAGCCGAGCGACGCCATGGTGACTTCGAGGGCCTGCGTCGGAATCTCAAAATGATCCCCCGCGATCGCACCACCAATGGCCAGTCTCGCCGACGGCTTTGGCGGTGGAAGGAGATCTCCAAGCTGTCGGATTGCTTCTAGACAAACTTCGCAGGCCTGCCGCTCGTGGTGTATCTCAAGTAGTCCGTCAGCCCGTGAGCTTCCGATTCTCTGAAAGGCCGGGCGCACAACTTGGTCGAAGATGTCGGCGACTTCGAAGCCTTCCAGGAACAGCAACACCATTAATTTTCGGCAGGTCACTGGAGCGTTTTGCAAGAGTGCCGCGTGGAACTGGGTGATGGCATCCTGCGGACCCGACACGACGATGTCGTCCATCTCTGGAAGACCGATCGTCTGAGGCTTCACTAATTTTAACTTTTTGCGTTTAACGAAGGAGATGACCTCCGACCGCGGGATTCGGCGATGTCCGCCAGCGGTCTTCATTGCGTTGAGGAATCCCGAGTCACACCAACGTTTCAGTGACGACTCGCTCACGCCAATCGACGTGGCGACCTTTTTTGGGGAAAATGAATCATCGGGGCTCAGATAGCTCCGCTCTTTCTGAACGTTTAGGCTGCCTGAAGAATTCGGGAAGTTAACCATGGACAACAAATCTTTCGAAGAAAATCGATCAAATGCTAGGACATGGGTTAACCCGATAAATCTCATCCGGTTGTAACACGAACGAATTGAACGTTTTGAAAAAATATGAATAATCAATCTAAAGTCAGCAAAATGTGTTCAAAATTGAGTTCCGACGATCGCTTTGAGGTTTTTTTCGACGGCGATTGCCCTCTTTGTAAACGAGAGATCAACATGATTCGGGGAAAGGATAAACAGCAGCAATTGGTTCTCACTGACATCTCTGCCGCAGACTTTCGCCCGCCGGAGGACTTTTCGCTCGACCAGTTAATGCGGTCGATACACGGAAAATTGCCAACGGGTGAGTACGTCGTGGGTGTTGAAGTGTTTCGCCAAATCTATAGCCGACTCGGATTTCAGAGGACGGTCCGTTTTAGCCAGATTCTCGGCATCGGAAGTTTGCTCAACGCGGGATATTTTGCCTTTGCGAAACTTAGATACTGGCACGCAATGCATCGCTTAAAGAAGCGTGTCTCTTTGACGCAGTGATTCACGAAGTCTCTCACAACAGCTCAGCCAATTTAATCGGTTTCGACGACACAACTAACACTTAGACCGGAACAAAAACATGCGAGTTGCCATCATTGGAGGCGGAGTCTCCGGACTAGTAACAGGCTATCGCCTGCACAAGACGCACGATGTCACGCTGTTTGAAGCCAACGATTATATCGGCGGCCACACCAACACAATTGACGTCGAAAACGATGAAGGTCATTTCGCAGTGGACACGGGATTCATCGTTTTCAACGATAGGACCTATCCCAACTTCATTGCTTTGATGGACGAACTAAAAGTACCTTCTCAACCAACGAGGATGAGCTTCAGCGTTTCATGCGAAAAGACTGGGCTCGAATATCGTGGAGCTGATTTCAGTGGCTTGTTTGCACAGCGAAGGAACTTGTTCAACCCACGATTTTTGAAACTGCTACTCGATTTAGTCAAGTTCAACAAAGCCGGAGAGAAGCTGCTCGAGAGCGACCTGGAGAATGAGACAGTCGCTCAATTTTTTGAGAGAAATAAATTCTCATCTCAGTTTATCGAACAATATTTTTTACCGATGGGCGCCGCGATCTGGTCCGCTTCGTTCGACACCTTCAAGCAGTTCCCGATTAGGTTCATCGCTGAATTTTACCAAAACCACGGCTTGCTAGGCGTGACTAATCGCCCCCAGTGGCGTGTTATCACAGGAGGTTCGCGGCAGTACATCGCACCTTTGACGCAGGATTGGGCAAATCAAATTCACTTGAACCAACCTATCAGCAACGTGCAAAGAACAAAGGATGGGGTCACGATCCTTACCAAGGACGGTAAATCTCATCCTTTCGACCATGTGGTGTTCGCCTGCCACAGCGACCAGGCACTTAGGATCCTCGGGGACGGGGCGAATAGCACCGAAAGCGAGATACTCAGCGCATTCCCCTATCACCCCAACACCGCCTTGCTTCATACGCAGGAATCGGTACTGCCAAAAAATAAACGGGCATGGGCATGCTGGAACTACTTCAAACCCAAGCAGGCGTCTTCGGTAGCAAATGTTACCTACAACATGAATATTCTCCAGTCCATTCATTCCAAGCGGACTTTTTGTGTGACACTTAACGATGATGGTAGAATTCGAGATGAAAACATCCTGGGCTCATATACTTACATGCACCCAACCTTTGAAATTCGCCGAAAACAAATGCAAGCCCGACATCAAGAATTAATTAACCAATCCAGAACCTCGTTTTGCGGGGCCTACTGGGGTAACGGCTTCCATGAAGACGGTGTGAAAAGTGCAATCGCAGTCGCCAACCAACTTGAAACCATCGAAGCCGGGGTGCAATGTTGAATAGTTGCATCTACGAAGGGATAATCCGGCATCGCCGAAACACACCTCATGTCCACCAATTCGATTTCAAATCCTTCTTTTTGATGATGGATTTAGGGGAGATTGATTCGATCTTTCGGCAGCGTTGGCTTTGGTCTGCGAAGCGATTTGCGGTCGGACGGTTCAAAGAATCTGAACACTTGATCCACCATCGCCAACACGGCAACCTACGTCAACGCGCAAACCAAGTTTTGGAGAACGCGGGGATCTCGAGCGACTCGATTGGTTCGATTCGACTTTTAACACAGTTACGCTATTTCGGGTTCTCAATGAATCCGGTCAGTTTCTTTTACTGCTACTCACAATGTGGTAAAAATGTGCTCGCCGTTATCGCCGAAGTCAATAACACACCGTGGGGAGAACAACACGTTTACGTGATCCCGAATACCAAAACTGACCAGATACCCAATCCACAGACAAGTATCCGCAGCAACTCCATCGACAAAGATTTTCACGTTTCGCCGTTCATGTCCTTAGACATGTCCTATCGAATGTCTTTTACTGCTCCCGGTAACAAGCTGGGCGTGAAAATCGAAAACCACCTCGATCGGCCACTACACGATATAACGAAAATCCTGGACGTTTCTATGCTTATGAAGCGGAAACCACTCACCGGATGGAATCTGAACTGGTTACTAGTAAGATATCCGCTGATAACTGTTCAGATTTTTGCAAGTATCTACTGGCATGCGTTTCGCTTGTTTTTGAAGAAGACTACCTTTTACTCCCACCCACGGAAGCGGAATTCAGATTCCAACCCCGAAGGCGGCGTCGAAGATCCCAAAAAACCCAACCCACCGGGCGAGTCACCTCGACCGTCTCCATCAGAATCTAAATCCGTTTTGGTAAGCCGATGAATCACTTCCCCAACAAAAAAAACAACCTCTTGGCTAACAAGTTCCACGAAACCGAAACAGCAATCGGGATTGTTAAAACTGAATTCCCCCTTTCCCCTGAGACCGGCTCACTCAAGGAATCCCCCTCGCAACCGAAGTCTGATTTCTTCCGAAACCAGATCTTTAAACGATTTCATCAGATCGTCGGAGGCAATCTAAAGGTCGTCGATCAACTCGGATCGATGCAGTCCATCGGCTCAAGCGACCCAAGTGATGACCTGCCTGCGACCGTAGTGGTCGGTGACCCGAAATTTTACAAAAGGGTGATGGTTGGCGGTACTATCGGTTCTGCTGAATCCTATGCAAACTCCGAATGGGTCTCCAACGACCTGACTTCCCTGATTCGGATTATGATCCGAAATTTGAATCAGTTTTCTCGCATCGAAAAGACTTGGGGCTGGGTAAAAAACAGTTGGAATTTCGTTCAGCACATGATGCGGCGAAATACGATTAGTGGAAGCCAAAAGAACATTCACGAACATTACGATCTGGGCAACGATTTTTATCAACTGTTCCTCGATCCAACGATGAACTATTCATCAGGTATCTTCGAATCACCTGACGCGGATGCAGAGGACGCCAACAAGATGCACGAAGCATCACTTCGAAAAATGGATCAAGTCTGTCGGAAGCTTCGGCTCAATTCACTAGACCATGTTTTAGAAATTGGAACCGGCTGGGGCGGTCTTGCTATTCACATGGCGAAAACCTCGGGCTGCCGAGTTACAACCACCACAATCTCAAAAGAACAACATCGTTTCGCAGTAGAACGAGTTCGCAAAGAAGGACTCGAAGATCGGGTCACCGTACTCTTGCAGGACTACCGCCTGCTTACCGGCAAGTTCGACAAGATTGTCTCTATCGAGATGATCGAAGCGGTGGGCCATCAGTTCTACGATGAATACTTTTCCCGCTGCTCGCAACTACTTCGGGATGATGGAGTCATGCTGCTCCAGTCAATCACTATTGGCGAACAGAATTACAAGTACCACATCAGCCATGTCGACTTTATCAGAAAATACATCTTCCCTGGCGGTTGCCTGCCTTCGGTAACAGCGCTTTCCAATGCCGTTGGTCGTTCCACAGACATGCGGATGCTGTCTCAGGAAGACATCACGCCGCATTATGTCAAGACACTCGCTTTCTGGCGACGAGAGTTCATGAACCGGATTGATGAAGTTCGGGCACTTGGTTACGACGAGCCCTTTGTACGTTTTTGGCACTTTTATTTGTGCTATTGCGAAGCAGCGTTCGCGGAACGAAGAGTTCACAACATTCACATTTTGTATTGCAAACCAAAGTGTAAAATTGATCCAGTCAACGACTTTGCTCAGCCCTTGAGAGAAAGTCGGTCTGAGGAATCCTCTGAACGCTCCATCGCCCCCCAACCCTTTATCAGCCGGTAAATATGGGTTTGGGCAATTACGAACTTGATCCTTCATCTGGGGCCCTCGACTGATAACGCGTTAAGCGTTGAGTCCTTTCAATCCGGACTTCGTGCGAACCTTAAGGCAACTTCGTCGCAGATCGAATAGGCAAACGTGCCTTTTCGGATATTGTGTTCAACAGCAAGGTTCGCAGCAGCTAGATTGCAGCAGCATGCGACGCGAGTGCGTCAGCAATTTGCCGGGCAGCAGTACCATCTCCGTAAGGGTTCTGGGCGTCCGCCATTTCCGAGTACGCATCAGCGTCACTGAGTAGCCGAGTTAGTTCCTGCTCAATTG
>JAAEMV010000992.1 GCA_024225195.1 Planctomycetaceae bacterium | reverse complement strand
GCTCAGGTCAAGATGAGTGGTTAAGGTGAAAATCAGGGTGTCGGGGAGTTTCGAGGACATTGGATGATCCCGTTGTAGTTGACAGAATCCTCCATTTCATCTGATTCTCTGGCATCTTGGCAACTGTGTCGTGTAGTGTGACGATTTAGCACTGAGTCGCACTCGACCCCTTTGATGGTACGATCTAGCCCAATCCGCGCTTTAGTTTTAGCCAATTTGAAAATGATCTCGTTATAGAAACGGCCTTTCCTTATTGGTTCATATTCAACCACGAAGCCTGCCCCCAAGGGATCATCATTGATCTGTTTTATGGCAGGATCGAGAACCCACTTTCTGAAGTCTTTCCAATTTTGATATGATTGCTCCGGCACTTTAAGCCATGTTCTCAATTCTTCGATTGTGACACGGCATTGCCCATCACGGCGATTGGTGAAACCTTCCAAAATTTCATAGAGCGTCACGGCATATTTGCCCGATAGCTGCATCATGAAATGAACGCGCAGACGGGCAAACCGCATTGGCTCTTTGATAATTGGTATCAGGTTGGGCGGGAAAAAGAAGTGAAGTTCACTTCCCCGTTTTGCTTTAGCTGGCACGTTTGCACCGAACAGTGCAGCTACACCTAAAAACCGTTCATCGCCCATTGTCGTTTCAAATTCGATTGTTGTTTTAGAAAGCCGCTTGGCACTTTTCCAAATCCAATTTGTTTCATGTTGGCCGCCTTGCTTGCGGAACATGTCGTTTACGTCTCGCACCTTCACAGAGTGAATAGGCTTGTCGCCAAGCTCCTCAAATGCCGCATGGAGCAGGAACGTCCACAGCTTGCGATCTCGCGCTGTATACGGCCCTTCTACCTTCGTAATGAGGACTTGCAGCGGCACAGGCACAGTTGCGGGATCATCATTAGAGACGATCCACGGTGAGCCAGTGGGCTGTATGCCTTCCACATCTTCATTCGAGAATAGCGGTAATGTCTTTTCGAGAGTGTTCCCCATATCGAATCAGATTTTATCTGAAGAATAAAGGGGAGAAAACAAAAATATCCCTCTCCCCTTCAAGGGTGCAAATGCTTGCCTATTTTCTCCCCCTGAAGGCCTGTGGAAAGTTTGCCCATTTTCTCCCCCTTAATGATGCCAACTCATTGAAGTAGTTAATTAAATTGGGGGGGAACACAGGGCTGTTCAACGCTAAATATTTGAATTTACTTTAAGGGATTCACAATCGGGGATTTGTCTGAATCTATATGAGTGCGTTTGATTCGGAGATACGCACTCATGACATTGAAATTACTTGAACTTTTATCACTGATCCCTGACCCGCGGCGTGCGCAGGGGAAGAAATGGCAGCTTGGTCCAGTAATGCTGGCCACTATCCTGGCGATTTTGTCCGGGGCGACGTCCTATCG
>JAAEMV010000991.1 GCA_024225195.1 Planctomycetaceae bacterium | reverse complement strand
CAATTCCCTTTTTTGGCTTTGTATATATTTTCCAAATCAGCATTGCCAGTCATCTTGTACCAGTTCGCGACGAGATGGTAGTTGTTTTTATACTTGAGTTTCTCTTCTAAAGCTTTCGCGAGCTTATCCGTTTCCTCCTTAATCTTTTTCTTGAGAACTTCATCAGTGCTAAGCCAGTAATAGTGGTATCTAGCCCAGAGGCCGATGTTCATTACAAGCGGGACATCCTCTAACAGAGGTTCCACCTTCCGGATTTCCTCGACCGCGTTCCAGGCCTTGTCTACATCACGATCGTCTAAAGCAACTTGGGCAAGAGCACATGCATACATAACACGCGCAATTGGCCAGGAGCGGCCTTCGAGCGCAGACTCAAGTTGCTTCTCGGCTTCACGGTGATCGACTAAAATGTTAGCCCATCCGTTAAGGAAGTTGTTAGTTCGTTTGTATCGGCCACCTGATGAATCGTCATCCCATTCGATTTTATTGCCAAATAACTCGTTTTCCCTATCCATATATTTGCGAAGACGAATCGGGGAGTTTTGCATCACAATGTAATAGGACACAGCAATTGCTTGGTTCTTTTTATTATTAAGATAGGCGTTCTCCAGGATCTCCTCAGCTTTTTCGTTGTCTCCGTTTTGAAACTCTTTCAAACCCTTAAGAACCTCGATCATTGCCGGTTCAAAATTGGCTTTACGCCACCTTTCGCAGACTATTGAGTAGTCAACATCATCACCGGAAAATACGGCAGTTATACCCCGCTCAAATAACTCCTCAGCGAAGTCGTCCAATGCCTCTTCGGCTTTGGTTTGTGCATCTACGGCTGCGTCCCAATTCAAAGTCGAAACAGTCGTAGCCGTAATCATGATCGCGGCAAACGCACTGGCTGCGAGTACGAGGCCTTTGTTTCGCCTAACAAACTTCTTCATTTT
>JAAEMV010000990.1 GCA_024225195.1 Planctomycetaceae bacterium | reverse complement strand
AAATCTCCGCGATAAATAATCCTGGTTCGGCTTTCCCTCCACAGCGATCGTGCGCAATATCGCCACGTTTCCGTCCGGGTGAGGTTGCGGCTTGATCGCGTCACTGTACACGTACATTTGATGGAATCCACCGCTCACGGTAGCTGGAAATTCGCTCTCCGCTTTCATTCCCGTTCTGATCATTGCACCGTGTTTGAAGCCCAAGAGTCGAGCGATGTCATCTTTTAGTTCGATCACGACGTTATTCGCCTTTGGCGTGTGCACCTTGCCATTTTTTCGACGAATTCGCAGTAGCATTTTGTCCGCACTCACCGATACGCGCCTTGTTGTCGGATTGTATTCCATTTCTAGCCCATGTAGCGTCGCGTTCTTCTTTTTCGTCGTACCATACACACTCATGATCGCCTCGATCAATTTAGGTATGCTGCTATAGTAGCCGGGAGGAATTTCCTTTTCCATCGTATCATCCTTTCCTCTGTTAAGATACTGATACCTAATACGGATTGTGTTGCTTCCACGGCGTACATTATCCCACGATTGCGGGTATTGTATTTCGCAGAGTCCGACCTCGTACGCATCTCCCACATCCAGCGGTGTGTCCAGGTGTACAGTGAATTCTGATAGCGTATTCTCTGGAAAGATGTGCATCGAAGCGTTACTCGGGCACTGCAAGTAGAAGCTCTCGGCTGCCATGTCTGCGAGCGCTGAGAGGTTACGTATGTTTT
>JAAEMV010000989.1 GCA_024225195.1 Planctomycetaceae bacterium | reverse complement strand
TCAGGTGACCCACAAACAGTTCGTCTCGTGACAGCGCGGCGAGCTTTCCGGCATGGTCCCGCAAATCAAAATTAAGGATGAATCGGAGGCTACGCGTTTCTTTTTCTGCGGATTGCTGGGTGTTTTCAGGAGGTCGATACGGTATTGGAACCGAAAATTTCTGCACCGAACGCGAGAAACGCCTCGTTTCGGGAGAGTCTCAAGCAAACGGAGGACGAGTTAAATACCCTTGCCCGTGGATCGTCTCTGCTGTTGACGATGAGCCGGCGATTACAAAGTTCAGCCTGGTGTTGTGGCGGGCCAATATGAAGGTTCGAGCGATAGATTTCAAGGTTCTGCTGTTTATCAAAAATTGTGAAATGCACTCTATTAAGATTACGAGGAGCGCCTGCTTCACCCTTTTGGGGCGGGTTGAGCTTTCATTGAGGAACGCATTTGTTTCAGGATTCTTAATGAGTTTGATTTAAATTTTTTCCTTCGCCTCCAAAAAACGGGGTGTTGCTCGCAACCGATGAGATGGAAATGGTTTATCGAGCTGGTTGCCATTCATTTTGGGAGCCCGTCTAGCTCTTTTGGAAATCCGCCAACCAACGATTTTTACTCTCGCAACCTTCGCAAACCGACAAGCAGTGCAGTCAAGAGTAGACCGCTGGAGAGTAGGACGAGCCTCCGGAATTCTGGTATTCGCATCGCGTTTAGGCTTTCCGCAAGGCTGAGATCGCCGGCACTCAAACTGGCAATCGTTAGGATTAAGCCGTACCTTTCGAACGTGAGCGCGCTAAGAAACTGAAACGCTTCGAAACGACAGGCCAGGAGGTTGAGCGTTCCGATTGCCAATACATAGG
>JAAEMV010000988.1 GCA_024225195.1 Planctomycetaceae bacterium | reverse complement strand
ACTATCTATTTCAGAATACAATCGTATATATTTACACGTATGTGCCTTGAGCTAGTTCAGTCAGTGAATGAATCACATGCGCCCTTTCAGAATTGTGAGTGCTATCCAGATGATCGAACGAGGTATTTAGCACCCGCTCGATGGCGTCATCGATATCTTTTTTTCCATCGACGATGTCTCCTCCATCGCTGGACAGATCAACCAAAGTTTTTGCGGTGTGATCGTGGATTTCCTTGTAGACATTTTTCATGCAATCGTACAGCGTACGAAACTTTAAAATTACAATATTGGTTAGTTGGTCGCGACATTGCCGATTTTCGTTCTCAATGAGCTCCGACCAATCCAGCTTCCGTTTGCGAGCGCCTTCGGGAATCTCTTGCGACGTCGCCTCTTGATCAATTCTGTAACGTTGTTCATCGAGCGCGCTCCAGCCGTGAGCCGTGCGCATATGCGGCCCCATCTTTAGCCTAGGCTTTCCGCAGAGGTGGCAATCTACCCACAATTTCTCATAGTAATTCTCCCGAGCGAGGCGATTCTCCCATGCGGTGGCAGACATGATGATGTTTTCTCTTCGCAAGCTGATTTACAAATGATACTTTTATCGAGCTTCAGTCATACTTATGCGTTTATTTATTCAGTCTCTTGTACTTTTATCGCGATCGGGTGCCATAAATTGTTCCGCTCGCCAGCGAGGGGCTTCCAGCTCGTACGGTGGATTGTGAATGGTAGTCGAAGCGAGATAGCGACGTCTTCTTGCTCATCTATTTTAAACGTCGTTGCATCGCAGCAGTGCGTCGATGAGAAATATAAATATCCAAATCGCGATGAAGATGAGTAACGCCAATTGTCTGTCGCAGTATTTCGCTTCCGGATTCGGGCCGATGGAGAGCTTAGCAGCGCCAACGTTGTTCACCAATGTCGTGTTGTTCATGACTAATTCCTTTCTCGAGCTCGAACCGCATTTATTATGTGGTTAGCCAATCAATTTCGTTGCGTTGTTTTGAAGCGCTATCTTACTTTCTAGGTTTGTAAGGTGAATAATCCTTGTAATCCTTATCAGCCACCGCTTCGTCTTTAAGCTGGTGCTCTGGTATGCCTTTCGGT
>JAAEMV010000987.1 GCA_024225195.1 Planctomycetaceae bacterium | reverse complement strand
GGCATCAGCGTCGAGGCAGACACCACGCTTAGCGGAAATGTCGTTGAAAACGCCGTTGATTTCGGCCTGTCCCTGGGCTGGGGCCCCTATCTTCGCAATGTCATTGCCACATCAAACATCGTGCGCGGTTCCAAGGTTGGCGTCCGCGTCTCGGTAGTCGAGGGCGCCAAATCGACAGTGATTTCAAACAACATCATCTCCGACCACAAACGCGGCGCCATCATCGGCTACCGCTGGCGCGATGCCAAAACCAGTGAACTGGCCGGGAGGCTTTTGTCGGGGTACGAGCATTTGAGCATTTCGGGGAACCAGGTTTCTTGAGGATGGGGCAGGGTGTTTTGTCTACAGTTGCTCGGGTTTAGCAAGATTGCTGCACAATTTGGGACAGGACGTGCCTCCATGTATTGCATATTGGCATGCCAATTCCTCGATAATCATCGAGGTGCACCGGCATCCAAATTGATCGAAAACCAGATTTCAAAATCCCTGTTGATGCCGGGTTTTGATTGTATCGCCAGTATTATGTTTCCATTTCCTGACAACAATCCTTATCATCAGTCGGTTTCCGACCTTGCCGCTCTTGGGGGGAAACGGGCGTTTGCCTCTTTTACCGGAATTTGATGGTATTCATGAAAGGAGCCATTCACATTCGCATAGTTGCTAAATCGAGAAATGGCGCTTGGAGCCCTTAGTTACGGCAGTTCGCTCGCGGAGATTTCGCGGGTGCAGAAATACGCGCCCGTAAGAACGGCCCATAGCGGTCTTTCGAGCAACCACACAAATTTGGCTCCATATTTCGCCAAAGCGGACATCCGATACTGAGATGACATAATACCACCGGTTATCTAGTATCGATTAATTATGCGTTAGTTGGCTTTTTTTCACAGCACAACTAACGAATGATTTGAAAACGAAGGGAGAATCCCAGTGACAAAACGGAATTTGTATGAGGAGTTCATAGATCGAATAGATCAATACGTTAGTTCCGGACATTTTTTTGAGGCGTCTTGGTACGTATATGCAGTTTTGGAGGATCGAATGATATCGATGCTTCAAAACAGTGGTGGAGCAACTCAATCAAATGGCCAGCCAATTCGTATGCTTGGTCCGAAGCTAACCACTCTCCAAAATCGAACGACGAGTGACAGCTTGTTGGCTGCGAACTTCCCGTATACCAAATTAGTTTCTTGGAAAGATCGCAGGAATTCCTTGATGCATGCCATGGCAGAAGGGACAATGAATATACAACAGATCGATTCTGATGCAGAAGCGCTGGCTACCGACGGTCAAGATTTGATCCGTGAAATATGCTCAGGCGCGACTCGTCTCAAGAAACACCGCAATAAGGTGCAGACCGACTGACAGCCCGTAGCTGTTGTTGAACAAAATTGCTGAGATTGAATTGCAGGTTCTCAAAGCAGACTTTCGCCGCTGCACCAAACGCTCAAACTACTCAGGTCTCGAACTGCTGATAGTGTTCAGAGTCCGAACTCCACTTAAATGCAACTGCGAATAGGTTAGTAGCGTAACCTCTTTCGAACAACAGCCTCGTCATCCTGCCAATCGGCTTCTCGCAGATAAGATTCAGCAAGCTCGCGAAGTACAGAGGCAAGTCGTGGATGAGAATAATCGCAAGCCTTTGCCCATCCCTCATATTGGTCCGCAAGTTCCCTTTCCTGTCCACCACCTTCTCCCCGCCAGTGTGCACCTCTCGAATTACGGCGGCCTATGTGAATGCCTTCACCCATTCTCTTGTTGAGCAAACGATCAATCACTGTTTTCACTGGTTCGCATGGCCAAACGCCATCATCGCCGATAGGCGCGTGCGTCAGCAGTTCACCAATTTGATAGTCACACATGCTCAAGCGGCCCTGCGCTCTACATAGCTCACGCGCTTTGGTGATCCAATTCTCAAGCTTTTCTTTGCTAACAGAGCCGTCTTTATCTTTTCCGGGAATTTGAGATAGCGTGCTCAGCAACTTGTATGCATTGCCGGCGATAGTCTTTTGTTCGTCGGTTAGCTCCTCTCCTTTTTCGCGGTCTTCTCGTTTGTAGGCAAAAATTATCGCTTCACAAAACAAGGATGGATTATCGCCGATCTCTTGTTCCAAATTCGGTATTCCTCCTTCGTCACGTTGGAAAAGATCAAGATACAGAAATTCCAGTTGAGCCATTTTTCCTCGCGGGAAAGCCTTACGCTCATTCAGTAGTTTGAAAGCTTTCTTAATGGTGTATGCATCCATCTGATTGGCACCGGTATGCTCCTCTACGCTATTCGGCAGTTCTTTAAGAATGCTGTATAGCTGCTCAGATTCAACGTTTTTGAGATCAAGATGCACGAGATGCAGCGCTGACAAGGCTCGCTTTGCCGAAAGCAGTTTCGATATTCCGTAATGCAACTCTTCTTCGGACTGGCGTCCCCAGTGAGCAGCAACCGAGTTCCAGTATTTATGGACTACTTCGTCACCCAAGATTTCGACGCGTTTCCAAACAGGCATTGCAAATCTGCAAAGGCAAAGTAGCTTTACACCTTCATCGACGCTTAGGTCTTGCCATAGGAATTCAACTAGCTCTAACGCGCGTTCCTCACCCAATCGTATGAAGAATCCGTCCAGAATGGATTGATGCGAACGAGACATGAGAATATCTCCGTCTGCCAATACTGCTTCCACAAATTTAAGCTGCTCCACTGAGTCAAAAAGACACGATGCCATGCCGTCGCCAGCCACGTGCGGGGCGTCACCGGACAGCCCCAGGCGTAGTATGGCATCCAATCCTTCTGATTTCAGAGTTTCCTCAAGAGCATTAAGCCGTTTTTTTGCAATTCGTTCGTCGCGAGATTTAAAGTCCATGTCGTCACTTTGAATTTCGTCCCACGATTCATCAACCCATCCGTTTTTAAAGAGCCAGGCGTGCTTCCAAACGATGTCTTGAGGCTCAAGATTTTCGTAACACTCACGCGCTTTTCGAATGCGGGCACTCGACGCTTCGTCTGCTTTTTTGCTTGATTTTCTTTGCCTTAGGTTGCGTGTAGTTGTGGTCCGTATTCTTTCTCTCAACCAAGCCCGGTCTTCGTCGATTGCGGTTTTCGACCATTCGGCAATTGCATGCCAGATACGCTCCTGATTTTTGTCCGAGAAAGATTCATTGTTGCTCACAAGATCGCCCAGCGTCTCGCGTGTGTGCTGAGACCAAGTTATTGCGACTTCAGTACAGTGATCTATGAATTCCCATGACTCACCGTTGGTGACAGGTTCCCCATATCCAAAGGCGTAATCACGCCATTTTGGTTTGTTGGCATGATCGCCGACCCGCGAGCCGACCTGATACTGTTTTTCACCTACGGACCAAGCGATTGACGGATAGTGCTTCACCAACCAGTCAATTAGTGAGATACGCTGCTTTAGTGGAGCGCCTGTCTGTGGCATCCAGCTTCTGAAAATGGATTCGAGAGTGGCGCTAGGTTTGTTGGCCCAGTTGTCATCAGCTTCCATTTCGGTCAACTGCGCGAGAATTTCGATCACGCGCGTGATGTATTCTGGCGACCATGCCAAAGCCTCAAGAGCCCATAATAACCCAACACGCGGTGTTGACCCGAAGATGCCGCTATCTGTTGGTCGCATAAGCACTTTCAACAATGGTTCGTCAGAGCCTAGATCTCGTTCAAGAATAGAGAGGAACTCTTCCGGAGCAGCTTCGGCATAAAGCGGAAAATCCGAAGACTGGGACTCAAGCGTGTCCTCTGTGAGCGGATCGAATAATTTGCGCACAATCAACGTAGCCATTACTTCTGGATCGACGCCGATGCACTTGCGAAACAATTTACTTCCGTGAATAGCAAGCAAAACCAGGCTATCGGCCAAACCGTCCCGAAGCGCCGTAGAGATTTCTCTCGATTTGCCGTATATGTCCGCAGCCCAGCGATCCTTCTCGGGAAGGTCAAGTGTTGGGTCTCTTTCCGAAAGAACCAGCTCTGCAGCTTCGCCAAAACGCTTTAGTTGGTCGGGCGTAACCCATTGATGAACCGCATAGAGGGCATCAACTTTTGAGACGATTCCGCGGAATGTGCCGACCGCCCATACCGGTGGGCTTTCTACCTGATTGAGATGCGAGTACTGCTTTTCGAGTTCTTCATAGTCATTGCATCCTGCCAAATGACAGAGAATAAGTTGGTCAGCCTCCTTGTCAGCCTTCCATGCTCCGGCCAACATGAATGGAAAGAGCGAACGCGCAACCCGCTCATCACTGCTCCAGTCCGGTGAGCGTATTGCCTCACTTTGCGCGAGGCGCCTCCGCAAAACGGTTAGTGATTTCCCTGACTCGTTGCTCAGCCGGTTTGTCTCCTCGCGACCCAAGCCCATGCTGGAAAGCGCCTTCTCAAATGCACTTCCACTCAATGAATCGAGCATGATGTCCGCGTCGGTTTGCATCATGGTTCTTGGCCCAATGACAATTCCGCCCAATTTATTGCCGCTTTGTGAGAGTTCTTTTTCAACCTCACGGTCAGTGATCACTGGAATAAAAGCTGTCGAGTTGGTGACTATTTCAGCGAGCGGGCCGGGCTCGTTGAAGACAACAATTCTATCTCTGATCTTCTTTAAGTCATGATCGTCTTCGGTCAATATGCAGTGGAGAAAAGCTAGACCTTCCTGTCTGGAATCTGCTGCTATTCGCAGAGTGCGCTCCGGCGATTTTTCAAAATGGCTGATGAGTGTGCGGCCGGCGGTAATCGCAGCTTCGTCAAAGATTTGTGTTGTGAATGCAGGTTCGCAATCGGCATTCCAATGAACCCAGCAGGCATCAAGCGATTGGGTTCCCCTGAAGTTTTGCCCTTGTTCGTCAGCGAACCAGACTTGAGCAGCAATCGACTGTTCGAGCCACTGTTCTAGATCACCTGAATCTAAAACTGTTACAGCCTTCCATTCGCCTTCTGTATGCTTTTCTTCGCGCCATTTTTCTTTTCCGGGCCAACGGCGTGGTGTGACAAAAACGAAAGTCATGTTCTGCCGCTCTGCTTTCGGAACGCTTTTCACGCTTTTCGTGTAATCTTTGTTCGCCTTAGTCGGAATATCTTTGTTTGTCCCAAATTCCCAACCTGACAAACCGATGGGAATCCAAGGATTGCCTTCGGAAGTCTCGATCATTCCATCCCATCCAGGACGCTCAGCGTCGTCGTTTCCGGGAAAGTCTACCACTGACAGCCCACCGCATGTGGAATGCACCAGAGTGCGCAAGAATACAGAAAGTTTCGTTCTTGAGCTGATACTGTCAGCCCATTTCTCGATATCGTTCGCTTTTGCGCGAAGGAACGGTGGAACGAACTTTCGGGTGCTTCGAGCGATCGTCGCATCATCTGTTTGAAGCGCATCACAGTCGCTTTGTAACTTCATGAGTTCTTTTGGACTGGCTCCAAACGCTTTTTGTAGCCGCGCTGCCATTTCCGGCGATAGTGCGGCACTACCATTTAGAAAATTAGACAGAGCTGGCCGGCCAATTCCCATAGTCTCAGCAGCTTTCTTAACGGACATGCCAGCCGGAATTACTTGATCACGTACATACTTGCCTGGGTGAATAGGTTTGGGAGATGTGTTGGTCATTAGAAGCCTCACTAATGGGAATCGAACAATGTGTATTGTGTAGCGCTACACGTTACTATTGTCAAGAAGAGGTTTATTTTGTCTTGCTACGATCCAGGTGTTTTGGGCCACTGCGGATGTCCGCTTTCAGTATTTTTACCACTTCGCGTGGATGTTCTGCCCGATGACCGCTTCCCCCCCTTAGCGCCAAAAAGCTTGCCAGCATATCGGAGAATCTGCGCTGATAACGAAGGCAGAAAGGTCCGCATTGCAGACCTTGACCATATGATTCTGCACCAATATCGAATGTCAGCTTCAGCGACGCTGTATTGCAGCATGATTTTGCAGTTTAACGTCCATGGGTCAAAAGCCACTAACACGCTCTAAGAAATACAGCTGCTACCGGAGCACTTCAAATATACTACATTTCGATGTGAACAGGATCGAAAACGCCGATTTTATAGAGTTCTCTATATTTGATTGTGCAGCGATAATTAATCAG
>JAAEMV010000986.1 GCA_024225195.1 Planctomycetaceae bacterium | reverse complement strand
CTTCGCCTCTTCTTCGGGCGTTTCGCTCTGCTGAGGTGGAATGGCGAAAATACCTCCAGCCCCCCCACCCAATATAACATCACCACTGCCACGGTTATGGGGTATGTGATCTGGGTGAATATGAATGGTGAGCGGCTTGATTTTTTTAACCAAATTGTCACAGTCGAATGTCATGACATTCAGCCATTCCAACTCACTTGCTACGTCGGTGGATATAATGTGAATCACACCGTCTTGAATGGTCCACGTGCAATCATAAGGCTTGACCAAAAGGTCAAGCGTGGTGGCTGCCCGTAAATCTGATGGGTGCGAAAACGTGACGAGAGACTCGCCATCTAAGTTGTAATCCGCCGCCGATTCATTGAGGATAATTGGAAGTCCCAGTTTTTTTTGCAAAGAGTTCACGACATCTTCGAAGCGGGTTTCATCGAAATCCACATGCACTAGGGTGTTTTCTAGCGTCTCAAATGTCGTACGTTGGTTCAAATGTTGGGGTTGGGGTCCGCTCTGCGCCATGGCTAGAGAAGCCAGCATTAATCCGCAGAACAAAGCGCTTGCGGTTGTGACGATAGAATTCACTGACATCTTACTTCCCTTCAATAAAACATTGGAATCTAGTTGCGAGCATTCGCAGGAAGTAACGAGGTGCCTATACGGTCGCACCTACGACTTTTCATGTCAAGAGAATTCACCACGAAGCAAATTTTCCGGCATGGTTCTTATTTGAACATTAGCCCAAGATTCACAAACTTTAATGAGTAAATGTTCACCAAACAGGGCGGTTTTGACGGAGCTCGGTTTTCAGGAAATGGAACGTGAAGTTTTTGGTTCCACCCATCAAGCTCGGAATAAGGACGCTCATGCCCCTCGTCGGCCTGTCACTTAAATTCAGGCGCTATTTTTGCACGCGAATAAATCGCGGCTAAAAAAGGGAGTTGCATGCAAGCCGGACGTATCTGGCGATCAATAAACCTAAGACAGTTTTACCGGTTCGCCCATGGGAATTCGCTCTCGGGCTCTCACGTAACGTTTGATCGCTGATGTTGATTCTTCACAAAAACGATTTTGTTGGTGACGGATTAACTTAAGAAAAACGTTCGCCAGCCGCTGATTGGGT
>JAAEMV010000985.1 GCA_024225195.1 Planctomycetaceae bacterium | reverse complement strand
GGGAAGCATGGCCGACGACAGGCGATTCGATAAGACACGCCGCCAATTGATTCAAAGCATCGCGTCAATGGGCCCTCATCAAAAATTCAATGTCTTTGTTTACAATTCGGTAACAACTGCCTTTAAAGAGGGGCGGTTGGTTGAGGCCACGAACGCCACTAAGAGTGAGTTTGGCCAATGGATTGCTAAAATTTCTCCTAGGGGTAGTACTAATCCATTACCGGCTTTTGAGATGGCCGCGAATTCATCGACGAAGACAATTTTCATATTGTCTGATGGGCAATTTAATGGAGCCGATAGGATTATTCAATTAAGTAAAAAACATAATCTGATTGTCCACACGTTTTCGTTAAGTCGAAATGATTCGACAATGAAAAATATCGCTGGCGCATGTGGCGGGCAGTTCACTTTAATTCAGTGAGTTCGCTTGCTTTGAATAGAAGTATTCCTTTGGCTTTTTTTACCGGAGCTGAAACACTCAATTGCATACAACGCATGGACTAGCAACCTCAACCGGTCCTCGGAGGGGGTGCGGCGACATCCCATTGCCCCAAAATTCTGGAAATCTTTCTAATTTCGAGACTTCTCCGATCTCGAAACCGCACGTTTGAGAGAGGACACTTTCTGCTGTTTTGATTTTTCGACGCGTGAGTTTTATTCAAACGACAGTTAACTAAAAGAAGCGAGCATTACGTTAACGCAATAAAGTCTCGGCAACTCAACCCCGCTGCGGTTTAATCTTTCTTGCAGAATTCCAGTCCAAGTCTTGGGCGGCACCAAATTGGCCGATTTAGGTAACGCTCACAACGACTGAATCACCGAATTCTCGCTCCCCTTATTTGCCAACAATTAGCCACTTGAAATGAATATCAACCACCATAGGTGGTGATGATCGGCGCGAAACGTCCGTAAAAGTCTCCGAGCAATCTTGCGATCAATTGACAGCCGGAAATAGCGATTTCGCTTTCAAGCTTTATTGGTCGATTGATGCTGATTACAAGAACTTGTACTTTCCCCCTAAAGCCTATTTGCTACTCTGCAATGGTCCATGTCGGGGCGAAAGGCGAAGCGGAAACTCCGATGCGGGACCCGCTGCAATTCCGGATTCTCCAAGTTGAACTTCAACCGATCGTTAAGCGAATTAACCTCGACCTTACATCGTTGACGGACGATGGCGCGACAGAGGGTTTTGAACTGCGAGTCGCTAATTCAATGTGGGCCCAAGGGGGCTACCCATGCTGGCCTACCTTTCTAACGACCTTGGCCGAGAACTATGGCCAGGACGAATCTTCCATGTCAACCATCACGCGAAAAGAAAGCAAAGGGTGACGATAAGAGGCAGGCACGGTGCAAAATTGCCGCATCGACTCCGAACGGCTCTCCAATGTGGC